>CAYOLS010000113.1:0-9921 GCA_964404845.1 uncultured Ferruginibacter sp. | reverse complement strand
GGAAAACTTTTAATAGTAGTGGATGATGAAGACAGGGAAAATGAAGGCGATTTTGTGACAGCCGCACGCAATGTGACTCCTGAAGTGATCAATTTTATGAGTACCCATGGCCGTGGCCTGATATGCGCTTCCGTAACCGAGGAAAGATGCGCCCAGCTTCAATTACAGCCGATGGTGCCTGATAATACCTCTTTGCATGAGACCGCTTTTACCGTAAGCATCGACCTGCTGGGGAACGGCTGTACCACCGGTATTTCTGCCCACGACAGGGCCAAGACCATACAGGCACTCATCAACCCGGCAACGAGGCCGGAAGACCTGGGCAGGCCGGGGCATATCTTCCCGCTGAAAGCCAAGCAGGGTGGCGTTTTAAGAAGGGCAGGACATACCGAAGCTACTATTGACCTGGCAAGACTGGCAGGATTTGAACCTGCGGGCGCCCTGGTGGAGATCATGAACGAAGATGGCAGCATGGCCCGTTTGCCACAACTGCTGGAAATAGGTAAAAAGTTTAATATCAAGATCATATCTATAAAAGACCTGATAGAATACAGGCTCAAAACAGAATCCCTCATTGAAAGGGAAGTAGGTGTGCACATGCCTACCAAATACGGTGATTTTGAGCTCCTCGCTTTCAGGCAGGTAAACACCGGCGATATACATCTTGCCATGAAAAAAGGCGAATGGAAGCTGGATGAACCGGTATTGGTAAGGGTACACAGCAGCTGCATGACGGGTGATATCCTCGGATCTCTTCGCTGCGATTGTGGTGAACAATTGCACCATGCACTGGAACATATTGAAAGGGAAGGCAAGGGCGTAGTGCTCTACATGAACCAGGAAGGACGTGGCATTGGCCTGCTGAACAAATTAAAAGCCTACAAACTACAGGAGGAAGGACTGGACACCGTGGAAGCCAACCTGCAATTGGGGTTTGGTATGGATGAAAGGGATTATGGCGTGGGTGCACAAATACTGCGCAGCCTCGGTATCAGCAAAATGAAGCTGATGAGCAACAATCCCCGCAAACGTGCGGGCCTGTTGGGTTACGGGCTGGAAGTGGTGGATACCGTATCAATAGAAATGCAGCCTAACCCGCATAATAAGCAATACCTGTTTACGAAAAGGGATAAGCTGGGGCATGAAATATTGAACGGCCTCTAGGGGCGGCACCGCAGGTCAGACCTGTTATTAATAAAATTGTTTTGCCCGCTTATAGCGGGCTTTTTTATCTTCTTTTGTATTGTTCATTTTTGCTTGTCCCCCGATAGTCACCGGGACTAACGCAAAAAAGAACTAAAAAAAGACCCGCACAAACGATTACACCCCGTTTGTGCGATCGTTCCCTGATGTAGCTTTTGCACTACTGTGGCTTCAACTTCTGTTTCCTGATGCTGAGCCGGGATAGGAAAAGCCTTTCCAATTTTATCAGTAACTGTGGAGGAGCCTCTTTTGGTTCGGTTTTGCCATAGGCAAAATTCAAATGATGCGCAGCGTATCATTTGAAAGAAGCAAAAGCAGCGACGGAACAGTTACGCTTCCGAGCGGGAGTGGAGGGATCAAAGTGCAACAAATATGTTGACTGCTGTGATGGAAAATGAAAATATTACTTACCTGTAAACACTTGTTGTCGCAGGCTTCCTTATATAAGTTGAATCTGCAGGTACCACACGATATTTTATAGAATCCTGCTGCTGTATCTTTTTCCTGCTTTTGAATATATCAGTGATCTTATCAAAATCTTTCCTGTAAGCCAATTGCACACCCGAGCGGTTGCGCTGGCTGCTCGTAAAGTCGATGCTCGTACGGTTGAAACCTACTACTCTCAGTGAACCATCTTTGTTCAGCAGCCATTCAATAGAAATATCCGGCGTGAACAATCCTTTGCGATCTAATTGCACATAAGGGTTATTGTATTCATAATTTCCTGCTACCAATACATTCACCCTGCTGCTCAGGAATATCTTCAAACCTGCACGCACATTGGCCTGCAGCTGGTTGGCCCTGTTCTGCAGATCGACTGTTGGATTAATGTCGATATAAGTAGAGATAACACCCTTGGTCGCTCTTTCCAACTCTTTATTGAACAAATTGGTGAGCCAGCTGCTCATGATACCACCAACGGTACCTGCAGCAATATTAAACGTATTCTGACCGGAAAGGAATGCCTGTTCTTCCGAAATAAAACTATTCAGCAGCAGCAGGCTCGCCACCTGCTTGTACATATTGTTCTTGTCGTTTTTAAAGTCCTCCAGTTTTTTTACCGCAAAGAAATCCCTGCTCGTTTCGGTGTTCCCCGCAAATTCAAATTCAAAATCTATGAGCGGTGATTTCAGGTTACCGGTCAGGAATGCCTTCACTTCTATATCTGCTTTACGCCTTACTTCTTTGTTGGCGGTTATATTGGTGATGTCCACATTCTTTGCAAGGTATTGTGCTTCTATGTCGATGATCGCCAAATACGGATCGCCGTTCCAGGTAATGCTACCCTGGTCCAGTGTGAAGGGGCGTTTTAAGAAGGTCTGGAAATTAAAAGTGTATTCACCTTTTGTCAGTTCGTAACGGCCACGAATGCTCAAAGGCTCTGTGGTACCAACGCTGATGTTCAGTTTGCCATTGCCCTGCGCTTTGATGATATCACCTGTTTCTTCATCCAGTATCACATCCACCTTGCAGGCAGGATTGGCCGTAATGTTCAGGTTCACCAAAATATTAGATGCCTCGGTATTGCTTGTTGCATTGTCCATCTTACTACCGAACTGTATAAATTCTATATAGTCGATCTTGGTACCTTCCCGTGCTTCTGCACCGGTAGGCAGGTAAATATGACTGCTGTCAATAGAACTCGGCTGACCGTCGATGTTCATGCGCAGGTCGGTAGTAGGGCCGTTCATCGTCATGAGCGCACTGCCGACCACATTGCCGTAGAACTGTATATTGTCTTTTTTAGTGGTATTCAGCAGCAACAATTTGCTGGTCTCAAAACGCATATTGCTGAAATAAAAATCATCAAAGAAATGATGCTCCATTCTTCCGCTTACCGTACCGATATTTCCTAAAGTATCTTTTAACCGCAGCATACCAAGATCAATGCTGTTCTCACCGAAAGTGATCGTTTCATTGCTGATAAGGTATTTGCATTGCGTGTAAGCAACCGTTACGCTGCCGGTATCGATCGTTACTTCACCGGTGATCGATTTGTCTTTGCCGTTATCCTTTATGATAAGATTGCCTTTGGCAGCGCCATCCAGCTTGCTGAAAACAGTTTTAAGGTAAGGTTGCAATGCTTCCAGCCTTATGCGTTCGCCCAGGAAATTAATATTCATCCTGTCGCCGGTAGAATCTTTGTAATTGTAATAACCATCGGCATTGAAGGCATAGTCATCACCATCCGTATTGGTTTTGAATGTCACCATGCCTGTCTTTGTATCAGCAGTAGCAGATAAATTTACCACGCCCATGTAGCTGCCATCCATTACAAGGCTATCTGTTACACCATCAAATTTTATTACCGGGTTACCAAACGGATCTTTTACAACAGCAGTACCTGTAAGTGTTCCTCTCAGGTCGGGCTTGCGCACAAAAAAGGGAAGAATATCTTCGAGTACGACCGATTGCAGCTTGGCCACCAGGTTCACATTGCTTGTTTCTTCTTCCATCTGCGAGCTGATGACAATTTCCTGTTTGCCGCTCACGAATTTTATTTCGTTGGCATCAATAGGATAATTTTTGCGCAGCGTGAGTTCGCCATCTTTTTCAAGCACCCACTTTTTATTGTTCAATACAAATTCGGAAGGGAAGAAGTGAATACGCACACCATCTTCAAAGGTCTGTACACTTGCATTCAGCTCGGCTGCATTCAAGGTTTTATTGGCACTTGTGTTGAGCTTTATCAGCGATACATCATTGTGCGCCGTGAGCTTGATGGTAGTGCCCGGAAAGTTCATGCTGTCGCTCACTTTCACATCTTCTGCTGTGATATCAGCATACAGTGTATCCTTTGTTCCCTTGCCGATCAAGTTAATACCTGTAAATACTTTACCATCGTACGTAAACTCGGGCACTTTGGCATTTACGTTCAGCTCATTGGTGCCGAGGCGGATGCTGCCCCTGATATCCGAATTGTTGAAACCACTCAGCCTTTTATCGAACAGGCTGATGTATTCATCCACTTCCCGGGTCTTGATCTCGAAATCAAAATCCTGTTCACTCACCTGTTTGTTCGGTGCTTTGATATAAGTAGGGTAGTACCTGGAAAGAAATACGGTAAATGCATTGGGTAACTGCTGCACATTGAATTTACCATTCAATCTTGCATACAGTTCATTCGTTTCCAGCTCCAGGTTTTTCACGCTGTCCTGTATAAAAGATTTCAGCGTAAGCGAATCAAAAGAAAGCCTGTTGTCATTGTGCTGCAAAGTTGCATCGTATACTCTTGCGGTTCCAAGGAAATCATCAATATTGCTGCCGGTAAAGTTCAAATTAAAAATGCCCGACAGTGTAAGTTTGTCCTTGCTGATGCCGAGGCTTTTAAAATCTAAATAATCCAGCTCTGCATCTGCATTAAAGGATAATTCTTTGTTGGCAAAACTAAACTGCCCGTCCAGTCTTTTTATTTTGATATTCGGATCATCGATCGCCAGGTGACCATCAAATATTTTGTTCTTCAAAGTGCCGTCAACAGTAGCATTGCGATAAGTGTAGCCGCCATAATAGAGCTGGCTGATGTTACCCTTGAAACTCGTATTCAGCTTATCCATTGTAAAGCCACTGCCCTTTACAGAACCGTTGAGCGCCACATTACCGAAATTATTATCGCCGATAAATTCACCGAGCCGGAAACCGGGAGTAGAAATAGTTCCTGAATAAACGGGTTGCCCATTGGAAGGCAGCTTCATGTTAAGATCGGCCTGCATGTTACCGAGATTGGTATTGATATTACCAAATGCCACGAAGTCGTTGATGAAGCCAGTGAAATTACCGGTGTATTTAATGCTGCCCAGCTTTGCCAAAGAAGGTTTGGTAACTTTCTTCAGAGAAGGCACAATAGAACTCAACTCGTTGTAATTTGTTTGGAACAATCTTGACCGCAGGTCGATGAAAGTTGTTTGAATATCCGGCAAGCCCTTCATGGAAAGATCCCCGTCAAGGTAAGTATTGCCGGTCCTTATCTTCATGTCACGTGTAGAAAAATTATCGATGGTTCCCCTTGCCCTTCCTTCCAGGTAAAACACCCTTTTCATGTTGGAAAGATTGGGTGCAAAAATGGCGAGGTCATCACTGCTCAATACGCTTTCTTTAAAGTTCGCTTCCAGTGTTACATTGTGCAGGAAGCTGCTCATATCCTTGTTGAAGGATTCGTAGCCCATGGAATAATAATTGCCCAGCCTGCTTTTATTGGTTTGCAGGTCGAGCTTATTAAATTCCATCAGCTCGGGTGTGAACTTAAGATCGCTTGCTAATTTTTTAATGAGCAGGCCGCTTCTTTCTTTCGCATTCAGGTCGATGGTGGCATGCAGGGTATCTTTTAAAAAAAGCACATTGGAAAAATTACCATTGATCTCTTTAAAAGAAATATGCTGCCCGTCGAAGCGGTCGTTGTACACATCTCTTGCAGTTTCCTTTTCATTCTGAAAACTACCGTTGAATATCTGCAACCTTCCCAGCTTGAGTACCCAGCCTGAGTTGTTCCATTTAAAAGCAGATACGATCGGTATCTTGTTGAGCGTAGTAGTAAGGTTTTGGACTTTTGGTTTTTTGCCTTCATAATCTGCCTGCAGGAACAGCGGCTCTTCCAGGTAAATGTCTTTGATAGCGATCATCTTCCGGTTGATGTTCATGCTGTCCATCACCAGGTCCATTTTTTTCAGGCCCACTACCTGGTTCTGCCCGACCCAACCGTCAATTTTATTAAAACGGATATTGGTGAGGTGCAACTCGTTTAAAGAAAGATCAGGCCCCGCTTTTTTCTTGCTGTTGTTGCCCGGGCCAGAAAAATAATCTATTATGAATTGATAGTTCCAGACAGAATCGGTGCGGTTCATATTGATCACCGCATTGTCCAGTCCTACATTCTTAAAAACTATTTTGTCTTTAAAGAAAAAATAATCTGTAATATTTACTTTGGCGGCGCCTGCATACAACAAAGTATCTTTCTTCCTGTCTTCTATCATCAGGCCGTTCAGCACCAGCCGGTCAAAAAAATCAATGTCGATCTTTTGTAGAGTAACTTTTGTTTTTAATTCTTTGGAAAGGGCAGCCGTAACTTTTGATGTAAGAAAATTCTGTACAAAGCCTAATTGTAAAATGCCCCAGCAAAAAAGCAGCAACAGGATCATGGATAAAAAGAACCATACTTTTTTAGCCGTTTTGCGAAAAGTATAGAGCCAGCCTGCGGCCCAAGCGAGCAGCAAAATGATGACTACATAAATGGAATAAGAAGGAAGGGCATATAATAATATCCAGGCCAAAAGACACCAGAAAACGATGGTAAGAGCACCCCATTTTAATATGTTGAGCAACTTCTGCAGAAAAACGATGGATATATGATGTAAAAATAACCATTCGGCCTATATGGTTACCCCGACTGCCGAATTTTATCATTTCATTCTCAGGGCTTTACTTGAGCCAATAGCCCAGGCTAATGGCAAATCCCCGGTTCTTAATATTGGTGTTATCCATATCTTCATTATTGTTGATGCTGCTGACACCAAGATGGTAAGAAGCTTCTACGAACATTTTATCAAAATGATAGCTGAGGCCGCTGAAAATAGCAAAGTTGGCGTAACCGTAGTTCTCGTTCATACTGAACTTCATAGGCGCCGATGTGGTAACGCCAGCCTCCGTGGTCTTTTGCCTGCCAGAGAAGGCAATACCCATTACCGGGCCGGCCGTAATGCTGAGATGATTTTTGCCACCTGTGCTGATATCAAAGCTCAGCAAAGGAGCAATATCTATATAATGGATACTCGTTTCTATTTTGCTGGTATCGCCCTGGAGCGGATTTAGCGTATAACCCCTCATATTGTACGACAGCATGCCTACAAAATGTAATGGTGGTTCAAAAGAAGTTTTAAATCTTGCCCCGATATTGAATCCCGGTACATAACCCGTAGGCTGTTTTACATCCGAGATGTGCACCCGGGCGGTATTGTGGTTGTAACCCGCCTGTACGGCAAATTTGCTTTGGGCAACGGAAGAAAAGGACATTACAAGTGCAAATGTTCCTGCTAAAAGGTATTTCATTCAATGAGTTTGCGGCAAAAATAGCGTATTTGGGTAATATCAATAGCCTTTGGCAGCATCGTCGCCCCGGCCATCAGCTACTGCAATAATTTTTCGTTCAGGCCCCGGCGTTAGTACGATCAGCTCCACACGGCCAATGCCCCCACGGGACGCAAGTGTATAACCCATGGCTTTCAGTTGATCTGCGGTAGCTGCATTAAATCCTTTTTCAATGAACACTTCGTCCGGCAGCCACTGGTGATGGAACTTGGGTTTGTTTACCGCATCATCGGGACTCATATTAAATTCCAGCAGGTTCACGATGCTCTGAAAAACGCTGGTTGGAATGGTGGTGCCGCCAGGCGTACCTACAACTATATAGGGTTGCTTATTCTTTAAAACGATGGTTGGCGTCATGCTGCTCAGCATTCTTTTGCCGGGAGCAATGGCATTGGCCGCTTTACCCACGGCGCCGTACATATTGGGAGCGCCTGGCTTCACGCTGAAATCATCCATTTCGTTGTTCAATAAAAAACCGGCGCCGCTCACTACTGTATAGCTGCCGTAGCCGCCGTTCAGTGTTGTGGTCACAGCTACTGCATTGCCTTCTTTGTCCACCACGCTCAGGTGCGTGGTTTCTTCGCTTTCCTTTACATAACCTTCCTTGGTGATCTTGCTGCTGCCGGCCTTGCCAGGTTCGTAGTCTTTCATGCGATCATCCAGGTAAGCCTGGCTTCTTAAAACTTCCACCGGCACTTTTACAAAATCTGCGTCGCCCATATAAGTACCCCTGTCTGCGTAGGCACGGCGTTCTGCTTCCACCATCAGCTGCACAGATGCGGCCGTTTGAAAACCCATGCCGCCGATATTTCTTTTCTCGATCATCTTCAGCATTTGTTCCAGCAACAACCCGCCGCTGCTGGGCATGGGCATGCCGATCACTTCATATTCTTTGTAGTTAAACCTTGTTGCTGTTCTTTCTTTGGCCTTGTAATTTTTCAGGTCATCCAAACTGATAATACCGTTACTTCTTTTCATTTCGGCAACAATGAGTTTGGCGGTAGTGCCTTTGTAAAATCCATTCATGCCCTTGCTGCTGATGCGTTTGAGCGTTGCTGCCAGCTCAGGCTGAATGAGCAGGTCACCTTCTTTCCATTTGCCTTCTTTTACAAAAGCGACCTTGCTCTTATTGTTCGCTAAAAAATCGTTCCTGCTTGCATTAAAACTTCTTGCCTGCGATTCGGTGATGGCAAATCCTTTTTCTGCTAATTGAATGGCCGGTGCTACCAGTTTTTTAAAAGGCAACTTTGCATATTTAAGGCTGGCAAATAAACCCGCTACCGTGCCGGGCACGCCGCTTGCCAGCGGTCCTTCGAGCGATAATTTGGTGATGGGATTCCCAGCACTGTCAAGGTACATGTCTTTGAAAGCTTTGCCCGGAGCGGCTTCCCTGTAATCCAATGCGATCGTTTTTCCATCTTTCAGTACTGCTACCATAAACCCGCCGCCGCCCAGGTTGCCCGCACCGGGATATACCACGGCCAAAGCCAGTTGTGTGGCGATGGCTGCATCTACTGCATTGCCGCCCTGCTTCAATATATCCAGGCCGGCCTGGCTTGCCAACGGATGTGCAGAAACCACGGCACCATTGCTGCCTTCAAATTTTTTATCGATGGTATAAGGCAATTGTTGCGCAGCAACGATCAATGTAAACAGCAAGGGGGCGAGTGTAAGCAAATACCTTTTTATCATGAATTGGGTTATTTCACCAAAACTAAAATTTCTTTTAATAATTTCACCGGATAATATATTGTATGAAATATAAGCTACATCTTATTGCGATAATTTGCCTTTGTTCTCTTACAGCCGTTGCACAGCTGAAAAGTCCCGAACAGTTTTTAGGATATAAATTAGGTGAGCGTTTTACGCCGCATTATAAAATAGTACAGTACTTCCAGCATGCCGCTGCTGCCATGCCGCAGGTGATGAAACTGGAAACTTATGGACAAACGAATGAAGGAAGGCCTTTGTTGCTGGCAACCGTAAGCTCTGCAGAAAATATGGGCCGGCTGGAAGATATCAGGACGAATAACCTGCGCCTGACAGGTTTGCAAAAAGGTGCTGCCAACACGAACGGCCCGGCCATTGTGTGGCTGAGTTATAATGTGCATGGCAATGAAGCAAGCTCTTCGGAAGTATCCATGCAAACTTTGTATGAACTGCTGTCTAACAGCAATGCACAAACGAAGCAATGGCTGAATAACCTGGTGGTGCTGATCGATCCATGCCTGAACCCCGACGGGAGAGATCGTTATGTGAACTGGTACAACCAAATGGTGGGCAAACATTATGATGCCAGCCGTGCCGCAAGAGAACACCACGAGCCATGGCCGGGCGGAAGAACCAATCATTACAATTTTGACCTGAACAGGGACTGGGCATGGCAGACACAGGTGGAATCACAACAGCGGCTTACCAGGTACCAGGAATGGATGCCGCAGATACACGTGGATTTTCATGAGCAGTACTACAATAGCCCTTATTATTTTGCACCTGCGGCAGAACCATTGCATGAAGTGATCACGCCATGGCAGCGGGATTTCCAGACCACCATCGGCAGGAACCATGCAAAATATTTCGATAAAAATGGCTGGCTATATTTCACCAAAGAATACTTTGATCTTTTTTATCCTTCTT
>CAYOLS010000112.1:0-10147 GCA_964404845.1 uncultured Ferruginibacter sp. | reverse complement strand
GGCTGTAAGCAAAGTTTGAAAAAAGAGCGCACATAAAGGCGCATAAAAGCGCACACGCTTTTCTAGTGGGGTTTTTCATTAATTAGCTTTTTAAGATATTAGATAACAGTCAGAGGTTCGCTTTTGACCTGGGAATCAAAATTGATAATACAAAGAGAAGATATTAAAGTAAAAAAAAATGTAGCCTTAATGATGCATCTCTTGTAGTACTTTTTAAAGTATGTCTACCATAAATTTTGTCTATCAAAAAAAATAAAATATAAAAAGTATTTTATTCATAATGACTCAACAAAAGCGAAGTCAAACTATGAGCAAAAAATGAATTGCTCATGTAAACTTTATACATGATTAAAAATTTACAACACAAAGAAATTGTGATTTTATTGCATGTATCGTAGAACTACTTCGAACATGGGCCGAAGAAGCCGCAATTCACGTAGAATTACTTTATGATATCTATAACAATTTTAAAAACATCATGCAATGCATTGTTTTTTTTATGTTGTTGATCATAATATGACCTTATAAATATTCTTGTAATAATATCTTTCCGATGGTCTATCACAGGTATATCTGATGAGCCAGGATAGCATAAAAAATTTTCCATTACCTGTTAACAGATAAACAATGATCGTGTTGGCGCTTTACTATCAAAAAAAATTACATTTGTAACATGCAAAAAAAATTATTCCTGCTTGATGCTTATGCCCTTGTATTCAGGGCTTATTATTCGCTCATCCGCAGTCCAAGGATCACCACAAAAGGTAAAAACACCAATGCACAGTTTGGTTTTTTAAATACACTTACAGATCTCATCAACAATCAAAAGCCTACCCATATGGCCGTGTGTTTTGATACAGCGGCACCCACCGAAAGGCATACGGATTTTGCAGACTACAAAGCCAACAGGCAGGAAACACCGGAAGACATTCGCACAGCTGTTCCTGATATTAAAAGGCTCATTAAGGCATTCAATATTCCCTGCATAGAAAAAGATGGTTACGAAGCAGATGATGTGATCGGTGCATTGGCAAAGCAGGCAGAGAAAGCAGGCTATGATGTGTACATGGTCACACCTGATAAAGATTATGGCCAGCTGGTATCAGAGCATATCAATATTTACAAACCACCTTACCAGGGCGGCAACCTGGAAATAATGGGCCCAAAGGAAGTGTGCGCCAAATGGGACATTGAGAATGTAAGCCAGGTAATAGATGTATTAGGGCTTATGGGCGATGCTGTAGATAATATTCCCGGTATTCCCGGCGTAGGAGAAAAAACGGCTGCCAAATTATTAAAGGAATATGGTACACTGGAAAATATTTTAGACAATGCGGACAAAATAAAAGGTGCGCTCGGCGAAAAAATAAGAAATGGTAAAGAACTGGCTATCATGAGTAAAAAGCTCGCCACCATTATCACCGATGTTCCGGTTGAATTCCATGAAGAAGATTTTTGCCTGAAAGAATGGAACAAAGAAGAGCTGAAAGAAATTTTTACAGAGCTGGAATTTAAAACAGTAGGGAAGAGAATTTTGGGAGAAGAGATCGGTGGAACGACGGACGATAAACCTCAAACCACAGATGCAGGCCAACTGGATTTATTCGGACAACCTGTTGCCGCTGCAGAAAAGAAATCAGCGAAGGTTGCGGAACCTGAAGAGGAAGAAACTTCTTACACTGTTGTAGATAAGAATGTGCACAATACACCACACAATTACATATTGGTTGACACGCCGGCTGCTATTACTGACCTGATGAAAAAACTGGCGGATCAGGAAGAGATCTGTTTTGATACGGAGACCACGAACATTGATGCAAACCTTGCAGAACTGGTTGGTCTTAGTTTTTCTGTAACGCCCGGCGAAGGTTATTATATTCCCTGCCCGGCAGACAGGGCAGCGACAGAAATCATTTTGGAACAGTGTAAACCTTTGTTTCATGATGAAAGTAAGACATGGATCGGGCAGAATTTAAAATACGACCTGCTTGTGCTGAAATGGTATAATGTTGAGCTGAAAGGAAAAACTTTTGATACCATGCTGGCGCATTATGTGATAGAGCCGGATGGTAAAAGAAGCATGGATGTACTAAGTGCCAAATACCTTGGTTATGAGCCGATCCATATTGAAGAACTGATCGGCAAAAAAGGAAAAACGCAGGGCAATATGCGTGATGTGGAAATTGAAAAAGTAAAGGAATATGCCGTAGAGGATGCAGATGTAACATTACAGCTGAAAAATATTTTTCTTCCGCAGCTCAAAGCAAAAGAAGTAGAAAAGGTTTTTTATGAGGTAGAAAATCCATTGGTGAAAGTACTTACCAATATGGAGTTTGAAGGCATAAAAGTAGATGTTGATTTTTTAAATGCGTATTCCAAAGAGCTGGAACAGGATGCCAAAGCTGCCGAAGAAAAAGTATATGAAGCGGCGGGCGTTCGTTTTAATCTTGCATCACCCAAACAACTGGGTGAAGTGTTGTTTGAAAAACTGCAGCTCGACCCCAAAGCTAAAAAAACAAAGACCGGACAATATGCCACCGGTGAAGATGTGTTGCTGAAACTGGCTAACCAGCATGCTATCTGCGATGATATTCTAACCTTCCGTGAATTAACGAAGCTGAAATCAACTTATGTAGATGCATTGCCATTATTGATCAATCCAAAAACAGGAAGGGTGCATACGAGTTATGCTCAGGCCGTTGCTGTTACTGGCAGGCTCAGCAGCAATAACCCTAACCTGCAAAACATTCCTATCCGCACAGACAAAGGAAGAGAGATAAGAAAAGCATTTGTGCCAAGGGATGCGGACCATGTGCTTATATCGGCTGACTATTCGCAGATTGAATTACGCATTGTAGCTGCCATCAGTTCTGATGCTAATATGTGCGAGGCATTTAAAACAGGTAAAGACATTCACACTGCCACTGCTGCCAAAGTATTTAATGTGGATGAGAAAGATGTGACCAAGGAAATGCGTTACAAAGCCAAGAGCGTGAACTTCGGTATCATTTACGGGCAGGGGGCATTTGGCCTGGCTGAGAACCTGGGTATTCCCCGTGCAGAGGCAAAGGAGATCATTGATAACTACAAACTGCAATTCCCCAACATACAGAAATACATGAACGACACGATCAACTTCGCTAAAGAGAATGGTTACGTAGAAACGCTGATGGGTCGCAAGCGCTGGCTAAGGGATATCAACAGCGCCAACTTTACCGTGCGTGGTTTTGCAGAACGAAATGCGATCAACTCTCCAATACAGGGTACGGCTGCAGATATGATCAAGCTGGCAATGATAAAAATTGACAAAGAGCTGAGGGCACAAAACTTTAAAAGCAAAATGTTGTTACAGGTGCATGATGAGCTGGTATTTGATGTACACAAGGATGAACTGGAAAAAATAAAACCGGCAATTCTTAACTGTATGCAAACTGCCATGGCGTTACCGAATGATGTGCCTACTGATGCGGAGGTAGGATTTGGTGATAGCTGGTTGGAGGCGCACTAGCTTTTATACTGCAGTCACTGTTTATGGATTGACTTTTGTTTGGTAAATACATAACGGCAAACCGGCAGCGTGAAAAAATTTCTCAAAATAACATCCAAAATAACAATAGGCCTGCTGGGCCTTTTTTTGCTGCTGTATATTTTTGCAGCCATCTATGTGAGCAGTAATAAGAAAAAGGTAACTGCGCAGATCGTTTCCTTACTTAAACAAAGGATCAGCGGCGATCTTTCTATCAAGGAAGCAGACATCAGCCTTTTTGCTCACTTCCCTCAAATAGGGGTGGCGCTAAAAGATGTGCAGATCACGGATTCCTTATACAAACAACATGGGCAGGCTTTACTGAAAGCGGGTGAGCTGAATGTAAGAGTTAGTGCCTATAACCTGCTCATGAAAAAACAGGCATTGACCGGCGTCAATCTAAAAGATGCTACCATCATATTATTTACTGATAGTACGGGTTACAGCAACAAAAATGTTTTAATAAAATCTCCCAATAATTCCGGCAACGATACAAAGGGAGAAAACCAGTTTGAAAGTATCCGGTTCAACAATGTGAGACTGGTGATAGATGACCGCAAAAGAAAAAAATCGCATGACTTTACAGCCAATGACCTGGATGTCGATATGGAACAGGAAAACGGTGAAACGGTCTTTAAAACTTCAGCGGCTATTCATATCGGCCAGCTGGGTTTTAATCCACGCAAAGGTCCTTATTTAAAGAATGTATCCATGAAGGGTGATTTTAAGTTACGGGTAAAAGATCATCACCTTTTGTTTGACAGTATTAATATAAAGCTGGATAACAGGCCGTTTAACCTCAGTGGCAACTTTGACCTTGGGCAAAATAATCCGCAGTTTTCTTTGCGCATTCACACAAAAAATATTGAGTACGAAAAGATCCGCTCATTTGTCCCGGAAAAAATTGCAAAATCGCTGGGCATTGTACAGCTTAGCAAACCATTGGATGCTTCCGCCTCTATCATCGGGCCATTAAAAGGCGGCGATCCTTTGCTTAATTTTAGCTGGTCGGCAAAAAAAACAAACCTGGCCACACCATTTTTCGATTTTGAAGAAGCAAGCTTCAGTGGTTCTTTTACCAACGAGGTAACGCCCGGCCTGCCGAGAAATGATTCCAATTCCAGGATCATCGCTGATAATTTTGAAGCCAAATGGCATGGCTTGCCAGTGAACATGACCCGGCTGGAGATACTGAACCTTAGTGACCCTATCCTTACAACCGATCTCCATTCTTCTTTTTCTTTAACGGCGCTCAATGATCTTATTCAGAGCAATGCATTGAGCCTGGATGCCGGCAATGCAGCTATTTTCCTGCAATACAAAGGGCCAATACAAAGAAGCGAAAAGACCAATTCGTTGCTGAATGGTTACATAGAATTGAATGATGGAAAAATAAATTACAATCCCAGGAACGTTTTATTGAACAATGTAAAAGGCAGGATCAGTTTTAAAGAGTCCAATCTTTTTGTAGAGAACCTGCAATGCAATGTGTTGAATACACTGGTGCAGATGAATGGCACAGGTAAACAACTACTGAGCCTTGTGAACACTACGCCGAACAAAGCGATCATTGACTGGAATATTTTTACACCTTCGCTCAACCTTAACTCTTTCCTTTTTTTATTAAAGCAAAAGCAGTCGCAGCAATCAAAACATAAAAAAAATAAAAATACTATTGCGGGCGTGGCATCCAAGATAGACCAGTTGCTGGAAGAAAGTGTATTAAACGTAACGCTCAGGGCCAACAATATTCATTACAATAAATTTAATGCGAGCAACTTATTGGCAGATGTAACATTGTTACAGGATCGTTACATTTTCAACAAAGCATCTATGCAACATGCCGGCGGCAGTATGCAGATGAATGGCAGCCTTATACAACAAAAAAGCAATACCAATGTCGCAGCGCTGAATGTTGATTTCAACAATGTAGATGTATCGTCCGTATTCAATGCCTTTGATGATTTTGGGCAGGACGGCCTCACTTCAAAAAATATAGATGGCAAACTCACGGCTCATATCAACAGCAATATGCTGATAACCGATGCAGGTAAAGTATTGCCTGAAACGATCACGGGCAATATTGATTTTTCATTAAAGAATGGTTCACTTAAAAACTTTGAACCTATTAAAAAGATACAGGACTATATTTTCAAAAAAAGGGATTTTGATAATATACAATTTGCAGAATTAAAAGACAAGCTGATTGTAAAGAGCCGTGAGATCACTATTAACCGGATGGAGATACAATCTACCGTACTGAGTTTATTCGTGGAAGGGTTGTACAGTATGAAGGGTAATACGGATATCAGTATACAGGTGCCCTTGAAAAATTTAAAAAAACGTAAGGATGATTACAAGCCTGAAAATATAGGGTTGGATGCCAAAACGGGCAGCAGCATTTACCTGCGTGGCCGGCCGGGCAGCGACGGCAATATTAAATTTTCGCTTGACCTGTTTAAGAAGTTTTATAAGCAGAAAAAACAGCAGGGTGCTGATAGATAATAGTTCATGGTTCATAGAATAGGTTATCAATTTAAAATAACACTTGCACATTAAGAATCTATTACATATCTTATACCCCTAAAAATAATTCATATGAAGCACTTTATTATTGCTGCATGTTTCATTTCGATGGCTGCTATTAGCTGTAACAACAATGAAGCAAAAAAAGATGATGCAACTGCAAAAGCAGACACTTCTGCAACAAATACTGCAACTCCTTCCACGGAAACTCCTGCGGCGCCTTTAGATTCTGCCACCATGATGAAAAACTGGATAGCTTACAGTACGCCAGGTGACATGCACAAAATGCTGGCCAGCTGGGATGGTACCTGGGATGGAGATATTACCACATGGCATGCGCCAGGTGCGCCTCCTGAAAAAAGTAAAGGCAAGGCAGTAAATAAAATGATCATGGGTGGCCGCTACCAGGAGAGCATTCACACAGGCGACATGATGGGAATGCCATTTGAAGGAAAAAGCACTACGGCATACGATAACGCTAAAAAAACTTTTATCAGCACCTGGATCGACAATGTTGGGACCGGCATTATGACAACAGAAGGTAAATGGGATGAAGCAACCAAAACACTTACCCAAACCGGTAAATGTATCGATCCTTCTGCCGGCACCGATAAGATGATGGATATAAGGCAGGTATTAAGGGTAATAGATGATAAAAACCATGTATTTGAAATGTATGGTCCTGGCCCAGACGGGAAAGAATTTAAAATGATGGAAATAAAAATGACTAAAAAATAAGTTCCTAACTGCGTTAATTTTGTACCCTGCCGTTCCCGGCAGGGTATTTTTTTAAAATGAAATTATGAACAAACCCATTTTGATTTATTGCTATGATGCCTATTGTGGCTGGTGCTATGGTTTTAGCCCGGTAATAAAAAAAATTGCAGAAGAGTATAAAGACAGGATGGATACAGAGGTATTGAGCGGCGGCATGATACTTCCTGAAAAACCAGTGCATATCAGCGCTTCTGCAGGCTATATTTCCAAAGCTTATCATCATGTGGAAGAACTTACGGGTATTAAATTCGGCAGCGATTATTTATGGCATATCAACAATCCTGATGAAAGTGACTGGTATCCTAATTCGGAAAAGCCAGCCATTGCCATGTGTATCTTTAAAGAATATTATCCCGAACGTGCAGTGGAATTTGCCGCAGATCTTCAATATGCTTTACATTATGAAGGTAGAGATCTTACCGACAACGAAGCCTATCGCCACCTGTTAGAAAAATACAGCATTCAGCCGGAAATATTTTACGAAAAGCTGGCTAGCGAAGCATACAAGGAAATGGCCTACTATGAATTTTCGCTGATGAAGCAATTGCAGGTAACCGGCTATCCCTGTGTTTTTATACAAACGGGTGACCTGAAATTTGTGATGGTAGCGAGAGGATTTACTGCTTACGAAGACTTAAAGGAAAGGATTGATAAGGTGATAGCTGGTCGATAGACCATAGTCCATGGACCAGCTCAAAAAACAAAGAGCCACAAGAAATTGCGGCCCTTTGTTTTTTTTTGAAAAAAGCTAACTATTGTTTTGCCTTTTCATCTGTCTTCCTTTGCGGGCGAAGACCTGGTTCAATTTCGTTTGTCCATTTGGTCATTTGTTCTGCACTGAAAATGTTTTTCAGTTTTGCATCCCTTTCATCACTGAGTTTTTTACGAACTTCCATCATTTTATCACGGTCCATACTACCGGAAGCACGCATTTCTTCCATAGCTTTTTGCTGGTTGGTATAAAATTCTACCAAAACAGTTTTTGCGCCGGAGCGAACAGCTTCAGAAGGTTTTAAGCTCGCTTCAATTTTCTCCATTGCCAATGCAACTCTTTCATCAACAGTCATGCGCTGTTGTTGTGCAAAAGCAGATCCCAATGTAAGGAACAATGCTGCGAAAAGAACTAATACTTGCTTTTTCATTTGTTATTGTTTATAGTTTGTAATTTTTTGAGTGGGTAGTGAAGTTAATTATTAATTGTTGGGTTTGGCCATCTTCTTATCCGGCCGGTTCCGCTTCATCATTTTATAAAAACCGGTGTCAAAGCTTTGTTGCTGGGCCGGTGTACAGAGTGCCCTTATATTCCTGATATGTCCCAGCATGGTAAGATCCAGCTGCTTTTGCCTTTCTGCAGAACGGTTCACGGCTTGCTGCAAAGCACTGTCCGAATAATTATTATCAGCCAAAAAACGCAGTCTTTTTTCCTTCTCCTGCTTCAGCCCTTCAAATAAAGGTTCTGTGGCCAGCTTGTGTATTTGCGACAGGCTGTCAAAACTTTTCATCTGCGCATCATTGAATTTCAATTCTTCCTTCAAATATTTTGCCATTACTTCCTTCCTGTCCATAGGAGGTTTGGGCGCTTCGCTGCCGGGTTTATTCTTAAAGAAAAAATAAAGTCCGCCAATGTTTGCCAGCAACAGCACCGCAATAATGAGCAATAAAAACTTACTTCTGTCAGGTCTTGTTATCATCGTTGTCCGTTTTCAAAATCAAATAAAGAAGTGGCTGTACTTAATGAATAATCGTCTGTACTTACTTTGCTGTAATCGGAGGCAGAAGAGCTGCTGTTATCCGGCACAGAAGATCGTATGATCCAGAAATTGAGCGCCAGTACCATCACCAGCGCCGGAAATGCTACCAGTGGCCTGGTAAGAATTGCGCCTATTTTTTCCCAGGCTGTCGGGTTTGATTCCCTATCCATCCTTGCCCGGATGCGTGTCAATAAAAAAGGAGCAGGCATCGCACTGCCGGCAGCATCCATGCTGTTGAGGGTTTCCTCCACCAGTTTGTCAAGCTTGTTTTTTTCCATTTTTTATCTATTGGGATGATTGATAATAGTCTTCCAGTATTTTCTTCAGTCCTGTTTTAGCCCTTGCTATCAAAGATTCCACCGCATAAAGGCTTGTGTCCATGATCTCCGATACTTCTTTGTAAGACAAGCCTTCAATTTTATGCAGCGTAAAAGCAACCTGCTGATTTTTCGGCAATTTTTTTAATGCCTTAAAAAGCACAGCCGCTTTTTCTTTATTATCCAACTGGGCACCGGGGTGATAAAAACTGACCGGTTCTTCCTCTTCGCCTACCGAAAATATCCGCTTCAGAAACCCTCCGTGTTTCTGTCGTTTCTTTCTCTTTTCAAAATCGAGCGCCTTGTTCACCGTTATCCGGTATATCCATGTACTCAGCTGTGCATCCTGCCTGAAACCCTGGAGACTTTCGTACACTTCTATAAAAACCTCCTGCGTTATGTCTTCTGCATCTGCTTCATTCTGTACTATGCTCAAGGCTGCGTTGTACACGAGCCCCTGGCATTGCTCCACTATATCTGTAAAAACAGACGTATCTCCATTTCTTATCCTCGCAGTAAGTGCAGCCTGATCCAAAAAATAAATTATTAATGTTCGCTCTAAATTAATCTTTTAAATCAAGCCCTTATTCATACAACTTAATTAAAAACCCGGGCCTCCTGGTCCTCCGCCGCCGGGGCCACCAGGACCAAACCTACGTGGTCCATCTTCTTCACCGCCGCCTGATCTTTTAGGCGTACCAAAGTTTTTCAGGTTGTAAGTGAAAGTGAGCATAAAGTATTGCTGCAATACAAGGTTCCTTGAATCAACGATACCTTTTTCATCCACTGTACGGGTAATGGCCTGGTTTTGTTTCAACAGGTCAAATACAGAGAGCTTTAATTCACCCACCCTGTTCTTCAGGAATTTTTTACCGATAGCTGCATTCCATAACCAATAGCTTTGGTTAAGGCCTGCAGTTAAACCGCTGTATGTTTGGTTTACAACATCATTTTGTAAGAACCATCCTTTCTTGTTCAACAGGTTCAGTGTTAAACCGGTGGTTTGGTTTACATAGTTGTTATCATTCGCTACAGTGCTCTTTGTATTGTTAAAGCTTGCATTGTAGTTAACATTAAAGTCAATGTATTCGCTGATATTACTTGCCAGCACCACACCTGCATTGTACACCTGGTTATTGGTAATGGTTTTCACATTATCAGCCATACCGGGTAATCTTGAGTAAGTGTAACCGGCGTTCAGGTTCATATTTGTTTTGATGAATTTGAGTGGCATACTGTACGTAAAGAAG
>CAYOLS010000111.1:0-10179 GCA_964404845.1 uncultured Ferruginibacter sp. | reverse complement strand
ACAGAACTACCCAGCTGCAATACGTGTACCGGTTTATTCAATCCTAATAAAATCGGGCCAATACTATCCGAACCTGCTACTTCCTGCAATAAATTATATGCAATATTACCGGCAGAAAGGTTCGGGAAGATGAGTGTGTTGACATCTTCATTCACCAGCTCTGCAAAAGGATAGTTCTCTTTTAAAATTTCTTTATTGAAAGCAAGAATGCCCTGCATTTCACCGTCACAGACCAGGGTCGGCTCTTTTTGTTTTACGATCTCCCTTGCTTTTCTTACCAGGTTCGCTTCGTCGGAATTGCTGCTGCCAAAGTTGGAGTAGGAGAGCATGGCAATTTTTGGCGTCATATTGAACTGGCGCACTTCTTTTGCCACCATCAGTGTGATCTCTGCCAGCTCTTCAGCCGTAGGCTTAAAGTTTACGGTAGTGTCTGCTAAGAACAGCGGTCCTTTTTTGGTAAAGATGAGGTACATACCTGCGATCTTTTTTACCGAAGGGTCGGTGCCGATCACCTGTATGGCAGGCTTGATGGTATCAGGATAATTCCTGCTCAGGCCACTGATCATACAATCGGCCATACCAGTTTCCACCATCATACAACCGAAATAGTTGCGGTCTTTCATGATCTTCGGTGCTTCGTAACGGTTCACACCTTTGCGCTGGCGCTTTTCAAAGAAGATGTCTGCGAATTGTTTTCTCAGCTCATCTGCAGATTCATCTTTAGGATTCATGATAAGCATGCCATCCAGGTCGATGGATTGCACTTCGGCAATGGATCGTATTCTTTTCTCGTCGCCCAGCAAAATAGGATAGCCTACTTTTTCGTCGAGCACAAGCTGTGCTGCTTTTAATATTTTGGCATTTTCTGCATCGGCAAATACCACACGCTTCGGATCTCTTCTTGCTTTGTTACCAATTACACGGCTCAACTGGTTGTCCAGGCCAAGGCGTTTATCCAGGTCAATTTTATATTGATCCCAGTCGGTGATCTGTGTTCTTGCCACACCGCTTTCAATAGCGGCTTTAGCAACTGCAGGTGCAACGGTTGACAGCAAACGTGGATCAACAGGTTTGGGAATGATATAGTTGGGGCCGAAAGAAATATTCTTATCGTTGTAGGCAAGGTTTACAATATCGGGTACAGGCGCTTTGGTAAGTTCTGCCAAAGCCTTTACAGCAGCGAGCTTCATGGCTTCATTGATCTGCGTGGCCCTAACATCCAGTGCACCACGGAAAATATAAGGGAAGCCCAGTACATTGTTCACCTGGTTAGGATAATCGCTGCGGCCGGTAGCCATGATAATATCCTTGCGGCTTGCTACGGCTGTTTCATAGCTGATCTCCGGATCAGGGTTTGCCATGGCAAAAACGATCGGGTTCCTTGCCATCGATTTTACCATTTCAGCAGTTACCACATTGCCTACGCTCAAGCCTACGAAAACATCCGCATCTTTTAAAGCCTTTGTAAGATCGTAGTCTTTGTACTTGGCATCTGCGCAGAAAGGTTGTTTCAATTCTTCCACATCAGGTCTTCCCTTGTACAAGATCCCTTTCTTATCAAATACCATAAAATTGGATGGCTTTGCACCCAGCGATTCATATAATTTTATGCAAGCCATAGCGGCGGCGCCGGCGCCATTCACCACTACTTTAATGCGGTCTATTTTTTTCTTTTGAATTTCCAGCGCATTGAGCAAAGCAGCTGCGGAGATGATGGCGGTACCATGCTGGTCGTCGTGCATCACCGGTATCTTGCATTGCTTCTTCAGCTCCTGCTCTATGTAAAAACATTCCGGCGCTTTAATGTCTTCCAAATTGATACCACCGAAAGTTGGTTCCAGTGATTTTACGATCTCAACAAATTTTACCGGGTCGGTCTCGTTGATCTCGATATCGAACACATCAATATCTGCGAATATTTTAAATAATACACCTTTTCCTTCCATTACCGGTTTGCCGGCTTCGGGGCCGATATTGCCTAAGCCGAGTACTGCTGTACCATTGCTGATAACGCCTACCAGGTTTCCCTTGGCAGTATATTTATAAACGTCTTCGGGATTGGCGGCGATCTCGAGGCAGGGCTCTGCCACGCCGGGTGAATATGCTAAGGAAAGATCTCTCTGTGTTTTGGCTTCCTTGGTAGGCACTACCTCAATTTTACCGGGCCTACCCTTGGCATGGTATTCCAGTGCCTGTTGTTTGCGAAGTTCTTTTGCCATAATAGTTTTATTGTCATTGCCCACGGTTCTGGCGGGAGTAGTATTATTTTCCTGCATAATATATAAGCAGAAAATTCCATACCACTTAACAAAGTTGAGCCCGCAATTTACAACATTTGGAATGAGTGGGCTAAAGCTGCCTATGATTTTGAAAAGATGTCAGCCTGAGCTTGTCGAAGGCGGTGTTGTTTTCTGTAATTCCGGCTTCGACAAGCTCAGCCTGACAGAACATTTAATGATGAATGAATGCACTGTAAAAATTACCTGCTTTTTACTTTAAAGCTCCAGGTAATGGCGAATTCGGCAACAATTTCCCCTTCCTTATTAACCCCCACGGAGCGCATGGTTACTACGGTGCCTTTGCCGGAGGAAGCGGCTTCTCTTATGACCTGCTTTACCATAGCGCCGTCTTCGCAGGTAAAAGTGGTGATGCCGGTGGCTTTTTTGCTGAAGTTGCCTTCTATTTTCAGCACCAGCATACTTACGGGAGGACTTTCATTGTAGGTATGTGCCATCGCCAGCACGCCGGTGCTCATTTCTGCCGCCATACTTAGGCAGGCAAAATAAGTGCTGCGAAAGGGATTAGTGGAAAACCATTTGTATGGAACTGTAACCACCGCCTTTTGTTCATCAGCATATTTTACCCTTACCCCGCTGAAAAATGCGCTGGGCAACTTGCTCAGCAGGAACATGCGAAACTTGAGCGGGTTTCTTATGAGATCGAAAAATTTATCTGCGGACATAGTGGTTTAATGGTTCAAAGTTGAAGGTTCAAGGTTAGTGGTTGATAGTCCATGGTCCATGGACTAAAAAGTCGTGTAATTCGTCGCAATTCGTGTAATCATCACTCTTACATTCCATACATCGCTGGATCCACCGCCCTCGCCGTCCACATTTCCAAAAACGCTTTCACTTTAGCAACGCTGTATCCTTTTCCTTCTTCCAGGTACTCGCTGTTCTGTGTATGGATGCGTTCACCTTTTGAGTTGAGAATGATGAAAACAGGGAAACCAAAGCGCTGTGCAAAACCATATTTTGCAAATGTTTTCTTGTTCTCGTTCTCTTTGCTCCAGTTAAGGTGATATACGATGTAATTCTTTTTAATGAGCGCATCAATGGAAGAATCCTTTTTGATAAAATCTTCAAACCGCAGGCACCATACACACCAGTTACCACCTGCTTGTATCAGCACATGTTTCTTTTGCGATTTTGCCACCATCACAGCATAGGCAATATCTTTTTCTGCATTGGCTGCAGTATCATACAATAATTTGGTTTGCGCTTCAGCAATAAAGCTGGTAAGGGTTATTGCTGCGAGGAGAATTAATTTTCTTGTCATTAGTGAATGTTAAGGAAGCTATGAGCTGCGAGCTACTAGCTGTTAGCAAAGTTAATTATTATTTAAGTCCATAGTCGATAGACCATGGTCCATAGCCCAGCAAGCATTGCAAATGTATATGAAGCTATCAACCATCAAACAGGTCTATGGACTATAAGCTAAAGCTATGGTCCATGGACAATGTACTACTGCTTATCGATCTCCACAATACTCGTAATAATATTATCATTGGCCGGTGGCGCCTTGAATAAGATGCTGCCGTTGATGCCTGCAGAGAAAGTGACGTTTTTGGCAGTTTTGCCGGAAAATACTTCGTTCACTTTTGCAGCGTAATCCGCCTGTGTGCTTTGGTTGATGGCGTTGTTGATACTGTTGTAATCCAGCTCCTGCTTGCTTACAACAATGGCCATGATCTCTTTATTGCCGATCTCATCGGCCATAATAGATTCTTTTCTTGGGAACAACCGGTAGCCGGTAATACCGCAATACGCAGAATGGATCGGCTTGTAAGGGAACAATACAAAGCTCTTATTATTTACATCCGGTGTAAAAATATAGATGTAACATTCTGTAGCATTTTTTATTTCCATTTTGAATTTGGAACCTTTTGCGATCGGTGCTACTGTTTTGTACACATTGTTGCCGGTGGCTTTTAATGCAATGTTCTGTTTGGTATCATTGTTTACAAGACCTACCTGTGCTTCAAACGGGATGTTCAATGCTGCGCCTGATTTTGGCAAAGGATCAAGTCCATAAGCTTCTCTTGTGAACTCGGCAAAATCTGCATAACGCACAAAGCCGATCCCGTTCTGGCCCCACTCTGGTCCCCAGCTGTTCATGATCTCGAAAGCACCGCCTTCTACACGGTCGTCGTAGCCGATCACACACATGGCATGCCCGCCAAAGCCAACCTGCTGCCTGTCTTCATTGCTTGGGTGCCAAACTTTTTGTCCCATCATTTCCTGCATAAAAGATCCGCCTACCATCATGCCGATCACTACGGGTGCATCTTTGGCAAGATGTTCTTTAATGGCACGGATGTTCAGGCCTTTTACATCATCACTTTCGGTAAGGCGATGAAAGCCATGAATTTTTCCTAAGGCTGCTTTTTGGAACAGGCTGTTATTGGCCTGCCTGCTGCAATCATTTTCGTCGTACTGAAAATCCTGGTAAGGAACAGCGCCTGCTTTCTGCATGAACTCCATAGCACGCTGCAGGTAGGAGCCCTGGCAATCTTCCAGCGCTATATTGTTGTATAAAAATGCGGGACTGTATGCATTGTCATTAGGATTGGTCCTTGTGGAAGCGCTCTGCAAAATGGTGCGTGCGGCATAAGCACTGCTCCATGCAACACAGCTGCCTTGTTTGCCCTGGTTCATGCGCTGTGGCGCATAAGCAGCAAGGGAAACCCTTTCAGGCAAAGGATTTTTACTGTTATCATCTTCCAGGCCTTCGTACACACTGGCTTTACTGAATTCCTGCGGACTGAAGCTGTAACCACTTTGCGAGAAAAGCGAATTGGCAGCACTGGCCATATTACAATTGCCACGGCCAAACATAAAATAAGCGCCTACACCCAATAGCAGCAGCACAAAAATACCTTTGCCACCACCGCCACGGAACAGGCTTAACACAAGCGGGAGAAAAGCGATCAGCCCGCCTCCGCCACCACCGCCGGTATTTCTTCCACCGCCACCGGAATTATCGTTATAGTCTTGTTCGTTCTGATCCTGGGGATCGTCTACCATGTGTAATGCCATGACTTATATTTTTATGTATTAAATGTACATTATAATTTAAAACAGGAAACATGTGCAGGACAAAACCACTGCATTATTTTCTCTCCAGGTCGGTTATCAATAAAGGGTTGTTTTCCTGCAACCGGCTGAGCAATTTTTCTGTCTCTTCAAGTGTTGGGTTTTGCTTCAAAATTTCATATTCAGCACCGGTAATACCAACTATTTGTAAAAAACTAAGTTCGCCATGTGCTGTATCAATGGTGCCAAGCTGTGGGTCTGTGATAAACGCTAATGCGACAATGTCGGTATCGGTATCAACCCGTATAGGTCCGTTTGTAGGAATAAAATGAAATTGCTCGAACCATTTGCCTGTATCAAAAACATACCTTGCCAGGTTTTGCATGAGTGCCAGTGCCCAATGCGGTTCGCCATTGTCTGCTGCAAAAGGTTTGAGACGAAAGGTTAATTCAAATCCCCATTTACTGAAAGTACCACCGGCTTTTTCTTCATTATAATACAACTCACTCAGACCATAGCTGACGAAATGATCATGTTCCGGCGGACCGGGATTTTTATAATAACTGAGACCATCCAGCGGATCTTGTCCTCCGAGTATAAAAGGCAAGGTTGGGGCGAAGTGCTTGGGTTCTTGTCCGGGGTAGATGCGCTCCAGTTCTTTGTCGATGGCCAGCCATCCTACTGCATCTTCTTCAGAAAATTGTTTTTTATATTCTTCAGGTGTCATAGTACGCAATGTTATAGCAAAAGAAAGTTGTTTATTTATTTCAGCCTTTCCAGCACACCTCTCCGCTTTACAATATTTTTATAATCCCACTGAATTTTGATAGATTTTTTCAACCAGCGTTTCAGGGCTTTTGTATCTACTTCATCAAAATTTGTGTAACGGGCTTCTGCCGCTTTGAATTTTCCTTCATTCTGCAGGCCTTCTTCTTCAAATGTCTGTCCGCTCCAGAAAAGCAACCGTACGGAGTCTTTTAATTTGCTGTAACCCACAATAGGATTACCATCGAGGAACCAAACGGGATGTGCATGCCATATTTTATTTTCTGCTTTGGGAAGTCCTTTGTCTATTTCTTCGGCCAACAGGTTGCAGATGGCCAGGTCTTCTACGGATTGTTTTTTGTTGTAGGCGGTTGTGTCTGGGTGCATGAGTTTGATTTGGAAGAGAAGATACAGAAAAATTATAAAACCTGTCCCCTCAGCAAATCCTCAAACACATCCCTCTTCCTGATAAGCTTTGCCTCACCATCTTTCAGCATCACTTCCGCCGGTTTAAAACGGCTGTTGAAGTTGCTGCTCATTTCAAAGCCGTAGGCACCGGCGTTGTAAAAGACAAGTGTATCGCCTTCACGCACTTCATTTAGTTGGCGATCAGTGGCGAAAGTGTCGGTCTCGCAGATATTTCCGACAATGGTATATGTTTTTAATTCACCAGTAGGATTGGAAATGTTTTTTATTTCATGGTAAGCATCGTAGAACATAGGGCGGATAAGGTGATTGAGCCCAGTATCCAACCCTACAAAAACAGTATTGCCTGTTTCTTTTATCACATTTACATTGGCCAGCAGGTAACCACATTCACTTACTAAAAACTTTCCGGGCTCAAACCAAATTTGTAAGCCTTTGGCAACAGGATGCGCATCAAAAGCTTCTTTTACTTTTTGTGCGAGCAGTGGCATATCGGTTTCTTCATCGCCTTTTTTATAGGGTACTTTAAAACCACCGCCGAGATCAATGGAATTGAGCTCTTTAAAGTGCGGGATAATATCAAACAACACATCAATTCCTTTTACAAATACTTCCACATCTTTGATATCGCTGCCGGTATGAATGTGCAGGTTTTGAATATGAATATTGTTTGCTTCTACTACTTTCAATACTTCCGGCAATTGCTCAACAGGAATGCCGAATTTACTTTTATCATGGCCTGTTGAAATTTTTAAATTACCACCTGCCATGATATTCGGACGAAGGCGAATGCCTACCGGGTAATTATGACCGAATTTTTTTCCAAATTTTTCCAGGTTGCTGATGCTGTCAATATTGATATGAATGCCCAGCGCTACCGCTTCTTCAATTTCACTAAAATGAATACTGTTGGAAGTGTATAATACCTGCGCCGGTTCAAAACCCGCCAGTAATGCAAGCTTTGCTTCGTTGATAGAGCTGCAGTCCACATTACAGCCAATGGCTTTGATATGCCTGAGGATGCTGATATTGGTAAGCGCCTTGCACGCATAAAAAAAACGGGTGTTGCTTCCGGAAAAAGCATCGGTAAGCTTTTTATATTGCAGGGTTATGCGGTCAGCATCATAAATATAAAGCGGGGTGCCGTACCCGGTTGCAAGATCCCTCAATTGTTCAGTATTCAAAATACCCATTGTATCAAAGTTTTTCAGGCAATAAAAAAGGCATCCATATAAATGTAATGCCTATAACAAAATGTATAATTATTTTATCAGGCTTCGTCTTCCGGTTTCTTTTCTTCGTTGTTGTCTTCTTCTTCAGCAACTTCATCAATAAGTTCTTCTTCCGTTGTTTCTTCTTCAACTTCCAAAACCACTTCGGTGCCTTCTACTTCAGCCACTGCGTCTATTGCATCCTCAGTAGCCGCATCAAACGTATCATCAATAATGCCGTCATTGTTTTCATCCTTTACTTCTGTAGGAACAAATTCATCCAATGCGTCACCACCCAGAATATCTTTTACAGCAGTAGCTTTTTCAAATTCTTCCATCAATACTTCGCTGATCTTTGGTAGCTCATCTGCGCTGTTGATGCCAAAATAATCCATGAAAGATTTGGATGTAGAGTAGATCAAAGGTTTGCCCACGGCTTCTTCATTACGTCCGCTGATGATCACCAGGTCTTTCTCCAGTAATTTCTGTACAGCATAATCGCAGTTTACCCCACGGATACTTTCAATTTCACTTTTGGTGATCGGTTGTTTGTAGGCAATAATGGCCAGTGTTTCCAGCGCAGCAGTAGATAGTTTTTTAATAAATTTATCGCCGTTGAGCAAAGCCACAGTTTTGTGGTACATTGGCTTGGTCAGGAATTGCCAGCCGCCACCACTTTGCTTCAATTCAAAAGCATAGAACTCGGCATCGTATTTTTCTTTGATGCCTTCCATGGCAGCTTCCACCTGGTCGAGACTGGCACGGTCTTCAATAAACCCCAGCGCATTGTTTACATACTCCGTTACTTCCAGCGCAGTTAAAGGCTTGTCGCTTGCAAAGATCAAAGCTTCTATGTGGGGAATTATTTGAGAGATCTCCATTGTTAATGTGCTAATATGCTAATGTGCTAATGTGCTAATTAACACTGTAAAATATTTTTAACTTTCGACCTGAGATTAGCTAATTAGCACATCAGCTAATCAGCTAATTGCTTCTATCCCTGCAACGCTGCCGCACCGCTCACAATCTCTGTAAGCTCTGTGGTAATGGCTGCCTGTCTTGCACGGTTGTAGCTGATCTTTAATGATTTTAATAATTCGTTGGCGTTGTCACTCGCTTTATCCATTGCCGTCATACGGGCGCCATGCTCACTCGCATTACCATCCAGTACTGCTTTGTACAATTGTGTATTGAGGATCTTTGGCATCAGCTCTGCGATCAGTACTTCTTTGCCCGGTTCGAAAATAAAATCAGATTTTTTAGCAGAACCCCCTTGATTGCTCACTTTAGGAACTGGTAAGAACTGTTCTGCGATGTATTGTTGCGTAGCGGCATTTTTAAATTCGCTGTACACCAGTTCTACCGCATCAATTTCTTTATTGGCAAAAGCATCCATTGCATATTTGGCCGCTGCCTGTACTTTTTCAAAACTAAGACCTGTGAAGATTTCCCAGAATTGCGGAACTACATTAAAGCCATTCTTGGTAAAATGCTCGTAAGCTTTTTTACCGATCGGTAGTATCTGTACATTTCCTTTGCTGTTTTGCGCAGCATATTTTTCCCTGATAACCTGTTTGGTGAGTTTGATCAGGTTGCTGTTGTAACCACCGCAAAGACCACGGTCGCTGGTAACTACAATGATCAGCGCTTTTTCAACCGGTCTTTCTGCCGCCAGTGCCATTGATACCTCACCATCGCTGTTGCTGACAATATTGCTCAGCATTTCCTGCAGCTTTTGAGCGTAAGGACGCATTTGTGTAATGGCATCCTGCGCACGGCGCAATTTGGCCGCACTCACCATTTTCATGGCTTTGGTGATCTGTTGGGTACTTTGAACACTTTTTATCCGGTTTCTAACCTCTTTTAATGCGCCGCTCATGTATGTTTATTTTAATTGGTGCGCAAAATTAAGGCAAAAAGGGCAATTGCCCCAGCTTAACACGGGGTTTTTATAAGTAAACCGGTGATTGTTGAAAACAAGGGGAGAATCCTAATTATTCACCCGTTTCATACGGGAAAACGGGTAGCCACCACAGCCTTTCCGGGGATTTGCCCGGTCGGCGGCGGCTGTTTTTTCTGCTTCTTCCACGGAAGCGGCTTTATAGGCAGTGAGGCAGAAACCCCAGCGCCAGGGTTCCATATTGGAAAAACGAATAATGTCAATACGGGTGTAGAGACCGCCGTCGCTGATATTCGCCGTATCGTTCCTGGCAATGAAATATTGTTCTTTTTCATTATAGGAAATAAAATTGTATCGTACACCCGGGTGCTGGGTGATGCCGGAACCGGTAACGGTGTACCTGATCTTGTAATCATCCATAAAATCACCGAGCAGGCTGGTGTCCTGTAACACATTGGTTAATGGCCTTGATTTTACCGGCATGGTCCTCCTGGGACTGCATGATAATATCCAGCAGCTTTGAGCTGTCAGCACTGTTATAAATACAAGGCAAAGATGTTTT
>CAYOLS010000110.1:0-10614 GCA_964404845.1 uncultured Ferruginibacter sp. | reverse complement strand
GAAAAACAAGTTGCGATCATTTACCTGGGTACACAAGGTTTGCTGAAAGATGTGCATGTGAAAAATGTGAAAGCATTTGAAGATCACTTCCTGCTGGAAATGGAAAACAAGCTGCCACAGGTACTGGCTGAGTTTAAAAAAGGTAATTTGCCGGAAGATGGATTGAAGAAGATGGTGGAACTGGCGAATGGGTTGATTCCTCAGTATAAGTAATCTTTAAGAGATGATATAGTTAAGAGCGGTGGATATTCCATCGCTCTTTTTGTTTTTAACCGCTGAGGCGCAAAGACGCAGAAAATGCCTGTTAGTACTGCCATGCTGTTTTTAACCCGCAGGGCGGGGAGCTACAAAGCATCTTATCCGTTATCCCTCCGTTTGGATGGTAGATGTGTTACCTATCACAAAGACTGCATCTACAAGCAGGAGTGTAAATTCATAAAAGAAAAGGAGGTTTCGCCTGTTGTTGGCTTTTTGTAATGCGGTTGACTGTTTATTGCAGAGGGCGGTGCTTAGCAGTAGCCACATATCGTGCCGCATACCGGTGGGGCCAAAAAAGCTGAAATACTCGTGGATGATGGCGAAGGCGGCCTGGTGGCGGCTTTGGTCGTTGGGGGCATCTGCCAGTGCTTCGTATAACTTCATAAGTGGAGTGGGAAGGGTGGCGGGTTGGAAGAAAGATGCTTCACTGAAAGTGTTGGAGCTGTTGTTGGTAGTAGTTGACATAAGGGAAGAGTTTGGAGTGAAAATTCAATTTGGTTGGATTGGAGTAAGGAGTGTGGTGGTGTATAGAGCAGCGTGTGTTTGAATGTCTATTGCAAATTAAATAATAAAAAATGAGTGTTAACAAATAATATAACTACAATTTTAAATTTTTTTTCCACCTTTCCTTTCATGAGTACCTACAGAGATGAAGCATGGTTAAAAGCATTTGGTCAAAATCTTCAGTCAATAAGAGAAAAGAAAGGTTTCAGCTTAAGAAAACTGGCAGACCAGGCTGATATAAATTATGTCCAGATTCACCGGATTGAAAAAGGCGAAACAAGTCCATCCATATCAATGGTGAAGACGATTGCGGATGCGTTGGGGGTGAAGATGGGGAAGTTAGTGGAGTTTTAGGTAGATTACTTTTATTAAACTTTTCGCTTCATATTTCAACGGGTTTTATTTCTTATTATAACGTTTTGGATATTGGTTGTACAAATGAATGAGTTTTGTCGCCAATCGTACTTCCTGATCTGAAGGGGGCCTTTCAGAGTACCGGATTTCTTGCCGGATGATTTTAGTACGCTTTGTATCGTTCCGATTTTCTGCGGAAAGCAAATAACCCCCAGTTATATATTTACCATCGTTAACGTTATCATAAGAAAGAAGTGCGTTGTTTTTTTTCAAATAATCAAAAAAGATAGTAATGCTATCTAGCTTAGTAGTATCAGCGGCTACATAGGTCAGCTCGTATTCGTTTTTTGATAACACATTTTTTTTGACCAGCTTAGTTTCGCTTTGTATTCTTTCAAAATTGATATTCCAACTTTGATGTGAGGAAAGGGAATCGAAGGGTTTCCAATGGCAAGCAAAATTAGAATCAATAAATAAGCAAAATGAATCGCTTGTTTTTTTATAAATTGCCCACCCGGTAAAAACTTTCTTTCCCAATTCAGGCAAATTCAATACCGTGACAACGCCGTTGCTATCTTCCTTGCTGGGGTAACTTGTTGACTGTGTTCTCTCCAGAATCAAAGTGTCATTTACTATATAGTAAAACGTATCACGAAATCTATCATTGAAACCCGTTGCCGAATCTACCAGCCAGAAATCATCAATGACCTGTACAGAAATAAATTTTGATTCTTTACAACTTTGAAGGCAGACCGCAAAGACAAATATTTGAAGTATTCTTATCATTTGTATTCAGGTATTTCCTTCAATTCAATAAAGCGATTAAAGAATTTATATAACGGTTTGGGATTTTTTATCACTTCTGGTTTTATTTCAATAGTAGCAATAAGTGGTGTATCAATCTTGTCTTTGTTGAGAAGTGCTTTTGCGCTTTGCCAAAAAACGACTTTGAAAAGTTTAGAAGCATATATTGAATCCAATTTTGGGGCGAGTGTGTATTTCAAATTCTTCTTGCTAACGTCAAAGTATGCAGCAATTGAATCAAGAAGAGGGTTGGGCTTCGGATACTTTATAGAGAATTTTCCATTTTTGCCGGCTTCTACTCTATGACTATTTTTAAGATTAAGCATAGAGTCGAAATTATTACCATAGTAAGCTCTTAGGGAAAGCAGAGAATCCTTATTTACTTTTCGTTTGATCGTATCTTCAAGCCGCCTCAATAAATAGCCATCTTTTTCATTATTTCTGAATACAAAATACTCATAAGCGGAGGTTTCTGAAATAAGGGAATCATTTTCTGAAAATGATTCCCAATATGGTAATTCGTACATTGTAACATCGCCATATCTGATAGTGGCAAAATCTGTCTTGAAAAACTCAATCGAAGAATCTAAATGAATCACAGGCATTGAATAGCAAAACCGTTCTTTTTCCAATTTCGTCGTTCCACAACTCAATAGCATATTAAGGGAAAGAATTAAAAAAACATATTTTAATACCATGTGCTTTAGATAGTTTATGGTGTCAGAGTCATTTAATGGCAGAATTGCAGTATCCTATTCGACAGAAATATCATTTACAATTTTAAACTCCTTGTTTGCATTATAGGGAACTGCAAGACCAGCAGTGCAGCCCGCTATAGTATGAGTGACAGTGAAATCTATTCTTACCTGCGCCCTGGTTTGAGCTTTGTTTATTGTTGCTCCTAAATCCTGATATGATCTTGTTCCACCAATGGAGACACCTACGTGTGTAATAAGCCTATGCGTAAAAGAGCTATACTCTTTAATGTATCCTCCTCTGGGCACTGGAATTTTTGAGATCGTTGCATCTTCATAACTCATAAGTCCCCAAGTGAGAGCTTTGTATATTAGCCAGCTATAGGTAACATTTATTCCAGCAGCATCTTCATAGGTAGTTACTGTTGAAACCAATTCAGATGCAGGCGAACCCTGTGCAATAAAATTATCCATTTTTATAGCACATAATTGTTGTGGAGTAGGACTGCCTCCACCACCACTTCCGCCGCTCCCTATTCCCCAGCATTCAAAGGTAGAGTAAACATATTCTTCATAAATAACATTTCCGTAGTTATCATATTCCTGGTACCACCATTCAATCTCTACAAGTGTTCCGCCATTTGCCTCACAGTTTGCCTGTGGCAGACTATTGGCAATGATGGTTGTATCACTACCCCTTGCAGGTGATTGGGCAATTTTATACTGCATTGAATTACCTCTCCGGAAATCCGGGGCAGGTTGTTTTATATCAGCTATTGCAATGGCAGTTCCATTACCAGCTTTCAGGCTTCCGGTATGGCCATCGGTCAGCCGTTGGAATACTTGCCTTAATTCAGTAGCCGGTGCTTCTGCGCTTTTTTCACTTACCCAGTAAACATATTGCGCTGTTAGTTGTCCGTTAACCTCTGTTAGCAAAAGAAATTTGGAGCTGTTATACTTGTCATTGGATTTATGACTGTTTATAGTCAAAGGTACCAAGTACTTGCCATCTGATGAGATAGTATGTTTCCAATCAGGTAAGCCCTGATCGGGAGCTAAAGCCTTTTTTTGCCCCGATAGATCAGTCTCATCCTGATAAAAGGTTTTAAGTTTTTGGATAGTTGCCTCATTAGCTACAGGCACAGGCCCGGAAGGCAAAGCATCCTTACGACAGGAAATAAGAAGGCAGCTACATGCTGCTGCAATGAATACCAGAAATTTCGCTTTCATAAAATGGGTTTAATGTCAAAAAAAATAATTGCCAAAGTGAGTTGCACGGCCAGGAGTAGGCTGTAAAAATCAGTTGTGTCACTGCACAGCATACAGGTACATTAATTTCTTTTAAAAATTTGTGTTGTTGCCAACTGCCAGATAACTCCCTTATGGGCTTCCGTAAAGTGTAGGAATACTGTAGAACTGAAAAAACTGGTGCTGCCAATATGTAAATGATAGTGGAGATGTTTCTCTTCAGCAAATGCAAGGTAGGGTGTGTTTAAAATTAACTTGTAGGAATCTGTCGTTTTTTGTAGAAGAAAAACCCTGAATTTTTATGGATGTATTATGTAATTTGACAATGTCTATTAATTCCTTAGTAATTGTAGGTTGAGAAAGACCTTTAAAAATTGCCTAAACTTCACTGACAAAAGTTTTCGGCGCAGCCGTTCACTTGATGTCATTTAATATTGTCAGATTATATCTGGCATTTTATTCAATCTAAGCGTGTCAAACAAAGTTTCATGCTTTATACATTCGACAAGCTCAGTGTGACAGAAAAAATGGTTTCCTTATCTTAGCCCCATCATTGAAACCCAAACCACCCATTGCATGAAATACCCTTTCCTGGTCCTCCTGTTCAGCATTCTTGCCTTCCAATCCCATTCCCAAACAGAAAAATATTTTGATTACCGCTGGCAGCCCTGCAATCCCGAAGAAGCAAGGTTCTATGCCATCATCAACAAAACAGATTCCGGTTATGTGCGGAAGGATTACTTTATACATGAACGATCCTTGCAGATGTCGGGTAAGTATAAGGATGCCGACTGCAACATAGCAGATGGCTACTTTTTTTATTTTCATCCCAATGGAAATCTTTCTTCCTCCGGGCAATACATAGATGGCAAGAAGGATGGTTTATGGCAAAGCTTTTACCCTAATGGCACCATGCAGGATTCTGCCACTTACAGCATGGGTGGTATAATGGGTATTCGTATGTCCTGGCATGCTAACGGCTTTGTTGCCGACTCCCTTCATGCAAATGAAGATGGGACTGCGGTGTATGTATCCTGGTTTGATAATGGTGTGCCTTCCGCAGCCGGGCGCATGTCTGCCGAGGGAAAACAAAAAGGCAAATGGATATATTACCACAACAATGGAAAGCGGAGTGCCATAGAAACCTACGATGAAGGTATACTGCTCAATAAATCATATTTCGACGAAGAGGAAAAACCGGAAGCCGATACTACCAGCAAAGACAGGGAAGCCGTATATGGCAATGGCGCCAACGCCTGGCAGAACTATATGGCGAGGAACAGCTATTTTCCCCACCAATATAAACTCACCAACGCCGACAAGGCAGTGGTAGTGGTATCTTTTTATGTTAATGAACAGGGCCAGGTGGTAGATGCCTTTGTAAGCACACCTTTTCACCCCGACTTCGATAAAATAGCATTGAAGGCTGTACAGCAATCCAATAAATGGAAACCTGCCATCAGCCACAACAGGAAAATAAAAACCCGGTTGAACCAGGTGCTTACTTTTGTTCAGAATGAGTAATGAGTTAAACCAGGTGCCTGTTTAATTCAATATTGACAGGAAAGAAACGACAACCTGTTCCGGTTCTAAAAAATAGTATAACCGCCTGTCATAAATCGTTCTGCTTTACCATATCGCCCTGTTTATCTTAGGATCATTCTTAAAAAAAAGAATTATGAGAAAGCTATTTTTAGCGTTGCTTGTTATTGCATTTTCTTTTGCTGCGCAATCACAAAACATCATTGTTTCGCCGCAGTGGCTGCACGAAAATCAAAAAGATCCAAACCTGGTGATCCTGTACACCGGTTTTGTGATACGATTAGATTTTGAAAAGGAGCATATTGAGGGTTCAAGATTTCTCTGGCCCGAATGGCTGGCGTATAATACTCCCGAAGCCAATATGATCCCGGCAAGTACAGGAAGAGCTACGGAAGTGTTGCAGGATCTTGGCATCAATAAAAATTCAAAAGTGGTCATCTGTCACAGGGGAGGAGATATTACCATTGCTGCCCGTATGTTCTTATCATTAGAAAACTACGGGCTTAAAGGGCAGGTCTATTTTTTAAACGGCGGATTGGAAGCATGGAAAAAAGCAGGCTATCCCGTAACCGATAAAACAATGCCGCATAAAAAAGGAAATTTTGTTGCAAGCGATAATGGCCTGTTTGTAAATGCGGCCTATGTGCAAAAGGCTTTGAAAAACAACTCCTCCGACATAATAGATGCAAGATTGAAACGCTGGTACGATGGCGACGCAACCGGCAACCCGAGAGACGGGCATATTACCGGCGCAAAAAATATTCCTTATCCCGATATGATAGATTCCACCAACACAATAAAACCTGTAGAAGTTTTGGAGAAAAACTTCAGCACGGTGGTCCCGGATAAAAGCAAGGAATTAGTAGTATATTGTTTTATCGGCCAAACTGCAAGCGTGGATTATCTTGTTGGCCGCTCGCTGGGATACAACATGAAACTCTACGATGGCAGCCTGCAGGAATGGAGCCGTAAACCAATCCTTCCCATGGAAAAAATAAAAAAGGATTAGCTGTTCCCTGATATACAACCGGCTTTGAAGTTATTGTTTTAATTAATATATGCCATTTGCACCTAAAAAATTCGTGCAATTCGTGTAATTCGCCCCATTCGTGCAATCCACTTGCTATTTTGTCATACTTTTTTCCCGGGAATGCTTTTTGTAACTTCAACCCTGTAAAATTTTAGCTATGACAATCGAGATCATCGTTATTTCAGTTGTATTTATGCTCCTGGGTATGTTTGCCCAATGGAGACTGAAAAGCAAATTCAACGAATACAGCCATGTACCAACCAGCAGCGGAATGAGTGGTAAAGAGATTGCAGAAAAAATGCTGCGGGATAATGGCATTTATGATGTGCAGGTAATATCCGTGGAAGGCCAGTTGACCGACCACTACAATCCCACCAACAAAACCGTTAACCTGAGCGAAGGAGTGTATAATGAACGAAGTGTAGCCGCAGCTGCCGTTGCCGCCCACGAATGTGGCCATGCAGTGCAGCATGCTACTGCTTATTCTATGCTGCAGCTTAGGAGTAAATTAGTGCCTGCGGTACAGATCAGCAGCACTTTGTCGCAATGGGTAATTATTGCCGGCCTCGGCTTTATGGGCTTTGGCGGTGGTAATCCAACCATATTGCTGGCAGGTATTATCCTGTTTGCCGTAACCACTTTGTTCTCGGTAATTACATTGCCGGTAGAGTTTGACGCAAGCGCCAGGGCATTACGCTGGTTACAAATAGCCAATATCACCACCGCACCTGAAAAAGAAAAAGCGAAAGACGCCTTGAAATGGGCTGCCATGACCTATGTGATCGCAGCGCTCGCTTCCATTGCAATGCTGGTGCAGTATATTTTGATCTACCAGCAGAGAAGCAGAGATTAGGGAACGATGAGTTATGAACGATAAGTGATGAGATAAGGTAGTTAACAGCTAATGGCTCACAGCTAACAGCTCAAGGCTCAAAATTAATTCGTGCAATTCGTGTAATTCGATTTAATTCGTGTAATAAAATAAAAAACTGAGTATATGGATTTTGGAAAAGAATTTGAAAAATACGCCGTTAAGCATAAAGGCATCAGCAGTAATACTTTAAACGATTACAATATTAAAAATGGCAGGCAGTTCAATGCATTTGCAGCGCCTTCTGCGCAGTTTGATGTAACAGGTTTAACACCTAATATCATTGAAGAGCGCCCCATGAACGTAGCGGTAATGGATGTATACAGCCGTTTGATGATGGACAGGATCATCTTCCTTGGTTATCCTATCAGCGACGAAGTAGCCAACATTGTAACAGCGCAATTACTGTTCATGGAAAGTACCGACCGCACAAGAGATATTCAAATGTACATCAACAGTCCCGGCGGCAGCGTATACGCAGGTCTGGGCATGTATGATACCATGCAGATCATTACTCCCGATATTGCTACTATCTGTACCGGTATTGCCGCCAGCATGGCGCAGGTGCTGATGTGTGCAGGTACCAAAGGCAAACGTTCTGCATTAAAGCATAGCCGCATTATGATGCACCAGCCAAGCGCAGGCGCTATGGGCCAAGCAAGCGATATCGAGATCACTGTAAATGAAGTGCGCAAGCTGAAGAAAGAATTGTACGAGATCATTGCCCAGCATACCGGCCAGACAGTTGAACGCATTGCGCAGGATTGCGACAGGGACAAATGGATGACCGCTCTTGAAGCAAAAGAATATGGTTTGGTAGATGAAGTTTTAAGTACCAACCCCCGCAAACAAAACAAAGACTGATCAGTTGATTAGCAAGCAGCTGTTTCAACGATCAATAATTAATAATCAATAATTAATTCAAAATGAGTACATACAACAAGACCAAAAGAATGGACGAAGAAGAAGAACAGGACCTGCCTGAAATGCCGGAGAACCCGATGGAGAAGATGATGAGCGGCTGGCGCTTCGATAAAAAATTCATTGAACAGCGTAAGATATTTTTATGGGGACCCGTAGATGATAAATCTGCCAGAGATATTACCGACAGGCTAATGTACCTGGAAGCGATCGATCCCGGTAAAGAGATCAAGTTTTATATCAACAGTCCCGGTGGTGTGGTTACAAGCGGTATGGTCATTTACGATACTATGCAAATGATCTCCTCACCGGTAAGTACTATTTGTATGGGTATGGCGGCCAGTATGGGCAGCATTTTGCTCAGTGGTGGCGAAAAGGGCCGCAGGTACATTTATAAGCATGGCGAAGTGATGATCCACCAGCCAAGCGGCGGCGGAAGAGGTACCAGCGCCGACCTGGAGATCATGGCTTTACAGATCAAAAAAGCAAAAGACCTCGGTGCTAAAATACTGGCAGAGAATTGCGGGCAAACAGTAGAAAAAGTGATGAAAGATTTTGACAGGGATTACTGGATGGATGCACAAGAGTCTATTGCTTATGGTATTGTGGATGGGGTAATGGAACAGGTTTAAGATTTTTTCTATACTATTTAAAGCTGTATTCCGTTAAAGCCGGGTACAGCTTTTGTTTTTACAACCGGTATTGTGCAACAAAACAGGGCATTTAACTGTCTTTTTATTGTATAATCCTTAAAACATGGGTACCTTTGCAGGCGATCAAAGAAAGTCTGCCGAAGACTGATTTTAAACTAAACAAATGGCAAAACAACCAATTTTACATTGCTCTTTTTGTGGCCGCAGCAGGGATGAGGTGAAAATACTCATCGCCGGGCAGGACGGGCATATTTGTGAGAACTGTGTAGAACATGCTGAGGAGATCATTGCACAGGAGCTTGGTCACACCAGCGAAACAAAATCCACCAGTACCACCGCAGGAAAGCTTACCGTTCGTAAACCAATCGAGATCAAAAAATTCCTGGACGATTATGTGATCGGGCAGGACGATGCTAAAAAGATACTGGCGGTAGCGGTGTACAATCACTATAAAAGGCTGAACCAAAAGGTAGAGAATGATGTTGAGATAGAAAAAAGCAACATTGTAATGGTAGGCGAAACAGGAACAGGTAAAACATTATTGGCAAAATCCATTGCCCGTATGCTGAATGTACCTTTTGCAATCGTGGATGCAACCGTATTTACAGAAGCCGGTTATGTGGGCGAAGACGTGGAAAGCATGCTCACCCGTTTGTTACAGGCCTGTAATTATGATGTGGCCGCAGCAGAAAGAGGAATTGTATTTATAGATGAGATCGATAAAGTGGCCCGCAAGAGCGATAACCCTTCTATCACCCGTGATGTAAGTGGCGAAGGTGTGCAGCAGGGCTTGTTGAAATTATTGGAAGGAAGCGAAGTGCTGGTTCCACCACAAGGCGGCCGTAAGCATCCTGAACAAAAGCTCATCAAATTAAATACGCAGAATATCTTATTCATCTGCGGCGGCGCATTTGATGGTATTGACAAGATCATTGCCCGCAGGGTAAATACCAATGCTATTGGTTTTAATGTGAACAAAGAATTGCAGGATTACCAGCACAACAACCTGTTGCAGTTTGTAAACTCTGTTGACCTTAAACATTTTGGTTTGATACCGGAGCTGTTGGGGCGTTTACCAGTAGTAACGTATCTCAACCCGTTGGATGCTGCTACGCTGCGTAATATTCTTACGGAGCCTAAAAACTCTTTGATCAAACAATTTGTAAAGCTGTTTGAAATAGAGGGTATACAATTAAGCTTTGAACCTGCCGTGTATGATTTCATGGTGCAGAAAGCACTGGAGTATAAACTCGGCGCAAGAGGTCTGCGCAGCATCTGCGAAAGCATTTTAACCGATGCTATGTTTGAGCTGCCCAGCCAGAAAATAAAAACATTTGAAGTAACGCTTGACTATGCAGAACGTAAATTCAGTACGAGTAAGTTGAGTATGTTGAAAGTGGCGTAAGGGAGAATTACACGAATTTAAAGCCCGGCACTTAAGTGCCGGGCTTTCTTTTTCTGTAACAAAATATTCTTCCCGTTTCTCCGCCTTCCCGGCTATTATATATTTAGCCGGGGAAGACGTTGCGGTGATCTTTTGATCATTATAGGCGTAAAAAAAGACAGCGAACATTTAGTTCGCTGTTTTAATTCGTGCAATTCGTGTTTTTAATTTGTGCTATAAAAACCTCCGGGTCTGACCTTCGGTACCGACCCTAATTCGTGTAATTCGCTTCAATTCGTGTAATAAATTACAGCTTCTTCAACCCTTTAATTCCATCCTTACCTACTTCA
>CAYOLS010000109.1:0-10817 GCA_964404845.1 uncultured Ferruginibacter sp. | reverse complement strand
ACTGTAATTGTATTTTATAGTTTCTTATTTCATATTCCTTATTTCTTATTCTTTGCTCATGATCATCTACAACGTCACCATAAAAGTTGCAGCACCTATTGAAGATGCCTGGCTGCAATGGCTTACAGAAGAACATATCCCTGATGTGATAGGCACGGGTTGCTTTACACATGCTGTTGTTACCCGCCTGCTGGAAATTGATGACAGTGAAGGACCAACCTTTGCAGTACAATACCATGCGGAAAGCAAAGCCATGTACAATAAATACATTGACCGGTTTGCCGGTACAATGCGTCAGAAATCTTTTGAAAAATGGGGAGACCAGTTCATCGCTTTTCGCTCTGTAATGCAAATTGTGAACTAATTGTGCATAACAAAAAACTTGTTTAGGCAATAACAAAATTTGCTTTTATATTGGCCCAAGCCCTTGTGCACACTGGATTTGAGCGCACCATACCATGAAATGCAGTACAGTAAAGGGTTTCACCGCTCCTGCACAAAAACGCAGTACAAAGTTATGCACACAAAAATCTAATGAAACACAGGTGAACATTGAATTTCAGGCGATTTACCGGTTAGATAAAAAAAGGAAAAAAAGTTTTGTTGATTCTAAAAACCTTCTATATTTGTTCCACTATAAATTTTCAAAAAAATCATTATGAACAAAGCTGAATTAATCGCAAAAATTGCAGAAGATGCAGGCATCACAAAAACACAGGCTAATACTTCTTTAGACTCTTTCGTAGATGCGGTTACAAAAACTCTGAAAAAAGGTGATAAAGTTACTTTGGTTGGTTTTGGTACTTTCTCTGTATCAAAAAGAGCTGCACGTAACGGTCGTAACCCACAAACTGGTGCTGTGATCAAGATCAAAGCGAAAAAAGTAGCGAAGTTTAAAGCTGGTAAAGAATTATCTGCTAAAATCTAAGCTTAACAAAATCATTGAAAAAGCAAGATGCAGTTGTATCTTGCTTTTTTTATAGCATTCATTTAAAATTTAAAAAATACAATCATGGGACGTGGTGATATCAAAACCAAAAAAGGAAAAACATTTGCCGGCTCTTTCGGTAAAACAAGGCCTGCAAAACCTGCAGCAGCAAAAAAAGCAGCCGCTAAGAAAGCAGCTGTAAAAAAATAGTGGATGAGTTAGTCAGTTGATTAGTGTGGTATTTTTACCAGTTAACTAATCAACTGATCAACCAACGTTAAGGCGCCAGCCTTTCTATCTTCCAGGCGTTCTCGGCCTTAGTATATTGTATCCTGTCGTGCAGGCGGCTCGGCCTTCCCTGCCAAAACTCAATGAGTTGCGGGCTTACTACATAACCACCCCAATGCGGAGGTCTTTCAATGGCTTTGTTCTCAAAACTCTTTTCCAGCTCCTGTACTTTTTCCTCAATAATTTCCCGGGATACGATCACTTTGCTTTGCGGTGATGCCCATGCACCTATCCGGCTGCCCACCGGCCTTGAATTAAAATAAGTATCGCTGTCTTCTGACGGAACTTTACTAATGATCCCTTCTACCCTTACCTGCCTTTCCAGCTCTTTCCAAAAAAACACCAGGCTTACAAAAGGATTGGCAGCAATGTCTTCCGCCTTGTGGCTATTGTAATTGGTAAAAAACACAAATCCATTTTCGTCAAACCCCTTTAATAATACAATGCGTGCAGAAGGCTTCCCTGCTGCATCCGCAGTGGCAAGGGTCATGGCGTTTACCTCGTCGATCTCGCTGTTCATGGCTTCATCCCACCATTTGCTGAACTGCTGAATGGGGTCTTTTACAACATCCGATTCGTCCAGCGATAGCTGTTTGTAATCTTTTCTTATATCCGCAATATTCATTACCGGGTAATTTTTGTACTGCAAAATTCCTGAAATTATTCAACAAAAAAGCATCTCAAAAAGAGATGCTCTATAATAAAAGTCAGGTCCTTGTTAACTTACCGGCGGTTCCGGGTTATTGTTGCTGGTTTTTTTTTCAATATCTCCCTTCAGGCTATCGAAACCATCTTTAATATTAAAACCTGCTGCCCTGAAATTGTATGCTGAATACAAAATGGCCAGCGAAGCAATGAGTGCCAGATAAAAGCCAATGCTTATAAAGCTGATGGCATCCAATGCACGGAGGAAAAATATTACCATCAGGAGAGCAGAAAGCGCTCCGGCTATCAGGGCGATCATCCACATGGTCTTATCCAGCGTTTTTGTCTGGTCGCCCATGAGGGTAACAACGCCGGCTGCCACAAAAGATATAAATATCAGCCAGCCCCACCCGCTATTCAGGCCATTTGCACTACCTGCGGTAATCCCAAACAGGGAGATCCGGATCCAGGGTAGGAACATAGCGATAACACCTATGCCCGCTGCAATCAAAATAAATTTTCTTTGTTTGCTCATTAGTTGAAAGTTCATATACAGTTAATTTTAGATAAACAATATATAATAGGTTTGATATATTAACAAATTTATTTATTCTAATTAGTGCACATTATTTCTTCATCAACATTTCATTGAGTGTTTTTACCTCGGCAAGCTCTTCTTTAAGGCTGGTAATTTCCATATTGGCAATTTCGAGGTCGCTTTGGGTGGCGGCCAGCTTGCTCCTTATTTCTCTTAATTGTTTGTAAACGGCTGCAGCTTCCTGCAATTCGTTGGTGGTATCCAGCAGGTTAGCTTCGAGGCTTTCAAAATCCTTTACCTTTTCTGCGCTCTTCAACTGGTCTTTTATGGAGTCGTAGAGTTCCTGCTCCATTTCTTCCAGCCTTTGTGAAGCGCCTTCATTTTTTTGCTGGGAGAAGCCGATGCTGTTCTGCATTTGTTCAAACTCCATGAGGTTATTGTCCAGCTGGCTTTGCATGGCAGTGGCTTCCGCAGCTCTTTTACGCAGCAGGTCTAATTCTTCTTCCCGTACTTTTATCATCATATTCACGTCATCCAGCTGAAGTTGCAGGAGCTCATTTTCTGATCGTAGGATCTCTATCTGGCGTTCTGTAAGCATGTAAGGAAGATATGAGTTAGGAGAGATGAGTTATGAGATGTTGGAAGTGGTTTTTGTATGGTTAAGTTAGGGTATTTTTGGGAGAGCATGAAAAAAGCCGCTGTAGAGCGGCCTTTTGGGACTATAATCAATTATCAATAATGAACTATCAAAACTAACTTACCAATGTTCCTACCTTATCGCCGGTAACAACGCTGAGCAGGTTGCCGGGTTTGTTCATATCAAATACTACGATCGGCAGGTTGTTTTCCATACAAAGCGTGAAAGCGGTCATGTCCATCACTTTCAGGTTTTTAGAAATGCATTCTGCAAAGCTGATCTTTTCGTAGCGGGTAGCTGTTGGATCTTTTTCGGGATCTGCGGTGTAAATACCATCTACCCTTGTACCTTTTAAAATAACATCGGCTTTAATTTCAATTGCTCTTAATGAACCGGCTGTATCTGTTGTAAAATAAGGATTACCGGTACCAGCTCCAAATATCACCACCCTTCCTTTCTCTACGTGGCGCATGGCCCTGCGGCGGATATATGGTTCAGCGATCTGTTCCATTTTAATAGCGCTTTGCAAACGGGTGTACACACCTGCTTTTTCAAGGCCGGCCTGTAAAGCCATGCCATTGATCACTGTAGCCAGCATGCCCATGTAATCGCCCTGCGCCCTTTCAATGCCGGTTTCGGCTTCGTTCATACCACGGTAAATATTGCCTCCGCCTATTACGATCGCTACCTGTACGCCCATTTCTGTGATCTGCTTGATGTCCTGTGCATATTGTGCGATCACTGCCGGATCAAGTCCAAAGCTTTTATCACCCATTAATGATTCGCCTGATAGCTTTAGAAGAACTCTTTTGTATTTAGGTAGCATGTGGTTATTTTTTGCGAAGATATAATTTAGGCTTTAAAAAAAATATTTTAGTACTCTGCCAAAGCCCACAATGCAACAATATTTACAGGCTCTGCAAACATTTGATAAAAATCACTGCTTACTTGGCCTGATTGACTAATTTACCGGTACAAAATATTATCACATGCATATAGAACAGGATATCAAACTCGGATTCAAAGATGTGATGCTTCGTCCCAAACGTTCTACCCTCGGTTCCCGGTCGGAAGTATCGCTGGAAAGAAAATATCATTTCCGCAACAGCGGTTATGAATGGTCTGGCGTGCCCATCATGGCGGCAAATATGGATACGGTAGGTACTTTTGAAATGGCGGATGCTTTGGCAAAACAGCAGCTGTTTACAGCCATGCACAAACATTATACACCTACCCAGTGGAATGATTTTATGAAGAAAACGGGCAATGCTATTGTTGATCACATTGCCATCAGCACAGGAACAGGTAAAGCAGATGCAGAAAAACTGGATGCCATCTTAAAAGAAAATCCGGCGCTGCGGTTTATTTGTATTGATGTGGCAAATGGCTATTCTGAAAAATTCGTGGAGTTTGTTCGCAATACCCGGGAGAAGTATGCAGATAAAGTGATCATTGCAGGCAATGTAGTTACAGGAGAAATGGTGGAAGAGCTGATTCTTTCCGGTGCTGATATTGTAAAAGTGGGGATCGGGCCGGGTTCCGTTTGCACCACGAGGGTAAAGACAGGCGTAGGGTATCCTCAATTATCTGCGATCATTGAATGTGCAGATGCAGCGCATGGTTTGGGCGGGCATATTATTTCTGACGGCGGATGCAAAGTGCCGGGCGATGTAGTGAAAGCATTTGGCGGCGGTGCCGATTTTGTAATGCTGGGCGGCATGCTGGCGGGTCATGATGAAAGCGGCGGAGAGATAATAGAAAAAGACGGAACAAAGTATAAGCTGTTTTATGGCATGAGTTCCGAAACAGCGATGAATAAATATTCCGGTGGTGTGGCCGATTACCGTGCATCGGAAGGCAAAACAACACAGATACCTTATCGTGGACCTGTTGAGGAAACAATACTGGATATTTTGGGCGGACTACGATCTGCGTGTACGTATGTAGGTGCGAAGGAGTTAAAAGAGCTGAGCAAGAGAACAACATTCATCCGGGTGCAGGAGCAGCATAATGAATGGTTTAAGGAATAATTGAATAATAGCCGTGGGCTTAAGCCCGGCGCCAAACAAAAAGCGTCCTGCTTACCAGGACGCTTTTAATTATATAACCAGGTTAAAATATTAACCCAATGCTACTCTTTTAAATTCTGTAACAGTCAGGCCGGCATCTACACTTTTCAGGTAGTCGCCTACAGATTTGTTACCGTCTTTTACGAAGGCTTGTGCCATCAGGGTATTGTCTTTGAAGAATTTGTTCAATTTACCCATAGCGATCTTTTCAGCCATTTCAGCAGGTTTACCTTCTGCTTTCACTACATCAATAGCGATCGCTTTTTCCCTTTCGATGGTTTCTGCAGGGATAGAAGATTCATCAACTGCCAAAGGATTCATAGCAGCGATTTGCATAGCTACGTCTTTACCAGCTTCTTCAGATTCTTTGGTCAGGCCAACCAATACACCCATACGGTTTGCACCGTGGATATAACTTGCTACGTATGGAGCTTCTACTCTTTCAAATTTAGAAACTTCGATCTTTTCACCGATAGCAGCCAGTTTATCGTTGATCATATCAGAAACTTTAGCACCGTTGATCTCAACGTTGTTCAGTTCTTCTGCAGATTTTACGTTATTGGCAATTGCAGCGTCAGCAATGCTTTGAGCAAATGCTACGAACTCTGCATTTTTACTTACGAAGTCAGTTTCGCAGCTGATGCAGATAACGATACCTGCTTTATGATCTGCGGTTGTGTTGGCAATGATCACACCTTCTTTTGCTTCACGGTCGCTGCGTTTTGCGGCTACTTTCTGACCTTGCTTGCGCAACCAGTCGATCGCTGCTTCAAAATCACCATTGCTTTCTGTTAATGCTTTGCGGCAATCCATCATACCGGCGCCTGTGGCCTGGCGTAATTTGTTGATGTCTGCGGCTGTAATTGTTGCACTCATCTTGAAATATTTTATAACCGGGTTCTTCGGTGGAAGAACCCGGGGATTTAAAAAAACATTGTTGTTAAGAACTGCTGTTTGCTGAGTTAAGATATAAAGTACAAGTGTGCGACGCCAATGGAGGGGAGCACTGTTTCAAAAGCTGGGATCATACCGGGTGAATTGCCGGAGGCAAACACTCTGAGCTTTTCAAACCCTGAACTTTTGAACCTTACTTAGCTGCGGGCTTCCTTCCACCAGCACCCGGACCAGGTACACGACGTTTGGTTGGAGCGGCGCCTCTTGTGCGTTTACCCCTGTCGTCACCTTCTCCAACTTTTTGTTCAAAACGTGCTGCTTTTGCTTCTGCAGTTTCTTCGTTATCGCCATCACTGTCATCGCTGTCTTTGTCAGCCTGGCGTTCTGCCAAACCTTCTGCAATAGCTGCAGTGATATAGTTTACGATGATTGCGATAGATTTGGTAGCATCGTCGTTAGCAGGAATTGCAAAGTCAACTTTGTTTGGATCGCAGTTAGTATCTACCATTCCAAAAGTGTTGATGTTTAAGCGTTTTGCTTCAGCCAGAGCGATGTGCTCGTGGCCGATATCCACCATGAATAAAGCAGCAGGGATACGGCTGATCTGTGCGATACCACCCAGTACTTTTTCCATTTTATCCCTGTCACGGCTTAAGGTCAGTTTTTCTTTTTTGGTCAGGCTTTCTGCGCTGCCATCTGCCAGCATTTTTTCGATGCTCTGCATTTTCTTTACACTTTTACGTACAGTGTTGAAGTTGGTAAGCATACCACCTAACCAACGTTCTGTAACGAAAGGCATGTTTACACGCTTAGCGCTTTCCTGAACGATCTCTTTTGCTTGTTTTTTAGTAGCAACGAACATGATCTTTTTACCGCTGCGTGCAATGGCTTTCATTGCTGCTGCTGCTTCCTGCAGGCTTTCTACAGTTTTGTTAAGATCGATGATGTGAATACCTTTCTTTTCTGCAAAGATGTAAGGCAGCATTTTAGGGTTCCACTTTTTCTTTAAGTGACCAAAGTGAACGCCTGCTTCTAAAAGTTGCTGCTGTAAGGAAGTGTTATTTTCCATTGTTTATTTTTAATTGAGCTGTGAGCTTTTAGCATTTAGCCATGAGCAACAGCATTTGATTGTTAATTTATTTGTATTGGCTAATAGCTCACGGCTAATAGCTAACAGCTTTCGTATTAACGTTTGCTGAACTGGTAGCTTCTTCTTGCTTTTTTCTTACCTGGTTTTTTACGCTCAACAGAACGGGGATCACGCTTGAGCAAGCCGGCAACTTTTAAAGCTGGGCGGTAATCAGCGCTTACTTCGATGAGTGCACGTGCAATACCGAGTTTTGCTGCTTCGGCCTGGCCTTTAACACCACCACCGGTAGCATTGATAACCACGTTAAATTTATCTGCAGATTCTACTGCTTTCAACGGAGCTTCTACCTGGTTTTGCAGGTAAACAAGCGGAAAATATGTTTTATAGTCTTTACCGTTTACTGTAATAGTGCCTTCACCTTTGCTAAGGAAAACACGTGTTACAGCTTCTTTTCTACGGCCAACTGCGTTTTTTTGCTTTTCCATTTTTATTTTTTTAGCCTTTAGCTATTAGCTGTTAGCTGTTAGCCCGGCAATTGTTTAGTTAGATTTTTTGTTTTGAAGATGTGCTTGCAGTTCATATCTCATAACTCATAGCTCCAATCTTTCTTACTGTTTTACTTTTTCGAATTTTAATTCGGCTGGTTTCTGAGCGGTATGAGGATGCTCAGCGCCTGCATATACAAACAGTTTTTTGTACATCTGGCGGCCCAGGCGGTTTTTAGGCAACATACCTTTAACAGCTCTTTCGATCACTGCTTCTGGTCTGCGTTTAAGCAGATTTTTAGCTGCTTCGCCTTTCTGACCTCCGGGATAACCACTGAAAGTAAGGTATTCCTTGTCTTCCATTTTGTTACCGGTGAAAACAACTTTATCGCAGTTGATAACCACGATATAATCTCCGCAATCAACGTGAGGAGTGTAATAGGCTTTGTTCTTACCACGGAGAACGGACGCAATTTTTGCGCACATACGACCAACGGTTTGATTAGTACCGTCCACAACGTACCAATTGCGTTGTACGGTAGCCTCGTTCGCATGTTTAGTGGTGAAATGTAATTTACTCATTGTTCTTTTTTTAGAAATGATGCTGCGGCTATCCCCGCAGGCTTTTTTAATTTGGAGTGCAAAGGTGGGGGAAATCATTGTGTTGACAATGGATTTGGGGGATTATTTTGAAGGGACAGTTTGTAAGTAATTGGAAATCAGTAAAAATTTTGGCTATTTTTTTAATTGATAAAGAATGAAGAGCCTAAAAGCCGGCTGTGAGCTATAGCAAGGCATTATTACTCCAGCAATGATTGGATCGGGATATTGGCAAAAAGCCCCCATTTTAATAATCTTCTATCTTCGCCAAAACGCTGCTCATGAAATCCGTTGGTGCTTTATTATTTTTTTTGATCTCCCTTTCGTCATCTGCACAATCCCGCTGGCACGACCAGTACCGGGTTAAGAAAACATTTGAAATAGGCGATGAACAAACATACGAAGTAACCGAATTCTCTAAAGCAGAATCAATGCTAACGATACGCAAATCGGAAGTGCATTCTTTCGTTCGGTTTCAGATTGTGGACACCGCAAATGGTGGTTACTGGATGAGGTATTCGGTGCTTAACAATAATATTCGCAAACAACACGACTCTTCTACTTATATCATTGCGGAACTGAGTGCCGGTATAGAGCAGATGGTCTATATAAAAAACGGTTATTTCAGCTTCGATTCGCTCAGCTATCATCTTAACAGGGAAATGGTGAAAAAAAAGCTGGCATTGATCACCGCCGATAACGAGTATAAAAAAAGAACATCGCTGTATATCAGCATGCTCCAATCGGAGATTGATGAGGAGAATGATATCAGCATGCTCATAGGTCCGTTGATGCTGATGCAAATGTATTTTGGTGCAGAAGTATATAAAAAGTTTATGGTATACAGCAAGGGGAATACCAGCAGCCTTAACCGCCCGTTTTTATTCAGCGGGCAGGTGGGCAATAAATGGGAATCTACTTCCAAAGACAGCACGGTAAGCCTTACCACCATTTTTACAGGCGACCCGGTGCCTACGGCCAGGTATTTCAGACCCACCTATGAATCTATTGTACAATCGATGGCAAAAAAACCCGGCAGGATCACTTACCCCAACGAAATGCAATACCCCACTGAATACAACTACAAAACCCAGCCGCATCGTTCCTTTCCGCTATCACTTTCCAAAAAAAATGTGATGTATTATTTGTGGAGAGAAGTGAGTAGGGTGGAGATGAAGAAGTGGTAGCAGCAATTGGATACGGGTAAAATATATTGTGGAATGTTATTGGTGGGAATATAATTGATGGCGGATTTAAAGGCCACGGCAGTCAGATTATGCTGATTGAGACAAATGGAATTTCTACTCCCAACCTGTAGAAGGTTACCAGGTTACCTTAAAATAAGCGCTCGCTGGTGACAACACCAGGCGAGAGCAGTATGAAAGTCGTAGAGCGGGAACTCCAACATGGGGGAAAATCCGAAAATATTAACCGGCATCAAGTGACCGGCTTTGCAGCGGTAGCTTGTTTTTCAGAAGAAATTGTAGTTATTATAAATTTTCTCTTATAAAATTGGACTTTTCGTTCACCAAATCTTCCACGTCCATATCCATATATCATTGAACAAATGAAATATAGCGTTAGTAAACTGCAACCCAAAATTTTCCAGTTGATATTTTCAAATTTTGAATAATAAAAAGTAATATGATCTTCAAAATATTTTATTGATAATAATATCCAAATAGTAGCGAAAAATCGACTTACTATATCATTGATTTTAGAAACTGAATAAGTTTTCGGAGCAGTAACAATTTTATATAACGGGCCAGTTATTTCATCTTCTAACATATCAACATGCATTTCCCAATGTCTCTGCCAAGTCTTGCTTCCATTATTTATAAAAACCCAAGCGAGTGATGTTATTATTCCAATACAAACTATAAAAAATATTACTTCTGGATTTTCAATTGAGGCTTTGGATCCTAATACAGAAAAATATCCAGCGAAAGATGCTACTTGAAAAGCCCAAAAATAATTAGCTCGTTTCCAATAGTTATCAATTTCAAAATTTTTAGCTTGCCATGCTTTTTCGTAAGAAGCTTTTACCTTTTCTGTATCTTTTGAATCTAAAAACAATTTTTTATACTCCGCTTCAGATAAATCAGTCATTACGAGTTCATCTTTCGTAAAAGCAAATTTCCATATCTCTGAAGGAATGTCAATCAGTTTCATAACTTGTATATTAGAATGATTTTAGGTGAGTTACAAAACAGTTAGTACAGCTTTATAGAGTGATATTTCTAGAATTAGTTGAAATAAAACAATTTTCCTCAAATCAAAACATTTATACTCTATCACGAATTACGGTTTCCCGTCAAAACTCAAATATCTTCCCCATCTTCACCCCCAACTCATCCGCAATTGATTTCACCAACGCAATCGTTGGGTTTGTCTCTCCTTTTTCAATTCTATGTATCTGGCTGAAATCAACATCTGCTTCATCTGCGAGCTTACGCAGGCTGTAGCCTTTCTTTTCTCTCAACATCCTTAAATTTTCGCCGAATGCTTTTAGCCATTCCTCGTGCCTGGTTCCGTTCATAAAGGAAAGGTGGATAATAATTTTAAAAATATTGTAGGATTATTTTCATATAATCATTTTAAAGCAATACCTTCATTGAAGATAAAGAAAACATCCAGATACAT
>CAYOLS010000108.1:0-10897 GCA_964404845.1 uncultured Ferruginibacter sp. | reverse complement strand
AAAAGCCCTTTGCTTCGGTATCTTACTGTATTCATCTTCACTTATTGTCTTTCAGTTTGGATCAGCCAGCTTCCAGTCAGGCCTAATATAATGGCAGGTATAACCGTAAGGATTTTTTTGCAGGTAATCCTGGTGCTCTTCTTCTGCATTCCAGAAATCGGATGCAGGCTCTACGGCGGTTACAACAGGCCCCGGCCATTTGCCTGAAGCATCCAGTTCTTTTATCAAAGCCTGGGCTGTTTGTTTTTGTTCTTCGTTCAGATGAAAAATGGCAGAGCGGTAGGATAGGCCCCTGTCATTTCCCTGGCGGTTCATTGTTGTAGGATCATGTATCTGGAAAAAGAATTCCAGTAAGCTGCGATAGGAAAGTACGCCGGGATCAAAAACGATCTCGATGCCTTCTGCATGTGTTCCATGATTGCGGTAAGTGGCATTGGGTACATCACCGCCGGTATAACCCACTACGGTAGATTCAACGCCTGGTAATTTGCGGATCAGCTCTTCCACGCCCCAGAAGCAGCCACCTGCCAATATTGCTTTTTCCATTTTACTGTATTTGCTGCAAAGTTACGCATAGAAAGCTGTAAGCCTACGCCGTTACTTCCAGCTTGTAGCCTTTACCGGGAATATTAACAATTTTAACGGCAGGGTCATCCTGTAGCTTTTTCCTGAGCTTGGATACGAACATATCAAGGCTTCTTGTAACGATCACACCTTCATTTTCCCAAACTTCTTTTTGCAGCAGGTCCCTGTCAAGAACGGTATTGATGGAAGCAGCAAAAAGGGACAGCAGTTTTGTTTCTTTATTGGTCAATGGGATTTTTTCTGCTCCCAGCTCAAGATAATTCTGTTCCGCATGAAAATTGTATTTGCCTATGGCTATTGACCGGCTTCCGCCGTCAGAAGGGCTTTCTTCTGCAAGAGCGGTTCTCTTTTGTTTTGAGTAATAATGGATGCCGGCGAGCAGGAGCGTTGCAAGTGCAAGCCCGCCGAGCAGCAGCGTTGTTGGCCGGCTGCTATTATTGTTATTGTCAGCAGAAAATTTGAGGTTGATAAAATAACACCCGATAGGTAGAGATCTTCCCTGGCAAGCAATAATATCGTCTTTGCCGGATACCGACCTTATAAAGCCATATACATTTTCGGTGGTCTTGCAATCGATCACATTCACAGAATAGTTGCCGGGGAAATTGCTTTTCCGGACCGTCCTGTTAACAATGGTTATGATAGAATCCGGCTCCAGTGAGAGCTGGTTCTCAAAAATGATCCTGTACTCATTGGCAGCGACTTCTTTTATGGGCATTACCCTGGAGCTGTCGTCGCCTGAGCTTCTCAGCAACTCATGGCCCAGTTCCCTGAGCAGGAGTTCTTTCCTGGAGCCACTGAATGTGCCCGTAGTTTTATTGGCGCTGTAAACGCTTACAAAGACGGCGAGCAGCGCTACAACAAGGATGGACAGGTATTTTTTATTCATGATACAAAAATAGTTTTTTGACCGGGTGTAATGCTCGTTTGCAAACAATTTACAGGGCGTTTACATTCTTTTTACAGCGGAAATAAGGGTGAGCCCGGGGCTGGCAGATAAGTTTGTACGAATAAAAATTTTCGTATGAACCATCACTACAAAGCTACCGCTCTTGCGCTGTTTATCCTGTTTGCCGTTGTTGGTATAGCGGCCACCATTTCCGAACCATCAAATTATAAAAATTTAAAAGTACTGCCAAAGGATATAACGCCCAAGCGGTTGGACAGCATCATGTTTGCTTATAATAAAGCGCTGAAAGTGAATTGCGATTTCTGCCATATCAAACCTAAAAAAAACATGTTCAGCCCGGTGCAGTCGAATAACCTGGATTTTGCGCTGGACAACCCGATGAAGGAAGAAGCGAGGCGGATGATCCGGCTGCAAATAGATATCAATACAAAGTTCTTTAATAACGATATCAGCAATAAAGGCAAAAGACCTGAATACCTGAACGTGGTAAGCTGTAATACCTGCCACAGGGGAAATCCTTATCCGGCTTATGAATAAAGAAGGTAGCTCATCACCCTAAAAAATATTGTAAGCCCGGGCTTGCCGAAGCCGGTATCAGCCATGAACGAACCGACCTTCGACAAGCCCGGGCTTTCAATACAGTTATACATGTATTCAAACCGGAACGTTAACATAAGGAACTTATTTAGGTAAAATCAAAAGGTTCGTATAATATTGCGTGGAGCAGCGCTCATATATTAAAACCTTTGTATGAAAAGATTACTTCTTGCTTTTGTTATCCTGCTCAGTGTATGTGCGAAGGGGCAAACGGTGCCTGACTTTGACCTGATCAAGCTGGAAAAAACAGCTGATTATAAAGCTGCTGAGCCATTTGCGTTGCAAACGGCTGTTTATATGTTGTCGACGCCGGTTGGGAAAGACAATAGCGAGAACCGCCTGAAATCAATGCAGTTTTTGGTAAAATGGATGACAGGAACCCCTGATTATTCCTTTGTGCTGGATGAAACTACCTCAAAAATAGGTAGCGGCGACAAAGATATTTTCGGCATCTACATGGCAGCTATGGTAAAATATTCAATTGATAACAAAGCCATAGCAAGAGATACAAAACAGGTAAAACTCAATGCCATCAGTATGCTGATCGATTATTGTGAAAACAAGAGCAATAATGTCAGGATGACCAAGCAGCTAAAAAAGCTGTCTGAAGCAAAGGCCAAAGGCCAATTGGAACAAGCCCTCTAATTCTTTGCCTATGTCGTCCAGCATTTCTGCTTCCCGCATTACCTATTTATTTGCTGCACTGCTGCTGTTTTGTGTAGAAGTGCTGATAGCATTGTTTGTGCATGATGATATCATAAGGCCGCATATCGGCGACCTGCTGGTGGTGATCATGATCTATTGTTTCTCCAGGGCGATCTTTAACTGGTCAGTATGGAAAGCCGCTATCATTACCCTTCTTTTTACTTATGCCATTGAGACACTGCAATATTTTAACGTAGTGAAACTGCTGGGGCTTCAACGCTTTGCACTGGCGAGGATCGTTATCGGTACTTATTTTTCATGGGTGGATATGCTGGCATATACGGTAGGGATCATCATAGTGCTGGTGGTTGAAAAAATAAGATCGGCCCTTTAGCGGCTGTCTCTATGTATGCAGATGTCAGCCTGAGCTTGTCGAAGGCATTTTAGAATTGAAATTATTTTTATTTTGCAACGCTGGTCTGCTGCATTTCGTCATTACAATTTATTAAAAAAGATATTATGGCCAATCGATCAACGATCATCATATTGCTCCTGCTGTTTGCCGTTATTGGCACAGCCTCCAATATAGCACAGACAGGGAAGTACAAAAACCTCAAAGTGCTGCCGCAGGATATTACAGAAAAGAAAATGGACAGCATTATGAATGCCTACAACCATGCACTGAAAGTGACCTGTGATTTTTGCCATGTAAAAGCAAAGAAAGACATATTCAGCCTGGCGCCTGCAGGGGATTCGCTTGACTTTGCGCTGGACAACCCGATGAAAGAAGATGCAAGGCGGATGATCCGGCTGCAGATGGAGATCAATACGAAGTATTTTTACAATGATACTACCATTCGCCCCGAATACCTGAACGTGGTGGGCTGCAATACATGTCACAGGGGCAATCCTTTTCCAGCTTATGAATAATTAGTCCCATACATGTGCAAGGTATACCAGCAGGTATGTAGCGATACAAATAAAGCTATGAATGGTAAAAGGCTTTAGTAAGTTTTCTTTGAAAGGCCTGCTGCTTATTCCGTAACCTGCAACAGACCAGCCTATGAAAGAGAAAGCAATGTCCCAAAAATCGAAATGCCCCTTGCTGATATGCAGCAATTGTAATATTTCCAGCCCGGTGGCAAAGAGCATGGGCCAGTAGATCAATGCAAATCTATACTTACCCAACTTTATATAAAAAGGCTTTGACGTAAGCGTTACTGCAAATACCCACAAACCTTCGGGTAAAGAATAAATGATGTATTCGTTGAATGGAAATAAATGAATAAGACTGTTTTTCCATTCGTGAAATTTTGCAGGAGTAACGAGACGAATGAATATTTCCGTTGCAACAGTTTTTTCTGTCCGGTAAAACAGGTAGATGAACAAACTCAGCAGGAGTGCTATGGCTGCAAGGAAATGATTTTTTTTCACGGCTTGCGGTAGATTAGGAGTTTGAAATAGGAAAGCTGTCCAAAACCGGCCTCTTTCAGCAAAGTGAATTTTTTCAGAGCCCTGAGATCGTCAACATAAAAAGCGGAGCGAAAATGAAATCGTTTTGCAATAAAGCTGAAAGCCTTGTCAATATGTTTTAAACAATTATTTGGGGTGAAATGATTGAGGATGAAAATTTGCCCGCCCGGTTTTACAACCCTGTATGCTTCCTCCAATAATTTTTCAGGGTTTGCTACCACGGCAACAACATGCGACAATACAATGTAGTCGAATTGCTGATCCGGAAATGAAAGTTGTTCTCCGTTCATCAGGAGCAACTCCATATTTTTGTTCGCCTGCTTCCTGGCAAGCGCCAGCATTTTTTCAGAGCTGTCGATGCCTGTAACCTGGTGTTTGTGATAGTATTTAAAATGAGCGCCGTTGCCAATGCCTATTTCCAGCAGCTTCCCAGGCGGCAGGCTGTTCACTTCCCGGAACAATTGCTTTTTCTGCCGTTTTAAGAACAGGTCTACCAACGGGTAGAAGAAGGAGAACCTGTTGTAAAATTTTTCTGTTGACGAACTCACTTGTTATTTTTTTGGAGTGAACATCGGCTACGTTGTTATCATTTCCAGCTGAAAATATCCATATCGGTCAGCAGGCGGCAGGGTTTACCGTTGGCATCAAAACCAATATATGTGGCATAACGGCCATCGCCGAAGCCTGTTGAGAACATGGCGAGGTTATTACTCCCGAATTCATGGATATTGTATCGCCAGTCGTAATGCGTATGCTTGTCCATTTCCCTGTACACACTATCGTTTAACGATTGCATTGGCGCTATATTCAATACTTTAACAGCTTCTGCATCTGCAAAAATTCCCAGGCCACCGTCAACTACGAAGCCGTGTATCTTTTTACTCTCAACAGGAAGTGGCTCCTGGTCTTTCAAAAGCGCCATCTCCCATTTGGCAACAGGTTCATCGCTGAATTTTATGCGGGCAAAAGCGATGCGTTCTTCCGGGCCTTGTTTGGCAATAGAAAGCTGTACAGGAAATTCTCCTGCAGGAAATTGTTGGGTAAATGGTATACCATATTCTTCTATCAGGATCGGGTCGCAGGCGATCAGTTTTCCACTTGTAAGTTTGATGTTGCCGATGTTAATACCATACAACTGTACCGTAGAATCATTCAGCTTTTGCGTTGTTCCCTGCACAAAAGCAGTTTCAAAAAGTACGGGCTGCGCCGTAATGGCCGGCGGTGCGGTTTTGATGGTATCCAATGTTTCAGCAGAGAATTGCACAGGCCTTTTTTCAAAGCTGCAGCTGCAGAATAAGCCTATGATGATAATGAGCGGGTATCGCATATTTAATAATTTAAAAGTACTTTGAAATACAAAGTAAATGAATATTTTTAAAACCGCAATACCGTTCTTAAAAATTTACCCGTTCTATAAAAGGGAGTTGCCGGCTAAAAGATCAATAACCGGTAAAGAATAATCAATAATTAATGAATCAGCAATCATGGTTCTCATAATTTACTTCATCGAACTTTTTTTCATATTTCTCTTTATCCGTTTTGTTTAACGGCATTTCTTTGAGCATTACTTTTAGCTGGCGTTTGGTATCGGGACTTATCCAGGTGCCTGTAAAGTTCTTTGCCGCTTTCTGTAATATCATTACCCCGGAAAATCCATATTCAACAAATACAAACTGGTTCTTGTCGTTTTTGGTAGGATAGACCTGCAGCCAGGTGCTTTTTTTATCGTATTGGTACATGCCCTGGTAAAAAGCATCTGCCGTGCAGCCATTGTATTCGGCTTTGAGGAAGAGGGTAACAGGCAGGCCATCTACAGTGCCTTTGTATAAATGAAAGGTTGTTTCCTGCGCTTTTATATCTCCTCCAATGAAAAGCAACAGGAATACTAAGATATTTTTCATACCGATTTTTTGTGAAAAATACAGAAAGCGTATAAATATCCAAAATATGTGGCACGCTTATAACCCCCGGCTCCGGCGGAGCCTCCAGTTTATAAAAGCATAATAGATGCTGTACAAAACTCCGCAGGAGTTTCCTGCCTCTGCGATACAAAGCGGATGTTACAAACAAAGACCCTGGCTTTAGGTAGCTTCTACGGAGCTTATGCTAACCCAATGTTAAGTTCTAAAAAGGGAGTGCCGATGGCACTAAGCATTTGTGATTGATCGATTAATCAAGCCAGCAGATACTTATTTTGCAAGCGATGCGCCGGCGAGATCCCGGGCATAAACTATTGATGCGGTAACGTTTTAAGTTTTAACTTGAAACATCTATGGGTATATTTCAATTTTTTAAAAAAGGCAATGAAAAGCCGCCCCGTTTTACGCTGATAAAAAACTTTTATAAAAGAGATCATTATTTTATCAGGAATGCAGAGTGGGGTTGGTTAGAAGAGGAGAAGATATTTATCAAAGATCCCCGGAAACAAAATCTTGTTACACCCGGACCATGGGCGCAAAATATTTTTCTTTCTTCCAATGGTGATATGACGGTGGAAGCATTTGTGCATCATGTGGCAGCACAGTACGAAAACAAAGTGCCGGATGAGCTCGAACAAACCATTATTTTCGAGCTATCCGATCTTGTAAACGCAGGTTTTATCAGCCTGGTTAAAAATAAACAATTGCCCAAAGAAGATTTCTTACACCCGGGATTATCACTAAAATGATGGATCATAATTAGTTATAGTGCTGTGCTTTCCCTTCTTAATGTGTCTGTAGTACATATACTATGAATTTATTAAATGACAGTTTACAAAAAGGTTTTCCGGGATGTTGTTTCTTGCACTCAGAAATTACAAGAGGCCCTGATAAAACCTTAGACCACATCCAATATCTCTGAAACCAGTTCTTTTGTCCAAATTAAGAACACACTGTTCAGGCATGAACAACCCCCACCCAGCATTCTATTGAAAACCTTCGTTGCGGAGGTTTTTTCTTTTTCAGTATATCCTTAAAACAGGAACAGCCTTTCTCTTCCTCCCACTTTTTTCTTAGAAGAACCATATGGCCTTACATTGTAAGTGAGTGTTGCAAGCCCATACTGCGTAAGCGTATTGGTCTGGTATACCATGATCACATTCCTGTTAACATTGGAATATAAGCTCCTGTTTGTTTTCAGGATGTCGAATACATACAGTTTTAATACCAATGCTTCACTTTTCAACATGGTATAATTAAGTGCTGCATTCCAGCGCACAATATTGCGGGTATCGCTGGTGGAAAGGTTGCTGTTATAATCGTAGTTAATGGTAGATTCCCAGATAAAATGTTTGGGCCATCTTACTACCAGTTCATTCTCAATCCATGTGCTTTTTATATTGACCTTCCTGAAATTCTCACTTGTATAACGGGTAAAATTATTTCCTTTGCTTACACTGGTATTAAATTCTACTTTGTCATTGAAATTAAAATTCAGGCTCGCCCAGTTGTAAAGGTTGAAAGTATTTTGCAGGCTGGCTGCATTGTTGTAAAAAAGCCTGTTCCTGGTATAATTGTAGCCGCCTCCCACATTCCAGGAAATAATAAACTTAGGATTCTGTTTGTATTGCTTATTCACATTGAAGTTCATGTAAAAATTCCTGCTGCCATTGGCATTTACCGGCATGGTGGTTTGTACGCCTTGTGCATCTACGCTTACACTCTGCACTACATCATTGCTGGTAAAGGAACCATTGGCAAAAATGCTTGCATACAAATTTGACTTGGTATTATTGTAATTATAATTCAGCCAGAGATTGTTTCTTTCTATCGGCTTTAATTCCGTATTGCCTTTTACGATCAGGTAAGGATTGCTGTTATCCGTAACCGGTATCAGGCTCATGAAGCCGGGCATTACAATGTCTTTTGAATAATTGAAATTGATCTTTTTATAAACGATGCCCAATGATGGCAACAGGTCATTTTGTTTCTGAACAATGGATGCAGGCATAGATGCCAGGTTGTTATCAAAAGATTGCATGAGCACTCTCACACCCGGTGTTATCGTCCATTTTTTCCATTTAAATTCCAGGCCGGGCGAAAGCATTACCCTGTTGCCGATCCTTTTAAAGCGGCTGCTCAGCGCAGGATTGAGGATATCATATTTTTCAGTTGTTGCATCTTTGTTGAAAGTATTAACCGTATTGTACAATTGGCTGTACTCGTATCTTCCGCCCATTCTTAATGTCATTATTTTCGACAATGGCTCACTGTAGTTAAAAGATACAGTTGCATCCGTTCTTGGTATTCTTTCCAAACGCAATTGCGAATAGATACTGTCATAAGGAGTAGGGTAGATATACCGCAGGTTAGATTCCGTACTGTAATTATTGAAGCGATTGTTTACATCAAGGCTTTGGTTGAAGTTAAAGCGCCTGCCTTTTTTCTTTTTTGAAAGCCGGGTGATATTGATGTTCTGACGGAAATAATAAGTCTTGGCAGGATTGTTCTGGAATACGTTTCCTTCGCTCAATGCACCCAGTATATTGTTGTTGCTCGATACATCGCTGATGCGTTGTTCATCCTGTATGCCGATGAGATAACTGGCATTTACCAAAATATTGGTGACAGAATCCGGTTTTAACCGGGCGCCCATGCCAATATTATGTCCATTGGTCTCTATAGGCCCGCCCAGCGTAGTGTTGTTGGTTACTACCGTATCTTCATTGAACTGGCTGGTAGCAGTTATATTGGTCCTGTTCACATGTATATTTCCACGGAAATATTGCAGGAAAAAAGATCTTTTGGTGTTAGGCGTATGATTGAGGTTAACACCAAAACCCTTGCTGGTGGTAATGCCGCCATAGTTTTGCATACCACCAAAATTTACACCATTGATAGATACACCACTTCCGTTGGGATTGCGCCATACACTGGTACTGTTGCTATTGCTGTTACTACGGTTACGTTCCATACCACCGGCCTGCATAAGCTCCCCATAACTAAAGCCTGGCTTGTTGAGGTTGTTCATATAGCCAAGCACGCTTACCTGTAAAGTATCCCTGTAAATATTGGCGATGGCGCCTGCTTCATACAGGTCACCCGTTCCGCCACCGGCGTATAATTTTCCGAACCATCCTTTTTTCACGCCTTTCTTTAAAGTAATGTTCACTACTTTGCCTACATTGTTGGGGTTGTCATCGCCGCTGCGCAACATTTCTTCCTTATCATCTGTTACCTGTATTTTATCGATCACATTTGCAGGTAAATTTCTTGTCGCCATTTTAGGATCATCGCCAAAAAATGATTTGCCATCTACGGTGATCTTATTCACGGGCTTACCATTTACTACAATATTGCCTTCCTTGTCTACCTGCACACCGGGAAGTTTTTTCAGCAGGTCTTCCACCAATGCATTGGGCAAGGTTTTAAATGCAGCAGCATTGAACTCCACTGTATCTTTTTTAATGACCACGGGCGGGCGTTCTGAAAATACCACCACTTCATCCAGCGAAGTAGCAGAAGGAGGGAGCAGGATGGTGCCGAGATCGATCACTTCATCCGAACTGGTAAAAGTAAACTCTTTCCGGAAAGCGGCATAACCTGATACAGTTATCACCACCCTGCAATTTAAATTAACAGGAATACCGGGCACTTTAAACTCGCCTTCGGGGTTGCTCAAACGATAAGTGATGATGGAAGTGTCGGCTGCTTTAAAAACGGTTACAGTGGCCAGCCCTACCGGAGCTTTACTGGCAGAATCGGCCAGTTTACCTTTAAGGGTTCCCTGTGCTTTTGTTGCAAGCACAAAGCAGCAGCTGCATGCGAGCAGCATTAAAAATTGTTTCATGGCTATACTTTAGTGGCTATACAATAATGATACAAAACAACAGCTGGAAATAAAAGCTATAGCGATTATACTCCTGCTACGCTAAATGTTGCGTTGCAAAAACCTTATCCGCAAATGCAGGTTACCTGAAATCTACAGAACAGTTGGAGCATTTTACGATCAGCTCTGTAAAATCCTTTTTAAGATCCCCGACTGTTTTAATAAATACAGGATTGGTAGCTTTTGTGCTGTCTGTTGTTGCACCTGTTTTAATTTTATCATAAGCAGTAAATATATTGCTGTAGGTACCGTTGAACTGCAGGCTGTAATTAGGAAGCGTTTCAACGGGTAATCTTACATCCGCATATTTATTATCTACTTTAATTGTTTTTACGGCAGCATCTATCTTGTCAATTTTAAGATCGGCGCTTGCACCGCTGAGGGTGATCGAATTGTCCAGCTGAACGATATCGAACTGGCCGAATGATTTACTGCCACTTATATTTTTTGCCCTGTTGATCTTGTATTGGTCGCTATAGCTCTTCATATTCACAGTGTCGGCATTTTTTACACTAACGTTGGAGTACTTTGAGTTGATGAACATTTTTGCTGTTTCAATAAAAGAGAAAGTGCAATTGAGCAGGTCGAGGTCGGCAATTTTAATTGTGCCCGCCTTTACAGAGCCATACTTGCTTTTAATGACAGCTGTTTCCGCATCTTTCATTGATAATTTTGTATTTAAAAGGTCCAGCTCCACGTTTACAAGGTTATTCATGATCACCAGTTCATTGTACCTGTGTTCAATATTTATTTTTACAGAAGCCGGCACATATACGGTGAGCGGACTTTTATAAGAAGCCGGGGCCTGGGTATTGGCTGCTGTTGCTGTTTTGTTATCGTTGCCGGCTCTCCTGATCACTACTTTATTCCTGTCTCCTG
>CAYOLS010000107.1:0-11230 GCA_964404845.1 uncultured Ferruginibacter sp. | reverse complement strand
GTGCTCTTGCCAACATTTGGCCGGCCTACAATTGCTACTGTGAAACTCATACCCCTCCGCCCCTAAAGGGGGACTTTTTTTATGCAAGCCCTACGATAAAATTGTAAAACTTTGCTGATTAAAAATACTTATATAAAATTTACCAATGCTCCTGTAAATACGAACATAGGCTCAAAAATTGAAATCCTGCCTTAGTTCCCCTTTAGGGGGCGGAGGGGGATCAATACCCATACTCCCTCAACTGCAATTCATTATCCCGCCACTTTGGCTTTACTTTTACAAACAACTCAAGAAAAACCTTGCTTCCTAAAAACGCCTCAATATCCTTTCTTGCAAGGGTACCCAGTTGCTTGATCATTTTTTCCGCCTTCGCCCAATATGATCCCTTTTTGTGTATCCCGCTGTACAATAATATCAGCCTGGATTTTTATCAGTGTATTCTTTTCTTTGAACTCCTGCACCAGGATGGTACTGTGATAAGGCAATTCATCGCCGTACAATAAAAATATCTTTTCCCTTATCAATTCACTCACAAAGAATTTTGTTGGCAGGTCGCTGAGATCATCGCCGTCATAAAAGGGCGCTCCTTCGGGTAACAACGCAACCACCGCTGCAAGCAATGCTTCAATTCCCTTTTTATTTAATGCCGAAATACTTATCACATCCCTGCAATAAGGCTGCTGCCGGTAAAAAGCCTCTGTTGATTTCAGCTGCTCACCATTCACCGTATCCGATTTATTGAGGATGACAATGGCAGGTGCTTTCAATTTTAAAGCCCCAAAAATGGCGTTGCTTTCATCCTGGTTTTCCCTCACATCCGTTATGAGCAAAGCCACATCGGCATCTTCCAGGCTGCTTTTAACCGCCTGCATCATTTTTTCATGCAGTTTGTATTTGGGTTCAATGATACCGGGGGTGTCGGAAAAAATGATTTGATAACCCGGTTCGGTGAGTATGGCCTTGATGCGGTGCCTTGTTGTTTGCACTTTATGGGACACAATCGCCATTTTTTCGCCCATGACGGCATTGAGCAAAGTGCTTTTGCCTGCATTGGGCTTTCCAAATATGTTTACAAAACCTGATTTCATGAATTGATTTTACCATTGAAATGAATATGAGAACCGGCAAAATCCAGTAAGAAAGAGAAGGTAATCATATTCATCAGCTATAAAATTGCCAAGAATAAAAAAGGCTCTTACGAGCCTTCATCATGTAGTTGCGAAGAGAGGGATCGAACCTCTGACCTTCGGGTTATGAGCCCGACGAGCTACCGCTGCTCTACTTCGCGGTGCAAAGATAAGAGCAAACAGTTTGTCTGCCAAAAGAAATTTGATCTTTCTGCTAAAGAAATCCTAACTTTTTTTGTTGATGCTGCTTGCGCCGCTGGTTCTCACATTGGTTACAGATGCATTTCCTTTATAACGTATGCTGCTGGCGCCGGTTGCTTCAGCCTTGATCTCTTTGTTTACATTGATCTCGATATCAGATGCGCCGGAAACATCCAGGTTGGCAAGATCCACAGTAAGATCGTAGGCATTCATATCGCTGGCGCCACTACAATCTGCTTTTAACACGGTGGCAGTACCTTTTAAATTCAACTGGCTAGCGCCGCTCAGGTCAAGCGATAAAGTACCCGTTTCTATTTCACCTCTTAAAGTACTGGCACCCGAAAGATCCAGTCGTAAGGAAGGTTGTTTGATCACTCCTACCGTAACCACATCCGAAGCACCGGAAATGTCAATGTATTCCAGTTTTTTAAATGATACATATACTTTCAGCTGGCGGTTTCTTTTTCCGGTCCAGCTGTTATTTTTCGACCTGATGACCAAAGTGCCGCCATCCAGCTCGGTAATAATATCTTCCAGGTACTTTTCGTCATTGGCGCTTACGGCAAGACTTTCTGTATCACTTTGCGTAATGATCACTTTGATAGCGTGTGATACTCTTATGCCGCTGAAAGAACCGGTAAGTGTACGCAGTTGCGCATTGGCATCCACTACCAACTGATCCTGTGCAACCGAAACAAGGCTGCACAGGACCATTATTGAAATAGCAAGTATTTTTTTCATCTTTCCTATTTTGAACTTTGTCTTACAGAACCGCCGCTATTGATAGAACCTTTGGTAAGCGTAGCAGCACCTGAATACCTTACTTCGCCACCACTGTTGGCAGATGCATTCAGTTCTTTTTGCACTTCAATGCTTACTGCACCTCCGCTGTTGGCAGACGCAGTGCAATATAATGCTACTAGGCCAGACCCTTTAAAGTTAGCACCACTGCTGGCATTTACGGTCAGTTTGCCGGTTTTGCCGGAAACTTTCGCTTCTGCACCACTACTCACCGTACTGTTTACTTCTGAAGCATTGATCTCACCGGTAAATGTGCTGCCGCTTGAAAAATTAAGCGCCAGGTTCACAGCATTCAGTGTATTGGTCAGCTTTGTGCCGGAACCTGCTGAACAGGTAAGACCTTCAAGTTTTTTAAAGGAAACATAGGCTTTTAACTTCCTGTGCCTGTCGGAATTGGTCCACGACATACCCTTGTTATCATAATAGATCTTGAGGGTGCCATTCTCGATCTCAGTCTTAAAGCGTTCTTCATACTTTTGGTCAGAAACGCTTACGGCTACTGCATCTTCATCACCCTGCGTAAGATACAATTCTATCCCGCTGGAAACAGAAATCTTTGTAAATGAACCAGATAAGGTCCTGATTTTGGCGTTTGGATCGTTGTAGGTTTTCGTTTGTGCTGTTGCAACCAGGGCAACAAATAATGTCACTGTTGTTAATAAAAATTTCATGGCTATACTATTTTTTATACAAGACGGATAAGGGGTATATTTTGTTACAGGAAAAAATAAATTTTTATTTCCGTTTTACTTCTCTATAACTTTGTAGCCTAATCTTTTTACAAACGACTGAATTTCCGGGGTGCTTCGCAAGAGGCTGAGATAATACCCGATAACCTGCACAGGATAATGCCTGCGAAGGGAGTTTAAATTGTACGTCACCGGTGGGCAACCCCCGGATATTCAGCATAAATCTATCTATAATGAAAAGTTTTATTTCGGGCTTTGTCCTGATGATTTTTGCTGCACCTGCATGGGCACAAACAACCCCTGCTTATAATGACACCAGCCTTTTACAACCTGTAGAGATAAATGCGGTAAGAGCAGGTGAAAAAACACCTATTGCCAAAACAAACCTTAGCAAACAGGATATTGAAAAGAGCAATACCGGGCAGGACCTTCCTTTTATTTTAAACCAAACCCCTTCGGTGGTAGCCAGTTCAGAAGCAGGCAATGGCATTGGCTATACCGGCCTGCGCATAAGGGGTACAGATGCCACCCGCATCAATATTACCATCAACGGCATTCCTTTTAACGATGCGGAAAGCCAGGGAAGTTTTTTAGTGAACATTCCTGATATTTCTTCTTCCGCCGGCAGCATGCAGGTGCAGCGGGGCGTAGGTACCAGCACCAATGGTGTAGGTTCTTTCGGCGGAAGTGTGAACCTTTCCACCAACGAAGTAAATACCAAAAAATCGCTGGAGCTGAACAATACTGCCGGCAGCTTTCACACATTTAAAAATACGCTGAAACTTAGCAGCGGCCTGCTTGGCAAACACTTTACTTTTGATGGCAGGCTGAGCCAGATACAAAGCGAAGGTTATATTGACCGTGCAGATACAAGGCTGCATTCCTTTTACGGAAGTGCTGCATACCTGTCACCTGAAAATTCTCTCCGGCTCAATGTTTTCACCGGAAGGGAAAGAACGTACCAGGCATGGAATGGCGTGGATGAAACTACGCTGAAGACCAACCGCCGCTACAACAGCGCCGGAACAGAAGCGCCGGGCGAGCCTTACAGCAATGAAACGGATAATTATATTCAAACGCATTACCAGCTGTTTTACAACCATAAATTCAGCAATAGCTGGAAAGCCAATGTAGCTGCTTTTCTTACAAGAGGTAAAGGCTACTATGAACAATACAAAGCCGGTGAGTCACTGTCTGCTTATGGCCTGCCGGATTACAACAACAATGGCACTATTATTACCGAAACAGACCTGATACGCCGCCTGCACCTGGATAATTATTTTTACGGAAGCATTTTTTCACTGCAGTATAATTCAACAAAAAGACAGGTGATCGTTGGTGGTGGTATTACTCAGTACGATGGTGATCATTTTGGCAAAGTAATTAAAGCCCAGGTACAGCCTGCAGTACCTGTAAACTACGAATGGTACAATAACAATGCAACGAAAAAAGATTATTCCCTTTACACCAAATGGACCGAACAACTGGGCAAGGGCTGGCAAACATTTCTTGACCTGCAGTTTCGCCATGTTGATTATACTATCGATGGATTCAGGGATCGCCCTGGTTTAAGCATTGATGAGAAATATAGTTTTTTCAATCCCAAAGCCGGGCTTACTTATAACTGGAAAAATATGCAGGCCTATATTTCTTATGGCCGTGCCAGCAAAGAACCCAACAGGGACGATTTTGAAACAAGCAGCAGCGAACTGGCAAAGCCTGAAAAGCTGGATGATTATGAAGCGGGACTTGAATACAAAACTGCTAAAGCAAACTGGGGCATCAATTTTTATTTCATGAATTACAAAGACCAGCTGGTGCTTACAGGGAAAATAAATGATGTGGGCGCTTACACCCGTACCAATATTGACAAAAGTTATCGTGCAGGTATTGAGCTACAGGGCGGAGGACAGATCAGCAAATGGTTATCTGCGAATGCAAACATTACTTTCAGCAAGAACAAAGTGAAAAATTTCACCGAATACATTGATGATTATGATAACGGCGGGCAACAAACCAATTTTTACAAAAAACCTGATATTGCTTTCTCCCCGGCTATTACAAGTGTATACAGCATCAATATCTTTCCTGCAAAAAATGCAGAGCTGAACCTGGTGGGAAAATATGTAAGCCGCCAATACCTTGACAATACGCAGCAAAAAAGCCGCAGCCTTGATGGTTTCTATACACAGGATGTGAGACTGAGCTACAACTGGGAAAAATTCACCAAACTATTTGTACAGGTAAACAATGTTTTTTCAAAAGAATATGAGCCCAACGGCTATACTTTCAGCTATTACGCCGGCAACCAACTTACTACGGAGAATTATTATTTCCCGATGGCGCCTGTTAATTGGGTGATAGGGTTGAATATTAAATTGTAAGACGAAACCACCGACGGCAGACGACCAACCGCCGTTGCTATACTATAAGAGCCACAATAGTTTATTGTGGCTCTTATTACAATATCTTGCGTTGCAAAAAAATTATCTCATCACTCATCACTCATCACTCATCACTCATCACTCATCACTCATCACTCATCACTAACTAAACTTCGCCTGCCAATCATTCATTCCTCCCACCAGATTCTTCACATTGGTAAAGCCCATGGTCTCTAAAATAAGACAGGCCTGCCCGCTGCGGTTGCCGCTGCGGCAATAAAAGATCACTTCTTCATTTTTCAATTCCTCTATTTCATCGGTCTGCATCGTTTGTATTTTTCCCAAAGGGATAAACAAGCCACCAATATTAAATGCGGCACGCTCATCGGGTTCACGCACATCTACCAGGTTCAGGTCTTCGCCTGCATCTAAACGTTGTTTTACTTCTTCTGCTGTAATATTTGTCATAACAGTTATTTTATTCTTTAGTTGGTTTATTAGTAGTAGAATCTTTTACGAACTTCATTTCTTTGGATACCCATATATCCACGAACTGGCCGGATTGAATAAATACGGCTTGCTTGTCTTCTGTAAAGCGTGGCGGGTTTTGTTTGTACACGAATGCTGATGCCGTATCCCTTACATCACTGTCTGCAATGGTAGATGCCAGCACCAGTCCTTTTTCTTCCAGCAGTGCAGTAGCCTGTGCCCATGTCAGTCCTTCGAGGTCAGGTACCAGGAAACGCTCTTCAGATAAGCCGCTTCCAACTACCAGGTCGATCCTGCTTCCCCATGGTATTTTAGCGCCGGATAATATAGCGCCGCCTTTATAATTTTGTTCCAGTACAGCACCCATCATAAAGCTTGGTTTAAATGTGGTATCTCCTAAAACAAGGTGGCTTCGTTTCATGATCTCTATAGCATAGTTCAGGGTCTTGCCCTGTAAGGATGGCATATCTACCAATGGCAGTGTTACCCTGTTCACCGTAAGGTAAACAACCCTGTTGATCTTTACTGTGCTGTTTGGATCAGGCAATTGTTTCAATACCATCCCCATCCTGGCAGTATCTGTATAAACAGAATCCTGTATCTCTACATCAAAACCTTTCGATTCGAGGTACTTGATGGCATCTTCTGTTTTTTTACCCACTACAGAAGGTACTGTTAAGTATTCGCCATGATTGGTAATACCTCCCAGCATTTTTAATATCAGGAAAATGATCAGGAAAACCAACACAATGATGGCTAATAAATTTACCCAGAACGGGCGGTGGGTGATGAATTTAAACATCTATGAATAATTGGTTAAATAATGTTGGTTATGTTATACAAAACATTCGTCTATCAGGGCTGAATAAAATTCTTTTAAGCTCCAGCCCATGGCTACCACCTGCTGCGGTACCAGGCTGGCGGCACTTTGGCCAGGCACGGTATTTATTTCCAGCAGGTAAGGATCTCCGCTTTCTGCATCATGAATAAAGTCCATACGTACTACTCCTTTGCAATTGAAAAGCGCATAGGCTTTTCTTGCAGTATCTCTTACTTTATCCGCCGTAACCTCGTCTACCTGTGCTGGCGTGATCTCTTCACTGGCGCCTTCATACTTTGCTTCAAAATCGAAGAACTCATTTTTTGAAATGATCTCTGTTATCGGCAGCGCAATAATATTTCCCTTGCTTTTAAAAACGCCGATCGTAAATTCTCTTCCTTTAATAAATTCTTCTACCAATACCTGGTCGTCTTCTTTAAAAGCTTTTTCTATTGCTGCGTCTAAATTAGCAGGATCATTTACCTTGCTCATACCGATGCTGCTGCCGCCATTGTTGGGTTTTACGAACACAGGCATTTTCAATTGGTCATTCACCTGCACTGCTGTAGTGCCATCTCCTTTGAACAGGTGCATGCTCTTAGCAACTTTAATGCCAGCAAATGCGGCAACAGCTACCGTATATCTTTTATTAAATGTTAGTGCCGAAGTTGCAGCATCGCAGGAAGTGTAGGGAATGCCGAGACAATCAAAATAGCCTTGCAGTTTTCCATCTTCGCCGGGTGTGCCATGCAGGCCAACCAGCACGGCATCAAAATTTATTTTACCCGCACTGGTGGTAATGCTGAAATCGTTTTTATCTATGGGAAATTTTTCTCCGTTGTCTGCTTTGTGAAACCAACCGTCCGGGTGAATGTCTACCAGGTATACATTCCATTTTTCTTTGTCCGTGTTATTGTAAATGGTTTCAGCGCTTTTGTAGGAAATAACGGCTTCTCCGGAATAACCTCCTGTAATAAGCGCAATATTTTTCTTCATAGTAGTTGTTCAATTTAGCCCAAAGAAACAAAAAATAGGGATAGCCAATCCTTATAAAAACTTTAATATTGTAAATAGCTGGAATCGATGCCTTCGTTGCCGCTGTCAAGTACAAATTTCCACTTGCCGTCGCCCTGTTTTCTCCAGATGCTTACATAAGTGCCGTATAAAACAGTATCCACCGTGGTAGGTTGCACTGCATATATGCCGTAGGTATAGCCAAGGTCGGCAGACTGTGCTACGAAAGCGTTCTGCGGCTGCCAGCTCATGCTGTAGCTGGTATCGTTTTGCTGAATAAGGAAGTCTATGGCGCTGGCGCCGATTATAGGCAGGTGGCCCGATCTTAATAAAACCCCGTTGCTGTCGATGTATTCAATGAATGCCGCTTTCATACCTTTATTCAGGCTCATATCAGAAAAAGCCTGGTCGGTTTTCATCAATGCGATCTTTTCATTTACTGCACTGGATGGATTGTCCTTTTTAGGCTGCTTACAGCTGAAAAACATTAAAACTAAAACTCCGGGTATCCATTTAATCATATTACAAGATAATAAATTAAAATACATGGGTTTATAACAAAAAGGCGAAAGTATTGCATAATACCCTCGCCAAGTGTGCAGGAAATATCACCTGCCTATTTAAACCGCCTTTCAGCAGTTACTAAAAACGTTATACGTGCAATTTCTCTTTTTTCGCCATCAGCTCTTCCACGGTCTCCCTGTAATCTTCGTCCGGCACACAACAATCTACCGGGCAAACAGCAGCACACTGTGGTTCTTCATGAAAACCCTGGCACTCCGTACACTTATTGGGAACAATGTAATAAGTATCAAATGCAACCGGCGTATTTCGCTGATCAGAATCAATAACCGTACCATCCATTAGTGTATAGGAACCTTTGATTGAAGTACCGTCTGAAATTGCCCACTCTACTCCTCCTTCATAAATCGCATTATTGGGACATTCGGGCTCACAAGCCCCGCAATTAATACATTCGTCTGTGATCTTTATAGCCATCTATCGTAATTTTGATGCAATTTAATAAGATAGCAATGAATTTACAAGCGAGAATCGATTTAATGTACAGGCTGGGGATATATTTAAAAAATAATGAAGAAGACTGGCAATACATCAAACAACAGGCTTACCAGAAAAACGGCTGGTTCACACCGGAATTTATCGACCTGGCCTGCGAAAAAATAGCAACAAATTTTCTTGATAAAGACCTGCTGGAAAAATGGGCTGCTCATTACCATATTGATGATAATATTGTTCCAAAAAATATAGGTATAGTGATGGCGGGAAATATTCCGCTGGTGGGTTTTCATGATTTTTTAGCAGTGTTCATTTCAGGGCACCAGCAAACCATAAAATTATCTTCCAAAGATGATGTGCTGCTGAAGCACCTGGTGAAAAAATTGTACGAGTGGGAGATCACTATTCAGAACCATGTTTCCTTTGCAGAAACATTAAAAGGTTGTGATGCATACATTGCAACAGGAAGCAATAATTCAGCAAGATATTTTGAACAGTACTTTTCAAGATACCCGAACATCATTCGCCGCAACCGTACTTCAGTGGCTGTGCTTAACGGTAACGAAACAGCAGCGCAGCTAAACAAACTCAGCGATGATATACACCAGTATTTTGGCCTCGGCTGCCGCAATGTGAGCAAACTTTTCGTTCCTCGTAATTATGATTTTGTTCCGCTGATCAATTCATTCAACAGCTACAGCTATTTTGCAGATCATCATAAGTACAAGAACAATTATGATTACCAGTTGTCAATCATTTTGCTCAACAACATTTATTACATGACCAACGGGGCTACCCTGCTCACAGAGAATGAAGCACTGTTCTCCCCTATCAGTCATTTGTATTTTGAATATTATGATGATGCGCAACAGCTGCATGACAAACTATCAGCCAATAAAGACCTGCAATGCATAATAGACGGACATTTGATTAACTTTGGAGAAGCGCAGAATCCCGGCCTTTTTTCTTATGCCGACGGGGTGGATACGATGCAGTTTTTGCTAACGGTGTAATGAGATATGAACGATGAGATATAAGGTATGATATGTAAGAAAACTATGAATTACAGGGACTTATCTATGGACTATCAACTATGGGCTATGGTCTTCGTTCTCATCTACGAAAGCCTTACTAATTTAATGTTAAAGATGGCAGGAGGTAGTTTACATTTTGTCACTCCATCGTTACTTTGTAGGGAGAGGCACAAAAGTTGAAGCCTATAAAAACAAAAGCATAAAACCTATTTACCATGAAATTGAAACAAGTTTTTTTAACCGCCCTCATCAGTGCATTGACTACGGTGGGACTGGTTTGGGGCTATGGAAAATTTTTCAAAACAAACAACGATACATATGGTGGCCAGCAGGCAGGTGTGATTCCTTCGAATTATAAGTACACCGGCTTTACCGATGGCGACGGATCAGGACCGGGCGGTGCGCCGGATTTTGTTCAGTCAGCACAAGCGGCTACGCCAACCGTTGTTCACATCAAAACAAAAACAAACGCCAAGCAGGTGAACAATGGTTTGCCACGCACACAGCAGCGTCAAAATCCTTTCAGCGATTTCTTTGACGATGATATGTTCAACGAATTGTTTGGCGGCAGCCGTCGTGGCATGATACCTGAGCAAAGAGCATCCGGTTCGGGTGTACTGATCGCCGACAATGGTTATATCGTAACCAACAACCACGTGGTGCAGAATGCAGATGAGATCACTGTTACACTAAGCAACAAAAAGACCTATAAGGCAAAAGTGATCGGCAGAGATCCGGCATACGATCTTGCTGTGATAAAAATTGAAGCAACAGGTCTTCCTTACCTGGTTTACGGCAACAGCGATGATGTAAAAGTAGGCCAATGGGTAATGGCGATCGGCTACCCGTTGAACCTGGAAACTACTGTTACCGCAGGTATTGTAAGTGCTAAATCAAGGAGCCTTGGCCTGAACAGGGACAGCGATGGTACCCGTGCTTCTGCTGTAGAATCTTATATTCAAACAGATGCTGCGGTTAACCAGGGCAACAGTGGCGGTGCATTGGTAAGTACGGATGGTAAGCTGATCGGTATTAACTCTGCTATTGCTTCACCTACCGGTTATTACTCAGGTTATTCATATGCAATACCAGTGAACATTGCGAAAAAAGTTGTGGATGATATCATCAAGTTCGGTACGGTACAAAGAGCTTACCTGGGTATTGAATACGACAATGCAAGCGACATGACCGACGAAGAAAAGAAAGCACGTGGCATTCCTGTTAACGCATGGGGCATTTATGTGCAGAACGCTCCTGCTGATGGTGGTGCTTATGCAGCCGGTATCCGCAAAGGCGATATGATCAAATCTATCAACGGTGTGGCAGTAACCAGCGGTGCAGAAATGCAGGAGCAGGTTAGCCGCTACAAACCGGGCGATAAAGTAACTGTTAACTATGTACGCAACGACAAAGAACAAAGCAGCGTCATCAGCCTGAAAAACAAAGCAGGTAATTACGATGTGGTAAAAGCAGAAACAGGTACAGATATGCTGGGAGCAGAGCTGGTTACATTAGACAGCAAGAAAGCAAAGGACTTTGGCATTGATGGCGGTGTGATCGTTAAAAAGATCAATGAATTGGGCGCTATCGGTAACCAGACAAGAATGAAAGATGGTTTTGTGATCCTGAAAGTGAATGATAAAAATGTGAAGAC
>CAYOLS010000106.1:0-11249 GCA_964404845.1 uncultured Ferruginibacter sp. | reverse complement strand
GAAGTTGGACTGGATGTATTTGGGCTGGGTGAGCACCACCGTCCTGACTATGCAGTGTCTTCTCCTGAAATTGTGTTGGCCGCTGCTGCTACTGTTACAAAAAATATTAAGCTCATGAGTACTGTTACAGTGCTCAGTTCTTCCGAGCCTGTAAAAGTGTACCAGGATTTTTCTACCATCGACCTGCTTTCCAATGGAAGGGCAGAGATCGGAGTAGGTCGTGGCAGCTTTATAGAATCTTTTCCTTTATTTGGTTATGATCTGAAAGACTATAACCAGCTCTTTGAAGAAAAGCTGGACCTGTTGCTTAATATCAACAACAATGAAATAGTGAACTGGAAGGGAAAATTGCGGGCACCTGTTGTAGATCAGACAGTGTACCCGAGGGCAGGGAACAACGGCCAATTACCAATTTGGATCGCTGTTGGTGGTACACCTGAATCGGTGGTAAGAGCAGGCAAGCTGGGATTGCCTTTGATCCTTGCGATCATTGGCGGCATGCCCAAACAGTTTCAGCCATTGGTACAGCTGTATAAAAATGTATATGAAGAAAATGGGCACGACATGAGCAAGATGCAGCTCGGTATTCACTCACACAGTTTTGTAAGTGATGATATAAAAACAATAGATGGATATTTTAATAATTATGCGGCGCAAATGAACCGCATCGGGCGTGACAGGGGATGGCCGCCTTACAGCAAAGCACAATATGAGGGCGGTCGCTCAAAAGAAGGTGCTTTGTTCATTGGTGACCCTAATGAAGTAGCCGATAAAATTTTGTACATGCATGAACTGTTTGGTATCACAAGGTTTGTCGGACATATGGATGTAGGCGCACCTGATCATGCAGTGATGATGAAATCGATCGAACTATTCGGAACCAAAGTAGCGCCTGTTGTAAGAAAGGCTTTGGCGAAATGATCTTTTTGGTTTGAAATCTGCCTCGCAGATGCAAAGCGTAGGTAGTCAAAATTGTAAACGACCATTGGAGTGTCGTAGGTATATCATGCCTACGGCATTATGCATTTTATTTCTTAGTTATTACCAATATGCAATCACTGGCGGGATGAAATACCATATCTCCATTATTTGACCAATCTCGCAGAGATTGCGTGCCGGTAACAAGATGCACAAACAACTGTTGAAGTGCCGTAGGTACGGAATACCATATTGCGCCAGTATTCTTCTGAAGTAATAACTTTAGTAAAGAAATATTCCCAGACATTCTTTAATATTTCTTTCGTAATTAGAGCGTAATGACCGAACTTTGCAGCATCAAAAAATTACGTCCTTTTCATCTCTAAAATCAACTGATTTATGGACGACTTTCTCGCTGCCAGGTCGCAAATGGCAATGTCTTTAGGCTTTCACATCATTTTTGCCTGTGTAGGTATGGTAATGCCATTTTTTATGGCTATTTCCCATTACAAATATTTAAAAACAGGAGATGAAGTTTACCGTGGCCTCACTAAAGCATGGAGCAAAGGTGTGGCCATTTTGTTTGCAACAGGCGCCGTGTCGGGCACCATGCTTTCCTTTGAGCTCGGGCTACTATGGCCAAAGTTCATGGAACATGCAGGGCCAATATTCGGAATGCCGTTTTCGCTGGAGGGAACGGCATTTTTTATTGAAGCCATTGCCCTCGGCTATTTTTTATACGGCTGGGATAAATTCAATAAATGGTTTCACTGGTTCACGGGAGTTATTGTAGGCATCAGCGGGTTGGCTTCGGGTATACTGGTGGTGGCGGCCAATGCATGGATGAACAGCCCTGCAGGATTTGATCATGTAGATGGAAAATACATCAATATTGATCCTATCAAAGCCATGTTCAATCCCGGTTGGTTTTCGCAATCGCTGCACATGGTGATTGCAGCATTTACAGCTACGGGCTTTGCAGTTGCAGGAGCGCATGCCATCATGATCATGCGGAAGAAGAACATTGAGTTTCATGCAAAGGCATTCAAGATCGCTGCTCTGTGTGCGTGCATCGCTGCACTGTTGCAGCCGGTCAGCGGCGATATCTCTGCAAAATTCGTTGCAAAATACCAGCCTGCAAAGCTTGCAGCTATGGAAGCACATTTTTATACGGAAGAAAAAGCAGCACTCATCATTGGCGGCATTCCTGATGAAAAAACGCAGCAGGTAAAATATGCTATCAAATTGCCCGGCATGCTCAGCTTCCTGGCACATGGAGATTTTAATAAACCGGTCACCGGCCTGAATGATATACCTGTTAATGACCGGCCACCGGTTGCGATTACGCATTACGCCTTTCAAATAATGGTTGGGTTGGGAATGCTGTTGGTGTTCATCTCTCTTACCTATTTCATTGCATTGCTAAAGAAAAAAAGCTGGCAGCAAAAGAAGTGGCTGCTGAAAATGTTTGCGTTTGCTATACCGCTTGGCTATATCGCTTTGGAAGCAGGTTGGGTTGTTACAGAGCTGGGCCGGCAACCATGGATCATACAGGGTGTGATGCGAACAAAAGATGCTGTTACACCAATGCCCGGTATTGCATATTCGTTTTACATTTTTACAGCAGTATTTATTTCTTTGTCCGCCATCGTGGTGTTCTTACTGCACCGGCAAATGAAAATGGTCGGCAAATTATATGATCCTACCGATCCTGGTTTCATGGCTAAAAAAGTTGTATCATGATCTACGTGGTAATAGCATTTTTATGGGCTTCTATCTGTTTATACCTTTTGCTGGGCGGGGCAGATTTTGGTGCAGGCATTATAGAATTGTTTTCCGGGAAAAAGAATGAGCAAAATGTACGGCAGCAGATGTACAAAGCCATCGGGCCGATCTGGGAAGCCAACCATATGTGGCTCATCATTGCTATTGTGATCTTATTTGTGGGCTTTCCTGTTATTTATGCATCAGTGTCCACATACCTGCATATTCCATTGGTCATTATGTTGCTTGGCATCATTGCAAGAGGAACCGCTTTTACTTTCCGGCACTATGATGCGGTAAAAGATGAATGGCAGGTTGTGTACGACCAGGTGTTCCGCATCAGCAGTTTTATCACACCGTTGTTTTTAGGTATTATAGCGGCAAGCACCGTATCGGGTACCATCGATAATACAGCAGCAGATTTTTTATCTGCATATATTTTCAGCTGGTTCAATTTTTTCAGCATCAGTGTGGGATTGTTTACAGTAGCCATTTGCGCTTACCTTGCTGCTATTTTTGTGATCGGCGAGACCAACAATGCACTGCAAAGAAATTATTTTACGCTTAAGGCAAAGGAAGCCATATTGCTGGTAGTGCTCGCCGGAGCGCTGGTTTTTATTGCAGCATGGGTATCAGGTATTCCTTTATTCACCTGGATATTCGGGGGAACGATCGGTATTGTTGCCATCAGCCTTGCCTCCATTTCTTTGCTGATACTGTTTAAAAATTTCAATAAAGGAAAAACCAACCTGTTCAGGATCCTCGCCGGTTTCCAGGTGGTAATGATACTGGTGGCAGCCACCTATTCGCACTATCCCAATATCATTTTATTCAAAGATGGAACGCATCTTTCGCTAACAGAACATGTGGCAACGGAAAGCACACTGCAAAGCCTTGGCTGGGCGCTTCTGCTGGGAAGTGTGTTCATACTTCCTTTTCTTGTTTATCTTATTTATTCCTTTAAGAGCAGGAAAATAGATTAAACTTTTTTCAACAACTGTGGCTTACTGTTGTGTACCTGCATTACAAATTCTCCGAAAATAGTATTAGCCCAGGCAAACCAGCTTCTTGTAAAATTCTTCGGATCGTCTTTGTGAAATGACTCGTGCATAAAGCCGGTGTCCCCATGTGTTTTTACCAACATTTTTAAACAGCTTTTAATTTCTTCGTCATTGCTGCTTGTTAATCCACGCATGATAATACTTAGTGGCCATATCATATCCAGCGCTACATGCGGCCCACCAATACCTTCTGCATACTTTCCTTTAAAGAAATAAGGATTGGAGGAAGACAGGATAAATTTTCTTGTATTGATATAGACGAGATCGTTTACGGGTACACTTCCTAAATATGGCATTGACAACAAACTGGGGACATTGGCATCATCCATAAATAAATAATTGCCGAAACCGTCTGTTTCAAAGGCGTAAATTTTTCCATGAACAGGATGATCGGCTACTGCATATTTTTTTAATGCTGCGCTTACTTCATTGGCCAGTCCTGTACATTCTTTTGCCAGTCCTGTGTCTTTATGAATTGCTGTTAACATTTCCGCAGCCTGTTTTAAAGATGTTACTGCAAAAAAATTGGAAGGGATTAAAAAAGGATAGGTCGTTGCATCATCGCTTGGCCTGAATGAAGAGCAGATAAGCCCGACAGGATTTACAGGATTGCCGTATCCTCCTAAAGTTAATGTATCCAAAGGCTGCGTGGTATTGCGTTGGAATTTATACGGGCCTTTGTTTGCTTTCCGCTGCTGCTCTCTAAAAGTTTTTATAACCAGGGCTATGGCCGCTTTCCATTGTTTGTCGAATGGTTTGCTGTCACCCGTTTTTTTCCAGTAGGCATGTGCTAACCGGATAGGGTAGCAGAGAGAATCGATCTCCCATTTGCGTTCATGCACACCCGGTTTCATTTCAGTTCGATCACTTTTCCATTCGCTTACATGTTTATCATCCTTGTAAAAGGCATTTGCATAGGGATCATGATGGATATAATTTGTTTGCCTGCGGATAACACCTTCTACTAATTTTTTCAGCTTCTCCTCTTTATTAATAAGACTGAGATAAGGCCACACCTGTGCAGTGCTGTCTCTCATCCACATGGCGTCAATATCGCCGGTGATGATATAAGTATCGGGTAGCCCGTTTTCTTCGCTGTAGTAAACGGTGGTATCTAATGTATTGGGAAAACAGTTTTCAAACAACCATGCCAGCTCTTTATCAGCAATATTTTTTTTCATCGCAGCAATGGTCTCTTCCACTGCTATGCTGGTAAAATGGCGCTTATCTAAAGGAGGGCGTTTGCTTACAAATTCATCAAAGCCGAGGGCAAATGAATGTTGATTCAATAATATAGCTGCTCCGGTCAAACCGGATATCTTTATAAAATTCCGACGTTTTACCATGATTTGTAATTGCTAAGTGAAAAAGGATAAGATGCTTTTGTTGCTCCTCTCTGTTTATTCGGAACCGACGACATCGTATAATTCAACACAGCACCTTTTATCAGCTCAAAATGATTTAGCCAGTTGCGATCATACTTCTTGCCATTCAGCAATAAATTGTTTACATACATATTGTTATCGCTGCTGTTGGGCGCATTGATCACAATTTGTTTTCCATTATCTAACTGAATTGTTGCTTTAGTAAACAAAGGCGTGCCCAATACATATTGCTCTGATGCAGGTGTAACCGGGTAAAAGCCCAATGCACTGAATACATACCAGGCACTGGTTTGACCATTGTCCTCGTCGCCACAATAACCGTCAGGCGTTGGTTTGTACAATTTGTTCATTGCTTCCCTGATCCAATACTGCGATTTCCAGGGCTGGCCGGCATAATTGTATAAATACAGCATGTGCTGGATGGGCTGGTTGCCATGCGCATACTGGCCCATATTCATGATTTGCATTTCACGGATCTCATGAATGGTACCGCCATAATAGCTGTCATCAAAAACCGGCTCCATTACGAAAACACTGTCGAGCATTTTTACAAAACCGTTGTTGCCTCCCATTAATAATTTCAATCCTTCAATATCCTGGAAAACGCTCCAGCTGTAATGCCAGCTGTTGCCTTCGGTAAATGCATCGCCCCATTTAAAAGGACTGAATGGTGATTGAAAACTACCATCTTTATTTTTACCACGCATGAGCTTACTCTGGTGATCGAACAGGTTACGGTAATTCTGGCTGCGTTTTAAGTAGAGGTCGATCTCTGCCTGTGGCTTGCCTAATTTTTTTGCGAGCTGCGCAATACAAAAATCATCGTACGCATATTCCAGCGTCCTCGCTGCATTCTCGTTGATCTTTACATCGTAAGGCACATAACCAAGACTATTGTAATACTCAACGCCTTTTCTGCCTACTGCGGTCAGCGGCCCTTCGTTATTAGCGCCATGCTTTAATGCTTCATACAATATTTCAATATCATAGCCACGCAGTCCTTTAATATAAGCATCTGCTACAACAGAAGCAGAATTGTTACCGATCATTACATTCCTGTAACCCGGGCTGCTCCACTCAGGCAACCAGCCACCTTCTTTGTAATCGTTGATCAACCCCTGTTGCATTTCTACATTGATAGAAGGATACACTAAATTCAAAAACGGGTACAATGCCCTGAATGTATCCCAGAAGCCGGTGCCTGCAAACATATACCCGGGAAGGGTTTGCCCATTGTAAGGACTATAATGTATGATGGAATTGTCTTTTGCGATCTCATATTGCTTTTGCGGGAACTGTATGGTCCTGTAGAGGCAGGAATAGAAAGTGCGTCGCTGGTCTTCTGTGCCACCTTCTACAGCTATTTTGCTCAGTTGCTTGTTCCATGCATTCCTTGATTCCTGCTTTACTGTTTCAAAGTTTTTCCCAGAGAGTTCTTTCTGTAAATTGATCTCGGCCTGCTCAAAGCTGATAAAGGAAGATGCAATACGAATATTGATCTGTTCTTTTTTGCCGGTCTTGAAACCAACAATAGCGCCCGCATGTTCTGCGTTTATTTCCAGTGAATCTTCTATCAATGTTTTATCCCTCCATGTTTTGGAAACAGTGAAGGGCTTATCGAAATAGATAACAAAGTAATTTTTAAAACCTGCCGGAACACCACCACTGTTCTTGGTGCTGTAACCGATGATCTTTTTCTGTTCAGGCATTATTTTAATGTAAGAGCCTTTGTGGTAGGCATCTACTACGATAAAAGCACTGTCAGACTGCGGCCAGGTGAAGCGCATCATGGCTGCTCTTTCGGTTGGAGTAAGCTCTGCAGTTACGGCTGCATCGGCTAAATACACGCTATAATAATAGGGTGTGGCGATCTCTGATTTATGAGAGAACCAGCTGGCCCTTTTTTCTTCTGTAAAATTCATTCCATTCACGGGCATGATGCTGAACTGGCCATAATCGTTCATCCATGGACTGGGCTGGTGCGTTTGTTTGAGGCCTACGATCTTATCAGCTGAATAGGCATACTGCCAGCCATCGCCGTTCTTGCCGGTTTGTGGGGTCCAGTAGTGCATACCCCATGGTACCCCGATAAGCGGGTAGGTGTTACCGTTAGATAAGGAGTATTTACTGTCGGTACCCATCAAAGTACTCACATAGTCAATAGGCGCTTTGGTTTGAGCATTACTACCTGCAACGAATAAGACCAGGAAGAAGAGCTGGAATATTTTTTTGAACATTGGAAAGAATTTAAAATTGTTTATTGACAAATTTAAGGAATGTCAGGCTGAGCTTGTCGAAGCCGGGCCTATTCGTATTGATGCATCTCCTTTATTATATACCGACTTCGACAAGTAAAATGATTTGAGAAGAGCTCAACATCTTACAAAAAGAAAGGAGTGAAACAATCACTCCTCAATTTACTTGTTTATTCACCCAACACATCAGCTTTCTTTTTATCCTTCCAGCTCCTGTGCTTGGTGCCATCCATCTTTACGATCTTTGGTGTGAACCTACCTACCACATCTACCAAGGCTTTCTGCGACTGCATAACCACTTCGATATCCTTATAGGCAAATGGCGATTCATCCAGGCCACCACCCAACAACTTCACACCAAATTTCTGCAGTTCATCCCTGAACTGTTTATCGGTTACAGAAGCGATGGCCCTGGTACGGCTCATTTTTCTCCCTGCGCCATGACTGGCGGAATTCACGGCAGCCTCTTCGCCTTTACCTTTTACAATAAAGCCATCTGCTGTCATAGATCCCGGGATGATCCCCAACACATCCTTACCTGCGGGTGTAGCGCCTTTACGGTGTACGATCACTTCCTGCCCGTTCCATTTTTCTTTCCATGCAAAATTGTGGTGGTTCTCTACCATTTTTAATGGTCTTTGTCCCAGCTGCTTTGCAATTTTTGTATGAATGATATGGTGACAGGCACTTGCATAATCCCCTGCAAGATTCATGGCCAGCCAGTACTCCATACCTTCCGCTTCATCCAGTGTAAGCCATGCAAGATTTTTTGCATCCTGTGGTAAACGCCTTTTGCTGATAGCGAGTTTGGTATAGTGGTTGGCGATGTTAGCACCTAATGCCCTTGACCCGGAGTGGCTCAGTAAGCCGACATAATTTCCCGGTTCCAGGCCAAGCACTTCATCCTTTTCTTTGATCTCTACTTCACCAAATTCTACAAAGTGATTACCACTCCCGGATGAACCCAATTGCTTCCACACACGCCCATGCAGTTTTTTGAGTAGTGGCATTTCGTAAAACAATTCGTTCTCCATGATGGCATGATCGCTTGCACGGTCGAACTGTGCGCCGCTTCCAAATAAAGTAGCTTCGTTGATCTCTCTTGCAAAATATGCTTCCTTGTCTTTCAACTGTTTCGGGTTAATATCGAAAACACTCAGGCACATCCTGCAACCAATATCCACACCCACGCCATAAGGTATTACTGCGTTTGCTGTTGCGAGCACGCCACCGATCGGCAAGCCATAGCCGCTATGGGCATCCGGCATTAATGCACCTGCTACACTTACCGGCAACTTAGCAGCCTGGTACATCTGGTGCATAGCGCCTTCTTCAATATGTTCCTGGCCGAATACATTAAAGGCGATACCATTTTTATTTAATGATATTTCCGCCCCTTCTGCTGTTTCTTTCGGCATCAGTTGTTCAGCGATCAATCCCAGTACTGCATCATTTTCATATTCTACGGGCGCTGCTAAAATTTTCTTTAATAGTTCCATTACATCCTCCTTGCTTTGATGCTTGTATTTTTTCTGCATCACATTCATAGCTATGCTAATTACCGGTCCTTCCGGGTAGCCGATAGCTCTTAGTTCTTTTCCTGTTATTTTTAATTTACTCATTGTGTTTGTTTTTTGAACCGCTAAGGCGCAAAGACGCAGTTGAAAGGCTTAACGCTTAGCGGTTGATCTCTTTGATCTCATAATAATTGCTTCTCATTTTGATCAATACTTCATTTACTTTTTGGGCATCCGGCTGTACAGGCAAATTGCTTTTTTCAAAAAGTTCCGGTAGTTCTTCTTTCATTTTTTCTGCTTTTTGAACAAGATCATCATATTCAAATTCGCCGGCTTTAATTGAAAGTAAAAATTCACGATCTTTTCTAAAAACGTTAATGTCGCCACTGGTAGCAATTTCTCTTGCCATTTTCAATAAACGAAATACATGCATCATGTTTTTTGCATCATACTTTTTTCCATGTGCCATAGTACTGTTGTAACGTTCATTATTTCTTTTTTCCACCCAATCCCAGTAATCCTTGTACGATTTGCAATGTGTAGAATACCCTTCCTTGTTAAAATACAATAATCCTACCGGCTGTGCCTCTTTTTCAATGCTGCTGAGACTTACATCATTGGCATTGTCTTTCCAGATTATGCCGGAATATTTTCCTTCGTCCGAATAAAACATGTTGTAACAATCTTTCATGTGTGAGATGGCGCTTAAGCCCACATCTTCCTGTTTCATGTTGTTAGCGGATAAAAAATCTGCCAATGGTAATACTGTCTTGTTCTTATGTACATAACAGAAGTCGGGTACTGTTTTTCTTTCTTTGCTCATCGGCTTCATGATCTTCTTTTCCAAGCCATATGCTTTTTTTATTTGAGAATAAGCATAGTTGGCATAGGTTTGTTCGCAAAGCTTAGATAGGAAATCTTCCGACTTTATCTCATCCATTATTGCATGGCGATAGAGAATGTTTTTTGCAGGAACATTCAACAGCTCGATGATATTAGGATTGTTTTTTGCCAGTAGCTCTATAAAACGACGTAACTCATAATACACAATATCGTTGCTGTCATTCGCAACCTGCGAGACATCATTCAATGAATAAAGTACTGTTTTAGGCAACACAAAAACACCCCGTATATCGGTGTCCGATCTCTCAGAATCGAGCCCATAGGCCTTGCTTCCTGTGACCGCCTCGAATATGAGCCAACCATTTTTCTTTACACTATCTATTGTTATTGCTTCCATGCCATATTTTTAAAAAAAGATCATTTAAACTTTTTACATCGGCCGATCGTATCCTGACTTCCGATTTTCTTTCTTCCAGCTCCTTCATTGTTTGGGTTATCCAGCCTTCCAGGAGTTCATCCATTGGATGAAGGTAACTTTCATTTTTGCCAGCTTTCAGAACAATCAGCTCTTTGATGCGTTGCTTTACATCATCGGGTGCATATTTCATCAATGGTTGTATTTCCATTGGTAATGTATCTGCATCTTTTGATGCCCACATACAACAAAGTAGTGATCTTACGATATACATCAGCGATTTTAATTTCACTTCCTTTGTATCTTTCATATCATCCCAAAAGTTGGTGACAAGGGAATGATAATGATAAAATACGGCAACGGGATTGTAATGCTCATCTACCAGCTTTCTGAATTCATTTCTGAAATCATCATCCTTGTATATTATCGGCGATTGAAACCTTTCTATAAGCGCTGCGTTTGATCTTTTCAGCAACAACAAAGATTTTTTGAGGTCCCAGCCGGTTATATCCCAATCGCCGTCCATGAATTCTATGCTGTCTTTTTGCTCATGCAAAGAAAGATACCAGTCAGGCTCATTTATATAAAGGAACCTTACATCATAGTCACTGTCTGGCGAAGGAAAGCCCCATGCCCTGCTGCCTGTTTCACAAGCATAAAGTATTTTTATTTTATACTTGGCTTCTATTTTTGCCAGTATATGATCAAGTTCTTTCATCGTGTTTGTTTTTGAACTCCTAAAGCGCAAAGACGTTAAGCTCTGCGTTGTTCTCCTCTGCGTACTTTGCGGTTAAATAAAATGTTCAATAACGTACTGCTGCACAAGAGTGCGACGCCACTGAAGTTCAGCCCTGCACTACTGCCTGTACCATAATATTAAAAAATATTGCCGGCACGGCAACCATGCCGGCAATATAATTATCATTGCTTCACAAAGATCTGTTTCAACTGGTCGATCAGCTGGCCATTACCATTTACGGTGATGTTGCTGATCTTTTCTGCGATCTTTTCCACGTATTCCATCTCTTTCAGTTTCCACAACATTGCGTTTTCTTCCATCAGCTTTGCTGTGTTCAGCAAGCTACGGGTGC
>CAYOLS010000105.1:0-11285 GCA_964404845.1 uncultured Ferruginibacter sp. | reverse complement strand
CTCTATACACAGTTCAGTCATTTTATTGATCTTATGTACTGGTTGCTGGGCGATGTAAAAACGGTAAAGACCATCACTAAAAATTTTGAACACCGGGTGCTGGAGATCGAAGACAGTGGCGTGGTGATCATTGAAACCATGGGCGGCGCCATCGGCACACTGAATTTTACAGTGAACAGCTATCAAAAAAATATGGAAGGCTCGTTTACCATCTTCGGTGAGCAGGGTACGGTAAAAATTGGCGGGCAATACCTGAACGAACTCGAATACCAATGTATTGCCGGCGAACCCATCGGTGACCTCCCAGCCGGTAATCCTGCCAACTCCTACGGGTTTTACCAGGGCAGTATGAGCAACCACGATAAAGTGTACGAGAACCTGGTGAAAGCCATTGCAGACCCAACGCATGAAATGGCCAGCGCTTTTGAGGGAATGAAAACCGTAGAGATCATTGAAAAAATATACGCTGCCAAAATTTGATCACTCCCTTATCTTTAGAAAAAAATATGCACCAGGAAAAAGCTTTTGCGTTCTTTGCGTAATGTCTTTGCGCCTTTGCATGCACCCTTCAACATTTGAAAAAAATACTTCACATAGTAGGCAACCGCCCGCAGTTTGTAAAGCTGGCGGTATTGTACAAAGAATTAAGCAGCTCAGCAGCCTTTATCCAATCCATCATTCATACCGGCCAGCATTTCAGCTATGAAATGAATGACCTGTTTTTTGAAGAACTGAACATTCCTGCACCGGCTGTAAATTTTAATATTCAAAATCTTTCGCCCAACCAATTCATTGCTGCTGCTGCAGATGCTTTACAGGAATACTTTTCACAAGAGAAAGACAGCATTGTATTTGTATATGGCGATACCAATACCACGCTTGCAGCTGCGATTGCCGCCAAAAGAGTAAACATCCCATTGGTACATTTTGAAGCAGGTGTAAGAACGAATGACAACAGCATGCCGGAAGAGATCAACCGCCTGCTCACTGACCGGCTGGCGGATATCAATTATTGCTGTACGCAACAAAACCTCGACAATTTAACAGCAGAAGGATATGGAACAGCCATTCATTCAAAATCATTTCTTTCCGGCGACCTGATGCTGGATGCATTTTTACAAATAGAACCAGGCAAGGTCGCCTATGATCTTCCTGCAGAATATATCGTATGCACCATCCACCGGGCAGCCAACCTGCAGGATGAAACAAACCTGCGCAATATCATTGAAGGGTTGAATGCGTTGCATAAGACCATACCCGTGGTAATGCCCGTACATCCGCATACACAAAAAAAGATGGAGGCTTATGGACTTTCCGCAGGTTTTATCACACTGCCTCCCGTAGGTTACCCGCAGATGAAACAATTATTGAAAGGCTGTGCATTTGTTGTTACCGACAGCGGCGGCACCAGCAGGGAAGCTTATTTTATGCAGAAACGATCGCTGATCATTATGGAGAAACCTTTTTGGCCGGAGATCATTGATGCAGGTTGTGCATTGCAGACGAATGCAATAGCGGATGATATTATTAGTAATGCAGGAAAGCTTTCATCATTGAATACTGATTTTAATTCGTCCATATTCGGCAATGGAAATGCAGCGAAGAATATTCACAGGCATCTTGCAGAATATTTTGCCACCAATGCACTAAGGCGCTAAGGTTCACCAAGGCTTCTTTGTGTAGCTTTGAGACTTTGCGACTTCGTGGCAATAAAATCTTCCTGTATCTTAGCACCATGGCTGCAAAAAAAATTACGGTCTCTGTTATTTCCGATCTTACCACCGACCAGCGGGTGATCCGCATCAGCAGCACTTTGCAGCAAATGGGCTTTGAGGTAACCGTTATTGCAAGAGCTTTTGGCGATAGTCTCCCATTAGAAACTTACCCATTCAAAGCAAAAAGAATACGCTGCTATTTCCGGAAAGGAATTTTACAATATGCAGAATTCAACCTGAAATTATTTTTCCGTTTATTGTTTTGTAAAACGGATCATTTACTGGCAAATGACCTGGATGCACTGTTGCCCAACTATCTTGTAAGTAAACTAAGAGGCAAAAAATTATTCTACGATACGCATGAATATTTTACCGGCGTACCCGAGTTAAAAAATTCTCCAGCCAAAAGAAAAATATGGAAGGGCCTGGAAGATTGGATCTTTCCAAAATTAAAAGTGGTGTACACTGTAAATGATTCTGTAAAAAATGCCTACGAGCAGGAATATGGCAATAGATTAGGTGTTATCAGGAATGTTCCTTCAACTACTACTGTTATTCCTAAAGAGCTGCCACAACATTGGCGGGGTAAAAAAATATTACTGATGCAGGGCGCAGGCATCAATACTGGCCGTGGCGGACTTGAGTTGCTGGAAGCTATGCGTTTACTGGATGACAGCTACCTGCTGGTATATATCGGCAGCGGCACCCAATGGGAAACCATTGCACAAAAAAGAAAGGAATGGCAATTGGAGCAACGGGTGGAAATGATCGCAAAGCTCCCGCCCTCGCAGCTGAAGCAATACACACCGCTGGCTCATATCGGCTTCAGCCTTGATTCTTTTGATGATATCAATTACCTCTTCAACCTGCCCAATAAAATTTTTGATTATATTCATGCAGGCGTACCATTGATTGCCACTGCCATTCCTGAAGTAAAAAGAATAGTTGACGACTATCAATGCGGCATTTGTATACCGGACCTAAAACCCGGAACCATTGCCAATGCCATTAAGAGCATGCTTGCTGATAAACAGGTGTACGATCAATACAAAACAAATTGCCTGCAGGCTGCCAAAGAGCTTTGCTGGGAAAATGAATCGGAAAAACTAAAAGCTATTTACCAACCATATTTGTCATGAGCCGTAAGACATGAAGTTCCGATGAAGTTTTAATTTCTTCTTTGTGTTTCTTTGTGCCTCAGCGCCTTTGTGGCAACAAATTTTAATGAGCGCTTTCCATTTACATATCATTTCACTGGATGTTCCCCTGCCTGTTGACTATGGCGGTGTGATGGATATTTTCTACAAGCTGCGCTGGCTGCATCAACTGGGCATTAAGATCCACCTGCATTGCTTTACCAATGGCAGGCCACCACATGATGAGCTGGATAATTATTGCGAAGAGGTATCTTATTACCAAAGAAAAAATTTCTGGCAGGCGTTACCTGTCAAACTTCCGTATATGGTAGCTTCAAGGAATAATCCTGCACTGTTAAAAAATCTCCGCAAAGACAATTACCCTGTTTTACTGGAAGGCGTGCAATGCAGCTACCTCCTGCATGCCGGTGAATTAGCAAACAGAAAGGTCTTTCTTCGCCTCCACAACGCTGAGTTTTTGTATTACGAAAAACTGGCTTCACATGAAAGTAATTTCCTGAAAGGCTGGTATTACAAAAATGAAAGCCGCCTGCTAAAGCGTTATGAAAAGGAGATCAGCGACAAAGCGCCTGTACTGGCTTTAAGTAAAAGCGATATCAACCTGTATCAAAAATTATTCGGGACCATTAATATCTCTTTTATTCCTGCCTTTACAGGCTGGGACAAAGTAACTTCTACAGAAGGCAGGGGTAATTATTGTTTGTACCACGGCAACCTGTCCATCAATGAAAATGAAAAAGCGGTAGAATGGTTGCTTAACAATGTTTTTAAGGATACCGGCATTCCGTTGATCGTAGCGGGTAAAAGACCTTCTGAAAAACTGGAAGCTTTTATAGATGGTTTCCCCAATTGCTCGCTGGTTGAAAACCCTACCGATCATGAAATGCAGGACCTGATACACAAGGCGCAGCTGAATGTGCTTCCTTCCTTTAACAACACGGGCGTTAAACTGAAATTACTGAATGCCCTGTACAATGGCCGGCATTGCCTGGTGAATGAAGCTGCGATTGACGGCGCTTCCATTCCTGATGTATGCCATGTGGCCGATAATGCCGAAGCTTTCCTGGCCAAAACAATAATATTATTTCAACAGGATTTTACAAAAGAAGACATATTGCACCGGCAAAAAATATTGAACGGCTTTTACAATAATGAAACGAATGCGAAAAAGATTGAAGAATTAATATTTAAGATTTAATATCAAATCCCTACGCTTGCATTATCCCACACCTTCCCTTTCTCCGTTTTAATAGTACGTGAAGGATATTTATTGATCACCACGTAATCATGTGTAGCCATGATGATGGCGGTATCATAATCACGGGCAATATGGAAAAGGAGTTGCATGATCTCGTCGCTGGTCTCCGGGTCAAGGTTACCGGTAGGCTCATCGGCCAGTATCAACCTGGGCGAGTTGAGCAATGCACGGGCAATATCTACCCTTTGCTGCTCACCACCACTTAATTCAAAAGGCATTTTAAACCCCTTTGTTTTCAGGTTCACTTTATCCAATACATCGGCAATTTTTTCATCCATCAGCTTTTCATCTTTCCAGCCGGTAGCTTTCAAAACAAATTTGAGGTTGTCATTTACATTACGGTCTGTCATCAGCTGGAAATCCTGGAACACCACGCCGAGGTTCCTGCGCAGGAAGGGTACGGTTTTCCAGGTAAGCTCTCTCAGGTTATGCCCTGCCACCCAGCCTTCGCCATTGTTCAGTTCCAGGTCGCCATACATTGTTTTTAAGAGGCTGCTTTTACCGGTACCGGTCTTTCCTACGAGGTAAACAAATTCTCCTTTGTCTACAGAAATGTTTACATCGCTCAGTACCAGGTTATCGCCCTGGTAAATATTTACATTTTTTAATTCAATAATGGATTGAGACATGGTGAACTATAATGCTTTTGCCTTAAATAATTATGATTTTACTTTCTAAGAGTTGGGCAATAGACCATGAACCATGGTCTATTGCCCAACTCCGCAAATTTAACCGTTACAACATAGCGGGGAAAATAAAATTTAAAAGCCGTTGTTAAAAATGTGGATAACTAATTTATTAGTTTTACAACTAATTATTTAGTTTTAGTCTACAATTCAGAACAATGAGTAAACAATTAACCAAGGCCGAGGAACAGATCATGCAGGTGATCTGGAAGCTGGACAAAGCTTTTCTACGGGAGATCATAGAAGCACTGCCCAATCCAAAGCCGCATAATAACACCGTAGCAACTATCATAAAGATACTTGTTGAAAAAGAGTTTGTAGGCATCAATACATTCGGGCGTATGCACCAGTACTACCCGCTTGTAGCAAAAGAAGCATACAGCAAATCGAGTTTGAAGAGCCTGGTGAAATCTTACTTTGAAGGCAATTACAGCAATGCAGTTTCTTTTATGGTAAAGGAGAATGGGCTGAGCGTGGAAGACCTTGAGCTGTTGCTGAAGCAGTTAAAAAAGAAAACGTAGTAAGTGATGAACGATGAGATATGAACTATGAGATATAAGATCAGGGTTCACTTTCATTGTTGCCAGGAGTTTGTTCAATTATCAAATAATCGGATCATCAAATCATCAAATTGACCTTATGCCATACTTTTTTTACTACCTGTTAAAAGTAATACTCTGTTCCGCAGTGTTGTTTGGTTATTACCACCTGTTCCTGCGCAATAAAGTGTACCATGCTTACAACAGGTTTTACCTGCTTGCGGCTATGGCTATTTCATTGATAGCACCGCTGCTCAATTTTAATGTATTGTTTCATAGCGGTGAAGCGGCAACAAAACCTGTACAACTGCTGCAGGCAGTGAACAGCAGCGATGAATACATGGAAGGTATTGTTATTTACACACAGCAAAATTATTTGACCACGAGCCAGGTACTGATGTTATTGTATGCCATTGTATCTATCGTTATGCTGGTATTGCTGGTAAAAGTATTCCTGCAGATATTTACCATTTTAAAAACCAATAGCAGCCGCACTTTACATGATGTGGTTTTTGTACAAAGCGATGCAAAGGGTACGCCTTTTTCTTTCTTTAAATTCATTTTCTGGAATAAGGCCATTGACATCAACACACCGACAGGTCGCCGGATATTTGCCCACGAGCTGGCACATGTAAGAGAAAAACACAGTGCCGATAAATTATTCATCAACCTTTTACTCATTGTTTTCTGGATCAATCCCATATTCTGGTTCATTAAAAAAGAGCTGAACCTCATTCATGAGTTCATAGCTGATAAAAAAGCGATCGCCGATAATGATGCAGGGGCCCTTGCAGCCATGATCGTACAATCTGCCTACCCTCAGCACTCTTATTTACTGACAAGCCATTTCTTTTATTCACCTATCAAAAGAAGATTAAAAATGCTTACAAAGTATAATAACAAAAAGGCAGGGTATCTCTACAGGATACTGGCCTTACCGGTGGTGCTGTTCCTTGTGGCAGCGCTCACCATTAAAGCCAGGTCGGGCATCAGCGACATTTTAAATCCTGATGAAAAGATCACTGTTGTGATCGATGCAGGCCATGGCGGCCAGGATGGCGGCGCCTTATCAACAGATGGAAAAACAACTGAAAAAGACATTAACCTGGCGCTTGTAAAAAAGATCAAAGAGCTGAATGACCTCAGCAATATTGAGCTGGTATTTACAAGAGATGCAGATGTATACCAGCAACCGCAGCAAAAAGTTGACCTGGCAAAAAAATGCCGGTGCCGATCTTTTCATCTCTGTACATGTAGCCGGCGGCCCGGTTACTGCTACTGATAAATCAGGTGCGGAAGTATATGTATCAGGCAATACTTTTTCTAACAGCAATGCAAGTAAAGTATTCGCTTCCGTTGTGATCAACCATTTCAAAGACAATTATACATTAGGCATTTGTCCTAATCCTGTTCAAAGAGCAGCCGGCATTAAGGTATTGCAGGGCGCCGATTGTCCTGCTGTGATCATTGAAGCAGGCTATATCAACAACAGCAGGGATCTTGCTTACCTGCAATCTGAAAAAGGACAGGAAGCATTTGCCAAAAATATTTTAGCCGCCATTTCTCAATATGCGGCAGCCAGGAAAAACAATGCTGTAATTGAAGTGCCTTACCCTATCCAGGATACAGTTCCGTCGTATGGAACGTACAAAGGGGAAAGGGTAACACAGGTAAGTGTGATGGCGAAGGTGACTTCTCCTAACCAAAAAGTGATCACTGTGCAGGTGGCCAGTGGTAAACGTTACCAGCTCACAGAGGAAGAGGCGGAAAAAGCAGGCATTGAATTACCGCCGCCTCCGCCGTTTCCCCCGCCACCTCCACCACCTGCACCAGGTGTTCCGCCGCCTCCACCTCCACCACCTGCGCCTCCTATGCCCTCTGCTAACGACTGGATTGCAGTGGATGCCAGCCAGCGGGTGAATGTAAGGCTCAACAGCAGCAGCAATGTGGATTCTCTTATTGTAATAAGAGGACGGAGCGCTCTTGCTATTAATCCCGAACCGGTGTGGGTATTGAATGGCAAGATCATTCCGAAGGAAGAAATAAATGCGATCTCTCCCAATACCATAAAAACCGTTAATATCTTAAGAGGCAGCGATGCCGGAAAATATGGTACAGATGCTTCAGTAAACGGTGCAATAGAAGTATATACACAGCCTGTGAATGCAGAAGTGAAAAATGTTAACGCAGATATTAAAGAAGTAAGAGTGGAAGCCGTTCGCAGCAACACATTGTATGTAGGTGTAAATAATACGATCAGTATCCCTAATGCACCTGCAGGATTAAAAGTAAGCATTGCCAACGGCCGTGTAACGGAATCGAACGGGCAATGGACAGTACAGGTAGCAGCGCCATGCGAAACTACAGTATGGCTTACTTCTGCCGACGGAAAAACATTGGGCAGCTATGCTTTCAATGCAAAATTCCTGCCCGATAATTTTAAAGGCAACCTGAGCCATACACTGTATATACAGGATGACAATAAGATATTTACAAAAGTGGAGATTGAAGCAGAATTTCCCGGTGGCGTGGAAGCCTGGAAAAGATACCTGCAAAGCAGGCTTGATAATAAAATGCCAAAAGAAGATGGCTGGAAAAAAGGTACTTATAGTTTGGTCGTAAGGTTTATTGTGAGAAAAGATGGTTCTGTTGCAGAGGTGGTGGCTGAAAATTACGCCGGCAGCAAAACCGCACAAATGTCTGTGAATCTTATTAAGAACGGACCTAAATGGAAACCTGCCAGGCAGAATGGTCTTGTTGTAGCTGCCTATAAAAAACAGCCGATCACTTTCGTAGTAGATTAAGCTGCAACGACCGGCTTAACAAAAAATTGCATGCGCTCCCGTTCCTTACGGGAGCTTTTTTTATGAACTATTATTTATCTTCATTCAAATTTACATTCTATGACCAGGGCCTTTTTTCCGATCCTTTTTCTAACGCTTACATGCAGTGCCGCTTGTTTTGCACAAAGCGCTCCTGCCCCACCACCTCCTGCTATCAAAGCATCGCCTACGGCAGTTAAGGTGAAGACAACCGGGATCGATGCTAACGGTTATGCAGCTTTTCTTAAAATGACCACAGCAATCATTATGGTAGATACAACCATCAAAGTATCTCCCAAAATGGCTTATATGAGCATTGATATGTTTGGCATTACCGGCTCCTCTTTAGCAGAGATGATGGCGGGCAATACTTATTTCTGGGTGACCGATAAAAAAGGTAACAATATAAAAATTGCAGACAAATTCCTGAAACGTATCAAGAGCGCTATGGAAACCAACGAGATCAATTTTACAGCCAAGATCCCTTACCGTATTAAAACAGATGTAAAGAATGAATATACCGTACGCTTCCGCTGGGAAAGCAAGGACAGGAAAAAGATGATCGATTTTACAGTTACAAAGTAATTCATGGACCATGGTATATGGACCATAAACGGGTGTAATGGAAGCAGGTGTATAATTAACTATCAGGCGAATACAAATAAAAAAGCGAACCGGTAACAGTTCGCTTTTTCTATATAAACTCTTGTAAAATTATTCTGCAATTTTAACAGCTGCTTTCCTGCGGTCATAGGCTTTTTTTGCACCAAGGCCGAGTCCTGCTGCTATTAATAAACTAAGTCCCCCGTCAATAGGAACACACTGGGGCGGGCAGCTTGGATCTCCCGGGCAAATTGGAGGGCAGCCAGGATCAGGATCACCTTGTGCAGATACAGCCTGCGGCAACACACAGATCAATGCGATCGCTGCCAAAGCTGTTATTTTTCTAATCGTCTTCATCATGGAACAAAAATAAGGGTTTATAATATTGGCGAATGCTTATTTATTAATAATTATTTGTAGCATTACAACTACTTCATATGTATAGACGTATGCATATTAACAATGGTTTCGCCGGATCTGCTTATTGTTTATAATTATTTCCTGAAGAGAAAAAATGCCCTCACCAACATCCCGATCCCTACCACCACTATCCCCCAGAAAACGTAGAAAAAGCTGGCATTATTGTTCACTGCAATTGTATAGGAACTGTAATTGATATACAGTCCGCCTGCAACAAAAAATACACCCATCAATGTAAGCTTCCACGCATCTTTCCTGTCTCTTTCATCACTCAGTACATTGTTAAGGATGAGCGTGGCATAACCCGGCTCTATTCCTTCCTTTACCAGCGCTTCAACCACTTCATGCGCTTCCATATCTTCCTTTAATAAAGCTTTCGCTTTTTTATGAAGCTGCTGCATCTGTATATCTGCTTCGCTTGCCATTATTGTACGATCAATGACAACGATGTGGTTTCCTTTTTATCATTGCTTATGTGCAGCTGGTAAGTTCCTGTTGCCAGTTCATTTTTCAAACCGAGGCTTGCAGTACTTGTACCTGCTACGGGTTTGATCCTTTCTGCATGTACCAGCTTACCTGCCGCATCATACAACGAGAGTTCGTATACTGCTCCTGCTTCTACTCCCGACAGCTGCACATTTACCTGCTTGCCTGTTGCCGGGTTTGGATAGATCACAAAAGACGCCGGTATTTTTTCGCCACCCACTTTCACAACAGCGCTGTATTGAACCTGGCCATTGATGCTGGTGCCTTTGATGCGGTAATACAATACCGTACCGGGAGCTGTTGCATCGTTGAACAGGTATTGTCCGCCTGCACCATTGTACAACGGTGATTGCGCTCCAACTTTTGTAAAGCTGTTGCCATTGCTGCTGCGTTCTACTTCGTAGCTGCTCATGTTGAGCTCATTTTCTACCTTCCAGCTTACATCTACGGTTTTATTTTCCTTACGGTTCGCCCATACGGTAGTAAATGTTACCGGTACTACGGTTATTGTTTTAAATACCAGGTAGAACCTGTTGGCTGCTGCACTTGCTGTATTGGAAGTTATTGCAAAGTCGATAAAGCTGCTGTCGGTGAGGCTAACCGGTGTACGGCTGTTCAGGAACCTGTCTACCAGTTCTCCCTGCAGCAATGGTTCATTGATATTCTGCACTGCAATGCGCAACTTATATTGGCCTGCTGCCATATTACCTAACTGGTATTGAATGGTATCGCTTTGAGAAAGATGGCCCCTTGCTTCTACTGCCAATACTTTTCCGGTATTGCTGATACCGAAATTGGCACCATCGTTCATCATTTTGAGCGCATCATTTTCATCTACTTCTTTCGAATAAGCATCATCAAATACTACCCTGTTACCATCATAGAGCACACCTGCATTGTTAAGCAGGAAAGTGCTGATCATGGTAATGCTGGCAGGATCTACATTTTCTGCCGGGTTGCTGCCGCCCCTGTTGGCAAGACGGTAAGCATCTACTTTCATGTCTTCAGAAAAAGGAACATCAATACTGCCTGCGGCCACAGACTGCACAAAAAATGCCTGGCCGCTTTGTATATCACTGTAATTGGCAGGCGTATTGTAAATACTGCCAAAGCCAGGCGTGGCAAGCCATCCTGTAGGCCCGCTGATTGTTTGATAGATACCTGCACCATAGTTACCATTCTGCGACGGATCCCATACTTTAAAGTTTGGCGCCAGGTTGGTAGCCGAGAACCTCAGCTGCACAAAGTTGATAGCTGATGCAAAAGGATTTCCTATAGAGATATTATTTCCGGCAGTAACCGCCATATTGATGGCTGGTGGTTCAAGCCCTGCTACACCGTTACCGATAAATAATTTTCCTCTTGTGCTTAATGTAGTGGCCGGACCCGGGGTTCCGCTTGGACCGGTGGTCCTGTCGCCGTAAACATACAGATAATAACCCCTTCCATTTAAGAGACTGCCGCTGCCATTGGTTGCTGTTACCGGTATAAAAGTAGCACCTGTTCCATTCTGGTATTTCATGGAAGCTGCAACAGAATAAGCATCGATGCCATTTGCTACAACAGGTCCAGTTATCTGCACACCCACGCCAGGGCTCA
>CAYOLS010000104.1:0-11759 GCA_964404845.1 uncultured Ferruginibacter sp. | reverse complement strand
TTGGCAACTATCAATGCTTTGCTGGCATCACTGGAACAACACAGGAACGGAACACTGGAGCTGACTGAAAACAGCATTGCTTTCAAAGAAACAGTTCCTTCTGTTGATTTTTATTTCCGGCAAAACTCTGATACATCTTTCCTGTTGATTGAAAAAACAGGATATAAAAATGTACTCCATATTATCGGCGGCGGGCATTGTGCGCTGGCACTCTCAAAACTTATGAGGGACATGGATTTTTACATAAGGGTATACGAAGAAAGAGCGAACCTAAATACAATGGAAAGCAATGTATATGCGCATGAAAAGATATTGGTCGATTCCTATGATGAATTGGGCGGCTTGGTCGCAGGTGGTGATCATGTGTATGTTGTTATCATGACCTTTGGTTACCGTACGGATGATATTGCTGTAAGAGCCTTGCTAAATACTTCATTCCGCTATACCGGCTTGCTCGGCAGCAGGAAAAAAATAGAAAAATTATTTGCTGATTATGAAAGCAGTGAACTTGACAGGCAGGCTTTGTTAAAAATACATTCGCCGATTGGTCTGCAGATCAAAAGCCAGACACCGCAGGAGATCGCTGTGAGCATTGCTGCCGAGATCATCGCCCAAAAAAACCGCTCTTAGTAAGCGGTCTTATCAGTTTTTTCTTTCCATTCATTGAATACCTTGATGGCTTCATCTCTTCCCAATGTCTTTATCGGGATCTTTCTTTGTTCAATCGTAGCAGCCATTTCATCATAGATCATCGAATCGTCAAAACCTGCATCTGCAGCATCTTCCCTGTTATTGGCAAAGTAAATAACTTTCGGTCTTGCCCAGTAAATGGCACCGAGGCACATGGGGCAGGGTTCGCAACTGGTATACACTTCGCAATCATCCAGTTGAAATGTGCCTAAATTATTGCAGGCATCTCTTATGGCCACCACTTCTGCATGGGCAGTAGGGTCGTTGGTAGAAGTAACTTTGTTATTGCCTCTTCCTACAATTTCATTTCCTTTAACTATTACACAACCGAAGGGACCGCCTTCATTGTTGTTGATGCCGGTACGGGACAATTCGATCGCTTCCTGCATGAACTTTTCTTCACGGGTCATATTGTACATTTTAGTGAGCCTGTAAATATATATAATTAATTATTTACCGAGGAAGTCTCTGCGTTCTCTGCGTAAAAACTCCGGGTTCTTTGTGCTAAAATAACCGCAGAGAATCCGGAAAAATACACACAGATGTACGGAGACAGTGTCTCAATTTTGAAAATACTGTCAGTACCGATAGCCATCAGGATTGTCGAAGCCGGTATAAAATCATGAATAACCCCGCCTTCGATAAGCTCAGGCTGACCTCTCTTTTATTTTAAAATTCAAACTGAGACATTATCGGAACGGAGGCTTCTTTGTAACTTGCATTATAAATGTAATGGTATGGGAATTTTAAAGCAGATAGCAGAATATCTTTATTTGAAAAAGAAAGATCCCGATTCGCCTACTTCGGACTGGATAAAAAAGATGCATGGCATCAATCGCCTGTCTATTCTTCTTTTTTTGGCGGCGATAATTTTTATGATCGTAAAGCTGCTGATCAGGAAAGCTTAATGCAGCATTGCGTAAATAGACTTCGCAGCATTGGCAGAAGCATGTCCGCCCGCACTCAATAAAGTTCTCAGGTCCTTATAATCTTTTTGTAGCTGCGCTTTTTTGCTTTCATCATACAGCAGCTTGTTCAGTTCCCTTACAAGATTATCCACTGTAAGATCGTCCTGTATCAACTCCTTCACCACTTCCTTATCCATAATAAGGTTTACCAGGCAGATATATTTTATTTTGATGAGTTGCCTTGCAATGAGGTAAGATATTTTATTGCCCTTGTAACAGATCACTTCCGGCACATCAAATAAAGCTGTTTCCAAAGTAGCGGTACCACTGGTTACTAGCGCCGCTTTGGAAGAAAGTAAAAGATCGTAGGTTTTATTGGAAACCGACCGTACATTGTTATAAGGAGCCAGCAGCTCACTATAAAATTCATCCGTTAAGCCGGGCGCTTTCGCAACCATAAAAACATGCTGCGGAAAATGTTGTGCTACCTGCAGCATAATAGGCAGCTTTTTTAAAATTTCCTGCTTGCGGCTACCGGGCAGCAAGGCGATCACCTGTTCATTGCCGGTTAAGTTGAGGCCGGTATGTTCTTCTTTGTAGCGGTCGATCACTTCGGTTAAAGGATGGCCGACGTATTCTACATCAAAATTCCATTTTTTGTAAAAGTCTTTTTCAAATGGCAGTATCACCAGCATTTTGTCCACGTTCTTTTTAATGCTGTGGATACGGTTCTCTTTCCATGCCCATATTTGCGGGGAAATATAATACACAACTTTCAAACCCTGCTTTTTTGCCCACTCTGCTATGCGAAGGTTGAAGCCAGGGTAATCGATCAGTATCAGTACATCCGGCTGGTATTGTAAAATATCTTTTTTGCAAAAGCTGATGTTCTTAAAAATGGTGCGGATGTTTTTGATCACTTCTGTAAAGCCCATAAAGGCAAGGTCACGGTAGTGCTTTACCAGCGTGGCTCCTGTGGCTTCCATCATGTCGCCGCCCCAGCAACGGATATCAGCAAGGCTGTCCAGCTGCTGCAGTTCTTTTATCAGGTTGCTGCCATGCAGGTCACCGCTTGCTTCCCCGGAAATGATATAATATTTCATTGAAAAATATTCTGCTGCAAATTAACCCTGTTTACCGAACTCATTTTAAATTTTTCAATTCCTTAAAACTTATATTCAGCAAAGCATATTTTTTTGGATCAGGCAAATAGAAATGCCACCATTCCGTATCTAAAATTTTAAAGCCATTTGCTTCCATCAGGCTGCGGAGCAATAACCTGTTCTGTAAGACGGTTGCAGGCAGATCTTTATAGTTGCTATGCGCCGTATCACTGAAATGATCAAAGCCTGTTCCCATATCCAATTCTTTGCCGGTGGCCAGTTCAGCAATAGTAAGGTCAACCGCAATGCCACGGTTGTGCCCGCTGCCAAATTTCGGATCTGCCGCATAACGGTCATCTTTTACCGGCTCCCACATTTTTTCCGTAACGGAGTAGGGGCGGTAAGCATCCCATATCTTTAAGCTCAAACCTTTTTTGTTCAATGCTACCTGTACCTTTTGCAAAGCAAGCGCAGCCGGCCGCCTTAAAAAAGTAGTGGTCAAACCCGCAGGGTACAATCGTTGCTTCATAAAATTGCCCGTTCCCGAATACTTCAGGTCAAGCTGTATGTTCGGTATCAGTTTCTTAACATCCAGCATGGCCATGTTACTGTCGGTAACGATAGTTTTTTGCAGATCCTGCCTGCTTTCAATGACCTGCAAACCATACTTATTCACTTTTTGTCCCTGTACGTTCACAGAAAAACAGGTGAACAGAAATAACATAACAATGTCCGCAGATATGAAACGTTTCTGTATCTTGTATATAAATATCAGGGAAAAAGCCATTGTTCAAATTTTGTCAAATGTATCAAATTAATGGGGCTATGAAGCAATCCCTTCACTTCCACGTAGTATTCCTGCTGGCCTTTGTAATTGTATTTTCCGCCTGCGGAAATAAAAAAGAGGAAGAAAAAAATATTCCCCCGGCCGAAATGGACGATCATGTTCAATTAAAGATTGAAGACCTGCTGAAGGCGGCGGGAGACAATCCCAAGTTAAACGACAGCACCCAACTTTCTTTTCTTCCTGTTGTAAATTATTATTATTCCAATACAGGTTATAAACCTGTATGGAGCAGCAAGGAAAAATGGCAACCGTACACAGATTCATTGCTGCAATACATCAGCTCCGCAGAAAGGGACGGGCTCTTTCCTGAAAGTTACCAGTACAACGCTTTGCAATCTATTGCAAAAACGATTCAAACCGATTCTTTAAAAAGAAAAGAAGTAAATATATGGGCGAGGGCAGACCTGCTGCTGACGAATGCTTTTTTTCATATCCTGCAGGATCTGAAACAAGGCCGCATTATACCCGATAGCATTGCCTTTAAAAATAATGCTACGCAGCAAAAAGATTTCTTTACTGCTTTGTTGAATAAAGTAAAAGAAGGTGCATTGCTCAGCAATATCCTCAACTCCGTTCAGCCTGCTTTAAAAGATTACCAGGCGCTGCGGAGGAATATTCCTTCTTTCCTGGACAGCATGGACCGTAAGAATTATACTTATGTAAGCTATCCCGGTAAGGATTCTATATCGCTCCTGAAAAATGTGTTGAAGCGATTAGGCGAGAGCGGTTACTCTATAGCAAGTGCCAAACCTGATTCTACCATGCTTGCCGACCTGCTGATCAAATACCAGAAAGCAAAAGGATTGAAGCAGACAGGTAAGATTACCGCAGGGCTTGCAACTGTGCTGAATAATACCGACAAGGAAAAATTCAAACGCATTGCCATCACACTGGACAGGTATAAGCAATTGCCGGCCACGCTTCCTGAAAAATACATCTGGGTAAACCTGCCAGCTTATAACCTGAAGGTTTGGGACAATGATTCGCTTGCCATGGAATCGAAAGTGATCGTAGGCAAGCCTGGTACGCCTACGCCTGTAATAAACAGCGAAATATCCGACCTCATTGTTTACCCCACCTGGACGGTCCCGACCAGCATCATTGTAAAAGAGATATTGCCGGGGCTTAAACGCAACCCGAACTACCTTGCCCGCAAGGGCCTGGGCCTGTACAACGGCAAAGGCGATCCTGTTGACCCTTATTCTGTCAACTGGTCCAAATACAGCAAAGGCATACCTTATTTGGTGAGGCAGGGCAGTGGCGACAACAATGCGCTGGGTGTGATCAAGTTCAACTTTAAGAACCCCTATGCTGTGTACCTGCACGATACCAACCAGCGCTACCTTTTCAAAAATAAGGAGCGGAGCCTGAGCCACGGTTGCGTAAGGGTACAGGATTGGGAAAAACTGGCATTTTATATCGTAAGGAACGACAGCCTGAGCTCTACGCTGCCGGATTCCATGAAGCTGAACACGGATTCTATCACGACCTGGATCAGCAGGAAGGAACGCCATACCATAGAAATAAAAAAGAAATTACCGGTTTTTATACGTTACTTTGGCTGCGAGGGCGACAATGGGTCCATTAAATTTTATGATGATATTTATGGAGAAGACAAAAAACTGAGAGATAAATACTTTGCTCAAAAGTAATTGTTGACTTTAATATACCGCATGATAGCAGGACGATACACAGGAAAGATTATTAACATATTTGCCATTCTTCTATTGCTTGCTGCACCCGCAGGAGCACAAACTGCGCAACAATCCGAAAAAGACAAATCGGGCGAAAAAGCTCCGGCCAAAAAATCAGCCGGCAGGGTATTGTATGGCCAGGCCAGCTATTATGCCAGCAAATTTGAAGGCAGGAAAACGGCCAATGGCGAGATATTCCGCCACAGCAAACTCACCGCAGCCTGCAACAGCCTGCCACTTGGCACCTGGATAAAAGTTACCAATCTCAGGAACGGCAAATCGGTGGAGGTAAAGGTGAACGACAGGCTTCATACAAAAACAAGAAGACTGGTAGATCTTACCCGTTCAGCCGCCCAAAAACTGGGCTTTATCAAGAGCGGCCTCACGAGGGTAAAAGTGGAGGTTTTAAAGAAAAAATCTGCTTAAATACAGGGCTTTAGCCATTGTGCCATAAATTGAAGATTATCAACATTAATGTGATTAAATTATTTCCGGATTTAAAACTAAGCAGCTATTTTTGCTGCGTTTACACAAAACAACTTTTATGAAGAAAATAACGCTCTCTTTGCTGGCTGGCCTTGCTTGTACAATGGCTGTAGCTCAAAAAGACTATATCAAGCCTCCTACATTCGGGGTGCATTTAGCATTAAATGATTTTCAGACAGCTGCTGATATCCGCACCATGGGTTTGTCTAATGTACTTAAGGCAAATCAATGGTCAAAAACAAGCCGCATGAGAGCCGGATTAGGTTTTACCTACATACAAGGCATGGGCAATCATCTTGATTTTTCTGCCATGCTTACAGGGTCTTATGTAAGCTACCCGGTTCCTAACAGGTCTGTTGATGGCAACCAGGATCTTTTGCTGGAAGCAGTAGCAACCGCCAACCTTAAATTACTTTCTGACAAATATTATGTGAATCCTTTTCTTACACTGGGTGTAGGCGCTTCCAAATACAGGGGCTATTATGCTGCTGTTATGCCGATCGGTGTAGGTTTACAGATCAGGACTTTTGAAAATACTTTCCTGATGGTCAATTCTCAATACCGCATACCGGTAACTGAGAATGCTGCCTATCATTTCTTCCACAGCTTTGGCATTGTTCGTTCTTTCCCTAAAAAAGTTGACCCTGTTGTTGAAGTACCTGTAGTACCTGTTGTAGTAGACAGGGACGGTGATGGTGTGGTTGATGCAGACGATAAATGTCCTGATACACCAGGCCTGGCTTCTTTGCAAGGTTGCCCTGACAGGGATGGCGACGGTATCGCTGACGCAGATGACAAATGCCCTGATGTGGCAGGTTTGGCTAAATACCAGGGTTGCCCTATTCCTGATACCGATAAAGATGGCATCAACGACGAACAGGATAAATGCCCTACCGTTGCAGGTGTTGCCCGTTACCAGGGTTGTCCTATTCCTGACGGTGATGGCGATGGTGTAAACGATGAAGAAGATAAATGTCCTACACGTCCTGGCCCGGCCAGCAACCAGGGTTGTCCTGAAATTGCGAAAGAAGTAATTGAAAAAGTAAACTATGCAGCTAAGAATGTATTCTTTGCAACTGGTAGCTATAAACTGCTTGCTAAATCAAACAAATCATTGAATGATGTAGCTGCATTGATGAAAGCAGATGAAAGCCTGATGCTGGATATCGACGGTCATACAGATGATGTAGGTGCCAACGATAAAAACCAGATACTTTCTGAGAACCGTGCAAAATCGGTGAAAGATTACCTGGTTAAACAAGGTGTTGCTGAAAGCCGTTTGTTCTCTACAGGTTATGGCGAAGACAAACCGGTAGCTGATAATAAAACTGCTGCAGGCCGTGCTAAGAACCGCAGGACAGAAATGACTGCGAGGAATTACTAAGATTACTAATTATTTATTATTGAAAACCTCCTGTGCATGCAGGAGGTTTTTTATTTGCAGGAACCGCAAAGGCGCAAAGCCAGGAAACGCAAAGGGCGCAAAGGAAAAACCTCTGCGCCCTTTGCGATAAACTTTGCGTTCTCTGCCGTCTTATTTATATTCATACTCTATCGTCCCCATTAACTTTCTTTCCTTTGTATAACACCTTTCTCTTACCCTCAATCCATTATCATACGTGTACTTCCACACATAATAATTATTACCACCTTCTTCTGTAGCCGTCATTTGTGATATAAGGCCGGCGTAGTTGTTGTATTCAAACAAATAATCAGGCTGCATCCTTATTTTAAAATCATTTTCCTGCACCACATCTGTCAGCCTTTTTTTAACATCGTAATAGTAATAAAACTTTGTGCCGCTGCGGGTATCTTTTTCAATGGCGATATTGCCATATTCATCCGGGGCAAATAATATAGTGGTGCTGTCCCTGTAATTTTTTACCCGGATCATTTTTTCAGGACGGCCATTGGCATCGTAGCTGTACAAATGTTCTTCCCGTATCTCGCTGGTAAAATCATCATCGCTTGAGCGAATGCCGGAAACAATAGAAATTATTTTCCCGTTATTGTTGTATTGGTAAGTGTTATGGGTAACAGATATTTCAGAACTATCATGTGTTTGCAGCAACTGCCCCTTACTGTTAAATGTAGAAATAAGCAGGGAAGGTGCAGAGATATTCGATCTTGTAAAAAGCTCCGTACGGGTATAGTCTTTTGAAATTTTCTTTTGAGCAAAAAATCCTTCGCTTGGGCTGCCATCGTCTTCAAAGCTTTTGATGTTGATGGTACGTATTTTATTTTCCTTGTAACGGGCCATATCAGCCTGCAACTGGTCATTGCTCACAATGTCTTTGTAGTAATACTGAGCTTTGGTCCCGGTTGATGCAAGCAGCAGCAATAAAGGGAGTACAAAGGTTCTTTTCATATCAATTGATTGTTATATTCACGAAGTTACTGGCTAAGCTACAGTTATAATAGGAGTGGCTGATAAAACTTTACTAATTTTAGAAAAATTATCTGCTTTGAGTCATTTAAAAGAAAGAAAGGAGAAAAACTGCCTGAATTGTAATGCGCATGTACAGGGCAAGTATTGTCATATTTGTGGCCAGGAAAATATTGAGCCGGCAGAGTCTGCCTGGCATTTGATCACGCATTTTTTTAATGATATTACGCATTTCGACGGTAAATTTTTCAGCACTTTAAAATTGCTGATCACCAAGCCGGGCTTTTTATCAGCCGAATACAAAAGAGGCAGAAGGGCCAGTTACCTTAACCCGGTAAGAATGTATGTGTTTACATCGTTCATATTTTTCATCATATTGTTTTCGGTATTCTCACCAAACGATGCAGAATTTAATTCTACCATGGTTTCGGGGGAAACAAAGGAATCCATTGACAAAATGGACAGTGTTACGTTTGCCAATTTCACCAAAACACTTACAAAGGGAAAGCGCTCATTGAGCAGGGAAGAATATAATGTGTATATCGACAGTCTCACCAACGATTCCAGCTATACCATTATGGGTAAGAATTACAAGAGCATGGCCGAGTATGATTCGATGGTAAAGGCGGGCAAAATAAGCGACAGCTGGTTAACAAGAACGATAACGAAGAAGAATATCGACATGAAGAAAAAGTACAGGAACCAGCAGGAAGCAATGAAAAGTTTTTGGGAAAAACTCACCCATTATTTTCCACAGATATTGTTCCTGTCACTTCCATTCTTTGCATTGTTCCTCCGCCTGATCTATGTGCGCAGAAAAGATTTTTATTTTGTAGCACACGGCATTTACAGTGTTCACCTGTACATATTTTATTTCATCAGCCTGCTTGTGTTGCTGGGATTGGGGAGGGTCCAAGATTGGCTTGGCTGGAGCATCTTTAACTGGCTGCAGGCAGCAGTATTGATATTCCTTTTCATTTATGAATACAAAGCCATGCGGAATTTTTACGGGCAACGCAGGGCGAAAACCTTTTTCAAATTTTTTCTTGCAATCCTCGGAAGATTTATCATTATACTATTGTTGTTCATCTTATTTTTCTTTTTATCTGTTTATAATTTGTAAATATGCAACCTGTAGCAAACGAATTTTTACGCCTTGTTCAAATAATGGATGAACTCAGGGAGAAATGTCCCTGGGATAAAAAGCAGACCATTGAAACACTTCGCCATCTTACCATTGAAGAAACCTATGAGCTTACAGATGCCATTACCGACAGCGACTGGAAGGGAATAAAAGAAGAGCTGGGCGACCTGTTGCTGCATATTGTCTTTTATGCCAAAATTGGTTCAGAAAAAAATGAATTCACTTTAGAAGAAGTGATCAACGGCGTTTGCGAAAAGCTCATTGTAAGGCACCCGCATATTTACGGCGATGTTAAAGTAGCCAACGATGAAGATGTAAAACAGAACTGGGAAAAAATAAAGCTGAAGGAAGGCAAGAAATCTGTGCTGGGAGGAGTTCCCAAATCACTACCGGCGCTGGTGAAGGCCATTCGCCTGCAGGAAAAGTCAAAGACCGTAGGCTTTGAATGGGACAATACCAGCCAGGTGTGGGATAAGGTAAAAGAAGAGATGAGCGAGCTGGAAGAAGCCGTAGCTACCGGCCAAAAAGATAAAATGGAAGACGAAATGGGCGATGTTTTGTTCTCCCTCGTAAATTTTGCAAGGTTTTTGCAGGTAGATGCTGAAAATGCGCTGGAACGCACCAATAAAAAATTCATAGAGCGGTTTACCGGTATGGAAAAAGCTGCTGCTGAAGAGAATAAGCTCCTGCACGATATGTCGCTGGAGGAAATGGATGCGCTCTGGAACAAAATGAAAGCAAATAAAAACTAAACCGCTATAAGCATTGCCAGGCAAACTCAAACTTCCCCGTTTTATAAGCAGCCACCTGTACCTGCTTGTGCTGGCAGCCTGGCTCATCACTATCTCCTTCATTATTGATAATTACTGGTCCGCCAATTCAACAGAAAAGAATGTAGTGAACAAGCTAAACAGCTATGTGCAAACTGCGGAGAAGGATTTTTACAAAACGGTCAACAATGCCGGCTATATACAAAAAGTAAAAAGCGATAGTATTCCTGATGAATACCTCAAAGATCTCCTGGAAAAAAAATATTATTTATTTTCCTATATCCGTACGGATTCCGGTACATTAAAACTCGCTTTGTGGAATTCGCAGTATATACTACCCGATTCAGGTATTGTCAACTCTCCGCAATCTACAGGTTTTGCGCAATTGCGCAATGGTTTTTATGTGTGGAACAAACAGGACTCTGCGGGCCTGCTCTCACTTTCGCTATTGCCCATCAAATGGAATTATGTTGCCATCACCGAATACCTCAGCAATACTTTTGTAAATGATCCTGCTGTGGGATCTTATTATGATATTTTCCCGGGGCAATCAGGGAAGACCACCATCAAATCGCTGAATGGAACGCCTTTGTTTTACATGCTGGAAAAGAACAAGGGTATTGCTGAAAAGAACAATAAATTTTCAATCCTGTTCCGTATACTCGGAATGCTATTTATTTTATTGTTTGTTCATTTGTGCGCCGTGTACCTGGCCATACACAGGAATTTCTTTACAGGTTTTGTGTTCCTGCTTACCATCATCCTGGGATTACGTATTCTTAGTTACTTTCTGCCGATTCCCTTTAACCTGCGCCAGCTGGAATTATTCGACCCGACCGTATACGGCTCTAATTTTATTCTCCGCTCGCTTGGCGACCTGCTGATCAATGCAGGATTATTTGTGTGGATAGTGATGTTTGCAAGAACACAGCTTCACCAGAAAAATCTTTCTTTTAAAATAAACAATGAATACGGGCGCTGGGTACTGATGGCTGTAAGCTGTTGTAGCATTGTAGCGGCTACTTTTACAGGCGCTAAGATCATCCGTTCACTTATTGCTGATTCGCAGATATCATTTGATGTTATCAATTTTTTCTCGCTGAACATTTATAGTGTCATCGGCTTTGCCATATTGTGTTGCATAGCCATTGCCTATTATTTTTTGTGCCAGTCTATCCTGTTCTTATTGAAGCCCCATTTTTCCAGTATGTTCCCTGCTTTGTACCTCGGTGTATGCGTCGCCGGTTTAACGGCGCTCAGTATCGGCTTTGATAAGCTGGTGGGAAATTTCGCCATCTATTCCTTAATATGGCTGTTGGTATTTCTCTTCCTGCTCAACACAAAATTTTTCAACCTGCTGGCTTCCCGTATTGTCAGCTCAAGGCTTGTATTCTGGTTGTTCTTTTTTTCTGTTTCCATAACCATGGTCATCATTTTTGAAAATGATAAAAGAGAATTGCGTAACAGGAACCATTATGCCGAAAGCCTGGCAACTAAAAATGATCCTACCAGTGAGCCTCTGCTCAATTCCATGCTCACCGACTTCAGGATAGAGTTCCTGTCGGATAATTTTGAACGCCTCAAAGACCCGATCTCCAATAAGTCGCTAAAGGATAGCCTTGTCGATAATAATTTCTCAGGTTATAAAAACCGCTACGATACCGATGTGTATTCTTTTGACAGCAACGGCAACCCACTTTTTAATGTAGGCCGGTTCACGTATAACCAGCT
>CAYOLS010000103.1:0-11860 GCA_964404845.1 uncultured Ferruginibacter sp. | reverse complement strand
TATGCGTGACCAGAGTTTACGGAGAGATACGGTTTTCAACCGTCATGGCGGCGATCTTTTAGGCGTGCAAAACAAACTGGATTACCTGCAATCAATGGGTGTTACCGCTATCTGGCTGAATCCTGTGCTGGAAAATGATATGCCTGACAGGACAGAACATGGCTATGCATTTACCGATCACTATACGATTGACCCGAGATTAGGTGGCGATGCTGCTTATCTTTCACTGGTAGATGCTGCACATAAAAAAGGCATTAAGATCATACAGGATGCAGTGTACAACCATGTAGGCAGCCAGCACATTACTGTATTAGATCCGCCAATGAAGAACTGGCTGCACAACTGGGATAATTTTACGCAAACGAGTTATAAAGACCAGGTATTGTTTGATCCTTATGCCAGCAACAGGGATAAAAAGATCATGAGCGATGGATGGTTTGTTCGTTCTATGCCCGACCTTGATCAAAGCAATCCATTTGTTGTTAATTTTTTAATACAGCATGCTTTGTGGACGGTACAGGAATTTGGCATTGACGGATGGCGCATTGATACCTACGCTTACAATGATCTGCCGTTCATGAATCGTTGCAATGCTGCGCTGGAAGCTGATTTCCCTAAGATCACCATGTTTGGGGAAACATGGGTGCATGGTGTTATCAACCAAAGTTATTTCTGCCAGAACAATTACGATATTCCTTTTAAGAGCAACCTGCAGGCGGTTACAGATTTCCAGGCGCTCTGGGGTATTACGGATGCGATGACCAAAGACTTTGGCTGGACAGATGGTGTGAACAAACTCTACACCAACATGGCGCAGGATTTTGTTTATAAAGACCCGATGCGTAATGTGATCTTTTTAGACAACCACGACCTTTCCCGTTTTTACAGCGTGATAGGAGAGGATGTGGTGAAATACAAAACATCTATCGACTGGCTGATGACCAACAGGGGTATACCGCAATTATATTATGGCAATGAAATACTGATGACGGGCTTCACCAGTCCGAACGATGGTTATGTGCGCCAGGATTTCCCCGGCGGCTGGAAAAACGATACCGCCAATAAATTTACTGCAGCAGGCAGAACAGAGAAAGAGAACGATGTTTGGAATTACCTGAGCCGCATTGCCAATTTCCGCAAAACATCATCTGCCATCACCACCGGCAAAATGATGCAGTTCACACCTGAAGATGCGGTATATGCTTATTTCCGTTACGATGCAAAGCAAACCATTTTTGTAGTAATGAATACTGCCAAAGAAAAGAAGACCATTAAAGTAAAACGCTTTGAAGAAAGAACAAAGGGTTTTGGCAGGATGCGGAATATTCATACAGGCGAAACAATACCATTGGGTGATTTTGACGTGGAAGCAAAAGCTTCTGCTGTATTTGAACTGCTGAAATAAGACAGTTGATTTTTTGGTGGTATATCAGTTTAAAAATTTTTACCAAACAATTGTCAGCCTGAGCTTGTTGAAGGTGGAGTTGACAACAATTTTAAATCGCCTTCGACAGGCTCACACGCTTTGCGGGGTTTAGAAACAGGCTGACAATAACTTTCAAACTGATACGCCATCGATTTTTTATGAATGGTAATGCGGCAGAACTAAGTTTAGCTTTGCCGTTCTATCTTTACCACTATGATAGCGCAGCAATATTTTTCCCTGCAACTTAAAATGCAGCAACGGCACCTGAAGGATTTTGGTGTACATCCTGTTGCGGCCATTGCGGCTATTGCTGTTGTATTCATTGCATTCTCCTATTATTTGTTTGTGAGATTGCCTCATGCAGCTTATATCTATTGCCTGCTTGCATTAAGTTTTACTCTCAAACAGAGCGATAGCTCCCGTAATGATTTTCTGCGACTCGTGTTTAGCCGCTCACAGTACAGGTTTATACGGCTTTCGGAAAACCTGCTGATAGTACTGCCTTTTATAGTTTTCCTTTTGTATAAGCAGGAGTTTTTATTTGCAGCAGCATTAGTTGTTGTAGCTGCGGGTATTGCAGTAGTGAATATAAAAATGCCCGGTCATTTTATCATTCCTACACCATTTTATAAAAGACCATTTGAGTTTATCGTTGGTTTCCGCAGGCAGTTGTTTTTACTGTTACCGGCATTAGCATTAAGCGTGGTGGCTGTTTGGTTTAATAATTTCAACCTCGGGATATTTTCACTGGCCATTATATTTTTGATCTGTACTTCTTTCTACAGTGAACCGGAAGATGATTTCTACGTATGGATACACCGCATGAGCGCCCAACAATTTTTAGGAAATAAAATAAAAACGGCATTACTGTTTTCAACCATACTGGCAATGCCTGTAGCAGTTTTGCTGCTACTGTTTTTTCCTGTAAAAGCCTGGCTTATTATCACTGTTCAATTACTGGGTTATTGCTACCTCCTTACTGTGATACTCGCCAAATACGCAGCCTATCCCAACAGGATGAGCCTGCCGCAATCGCTCATGCTGGCCGCAGGTATAGTGATGCCGCCATTGCTGCTTGTGCTGGCACCTTTCTTTTATAGTCAATCTAAAAAACAACTCAATAGCTTACTGGCATGATCAGCATTTCCAATTTATCAAAATCATACGGGGCAAAGCAGGTGCTGCAGAACATCGACCTTCATTTTGAAGCAGGCAAAACATACGGCATTGTAGGAGAGAACGGCGCTGGCAAAACTACCTTGTTCAAATGCATTGCAGGTTTGGAAGGCTATAGTGGTAAAGTAGAAGCTGACCTGCAGCCTTTAAAAGATCATTTAGGCTACCTGCCGACAGAGCCTTATTTCTTTTCAAAAATTACCGGCAGGGAATACCTGCAACTGCTGTGCAATGCAAGGAAAATACCGGCAATGGGTATAGACAGCAGGAATATTTTTGACCTGCCGCTGGATCAGTATGCGGCTACCTATTCCACCGGAATGAAAAAGAAGCTGGCTCTGACGGGCATCCTGCTGCTGGAAAATGCTTATTATATTTTAGATGAACCATTCAACGGGGTGGATATACAAAGCAATATCATTATCACAGATATACTGGAAACATTAAAGTCGCTTGGAAAAACACTGATCATCTCTTCCCATATTTTCAGCACACTCAGCAGTACCTGCGATGAGATCTACCTGCTGAAAAACGGTGCGATTGAAAGAAAAGTAAACAAAAATGAATTTGCCGATCTTGAAAAAGAAATGAAAGCTATTTTTATCGGCGACAAAATAAACAAGCTGGGGTTAAAGTAACTTCGGTTTTTCTGTATCTCCTGCTGCGATCGCCAACAAGGCAAGGATAAGTACAAAACTATATTCTACACCACCCGTTCCATGTTCGCCAACAAACCAGCCAAGTGGGATATGGATGATGACAATACCTGCTGCAAGAATAAAAATAAAACCTGCAGCAATACATTTGCTGTGATAATTAACAGCCAGCAAAATACTTCCTGCAATTTCAAATACTGTAAGTATCCACACAATAGCAGTTCCAAATACAAATCCTTTTTCATTTAAGAAGCCTGCAAACTGTGGTGTGCTTCCGTTAATTATCCGTACAATGGCATGAAGAAAAAAGATCAGTGCTACACCGATGCGTAACAAAACCATGGATCGTTGCTGGCTGATGAAAGGAAAATTTGCTGGCATAGTGAAAGTTGATGATTAAAAGGGAGAAGGCTGGTCGATACCGGCCTTCTGATCACCTGCACAGGTGACTCCCTGTAATGAGAAATTGTTGCTGCTATTTTATTGAAAAGTATAGGTTGTCTGGCCGGGAACAGTAGAGCCGGGTGTAGTGCCGGTAAATGATTTGGTGGCTGCCACAGTACCATCAACTAAAATGTCTCCTTTTAGTTCTCCTGCACCAACAGCGCCGAAACTAAGTATGAGCACATCAAACTTATTAACGGTTTTGGTAATGGTCTTTGTAAAAGGGAGCGCTACATTGGTCATGCTGTTGATGCCGCCTGTCTCGTTGGTATATTGCAGCTGCATCACCTGGGTAAATCCCGCCGGGGAACTGACCTTATATTGTATGCTCACTGTTTTGGGATAGGTAGAAGGGTTGGGAGAATCGTCGTCATCTTTTTTGCAGGACTGTGCCAGTGTTGCAAAAGCGCAGAAAAACAGCACATAAAAAAATACCTGTGTTTTTGATCGTAGCATAAATACTTGTTTTTGTTTAGAAATATTGTTGTTGACAAATGTAGAAGCAGCAAATGTTTGCACCTATTTTGTATGTATACGGAAAGCTGTTGTATATAAGTGCAGGATCAATGTTTATAATTGCTTTATTGTTATTGGTAGACGTAGTATTGTTGTTGGTAGATGTTCCGCTGTAGTACAATAACATTAAACAAAGGGCTTCACTGCATAAGCAGGAAGCCCCGTGCATAAAAGCACACTTATAGAGAACATGTTTGATTGGTTATGGCATTACCACGTTACCAGGAAGTTATCGTTGGCAGCAGCTGCAAACTGGTCAGAGAAGCTTGCGGACTGATTTTGTGCTACAGGATGTGAAGCTTGCAGTACGCCATTTTTGTAAATGTTGATCGTTCCTGCGGGGTGGCTCGCAGGAAGATTGGTGGCGATGTAAACGACCTGGCAACCCGCTGTTAAAAGGGAAACGTTCCATGGATTGCCCGCCGCAACCAGCGCATTCGTCTTTAAATTGTTGCAATTCTCAAATTCTACGTTTACAAAGTCACTTGTAACGGGGCTGAACTGGCAATTAACTTTAAGCGAACGTTCAGTTGTTGTAAAGGAGCTTACGGCAATGCAAAGACCCAGCAGTAATGCAACAGGGAGGCCGAACAGGAATAGTTTTTTCATTTTCATAACAGATAGTTTTTTGTGAGTAGATTATTAACAGGTCAAAACTACAGGCGTATAACCAGGATTTCCAATTTGTTCATAGGCGGATAGCTGTTGTATGTCATCGTTATGAGATCTTTATTCAACCACTATTGCTGTTCGTATACTTTTAACGGTTGTCTGTACTTTTTTAGAGGCAGTTTAGGCCTGTTATAAAATTTCATCGGTATTTAAACGATTTTTGCGCCACATGAAAAGAATTGCTCAACATATCAGTTTCTGGCTGCTTTATCTTCTTCTTTGTATGAACATGGAGTGGCTATGGGTAAGCAAACTGTTGCCGGATATGAGCGCAGTCAAACTATGGAAAAGCATATTGTTTTCTTCAGGCCTTACTTCTGTTCCTGAAATACTATTTGCCTACTACATGATGTATATTGGCTATGAGCGGATCGCAGGAAAAAAAGTACCGTTGCTACAGGCCCTGCTGGAAGTATTATCAATGGCATTGATCACAATCATAGCCATCCGCTTTCTTGCTTTTTACAGTGCAAAATACTGGGCTTATGACGGAAGACTGGCGGAATCCGTATTCTGGGATGTATCGCTGATGTGGAGATTGTTGATCTATCTCGGTTTTTCTTCCGGTGTAGCGCTATCGCTGAAGCTTAGCCGAAGACAGGTATATGTTGCCAAAAGAGAGAATGAACTGGTGCAGGAAAAACTCAATGTGGAATTAAGGTTATTGCGCAGCCAGCTGCATCCGCACTTTTTATTTAATACACTGAACAATATTTATGCACTGGCCCGTAAAAAATCGGATGCTGCACCGGAAACCATTATGAAACTGTCGGAACTGCTGGATTTTATGCTGTACAGGAGCAATACAGATACCATTCCCGTGTCGCAGGAAATTAAATTCCTGGAAGATTATATTTCTTTGGAATGCATTCGCTATAGCAATAAGCTTTCTATAGAGTTCCTGAAAGATGTAGATAATGAGCATGCGCCCATTGCTCCTTTTTTATTATTGCCCCTTGTAGAAAATGCTTTTAAACATGGGGCAGGGGAGACAAGGCAAAATTCTTTTATACATATTGAGATAACTGTGCAAAACAATATACTTGGCTTTATTGTACGCAATAATTATGAAAAAACAAATGTGCTGATTGATAAAGAAAAGCTTGGCCTGCAAAATGTAAAACGCCGGCTGGAATTGCTATATAGTGATCATAGCATTGATATCCGGGAAGAAGCAGATAATTTTAGTGTAAGGCTTAATATAAACCTCGATAGTTATGGGAAAGCTTAAGTGTATTGTGATAGAAGATGAGCCGCTGGCTGCAGAGATCATTGCTGATTATATCGGCCAGGTTCCCTTTTTAGAATTGTCTGCCGTTTACAGCGATGCCCTGTTTGCTATGGAAGGTTTAAAAACAAAAAGCGCAGATGTGATATTCCTTGATATCAACCTGCCGAAATTAAAAGGGTACGATTTTATAAGGATACTGGCAAAGCCGCCACAGATCATTATTACAACGGCTTACAGGGATTATGCGCTGGATGGCTACGAGCTGAACATTACCGATTATTTGCTGAAACCTATCAGCTTCAGCCGCTTTTTAATGGCGGTAAATAAATTAAAGAAAGACATTCCTGCCACAGAAAATAATGGTTCCATTCTTCCTGAACGTAAAAGCATGACGGTAAGCATTTCGAAAAAGAAAGTAAAAATATTCCTTGATGAAATATTGTTCATGGAAAGCCAGCGGGAGTATGTGCACATTGTAACAGCGGCTCAGCGCTATGCTGTAAAAATGCAGATGAATGAAATGGAAGCCCGGTCTGATAAATTCAGTTTCATCAGGATACACCGTTCCTTTATGGTAGCTGTTAAAAAGATTACCGCCTATAATGCCGTACAGGTAGAGATAGGAGAACAGAGAATACCGATCGGCAGGAGCTATAAAGAGCAGGTGCTGGCTGTGATTGGAGAAGGATGAAAGAAACTATTAGCTATAAGCCGTTAGCAAAACGTTTCTCTACTTTCGTATTCAGTAATTATATTTCTTATTGCTCTTTATTCTCCTTTCTCTCTTAATCTCTTTGTTTATTCAATTGCAAACTTTGTTATTTTTCATTTCCTGTTTCTTATTCCTTATTTTTTAATGGATATTTGGTTCATGGAATACTTTGCAAGCCTTGATTCTATCGTAAGAAAAATATGGGGTAAGTCGGATACGATATTATTTATATTCGCAGGCGCTTCTGCTGAGTTTGCACTCAATAAAGCTGTGGACTGGCTTTACTTTACAGGCAAGCTGCCGGCTGATCCCATCGGCCGTTTATTCTCCACCGTGGCCTATGCCAAACAAATCGTTTTTGCCGAAAAAGAAAATGCCCATAAAGCCATTGACAGGATCAGTTCCATTCATGCAGGTATTGAAAAAAGCCGGGGCGCCACTATTCCTGACTGGGCTTACCGGGATGTCTTGTACATGCTCATTCATTATTCCATTGCCTCCTTTGAAGTATTGGAAAGAAAATTAACAACAGCTGAGAAAGAAGAAGTGTTTGATGTGTTTTACCGGGTAGGTGCAAGAATGCAGTTGAAAGCATTGCCAACCACTTACAATGATTGGTTAGCAGACAGGGATGCACACATGAAAGAAGACCTGCAAAAAGGAGAATTTACCATTGATCTTTTTAAACAATACAAAAAGCACCTTGGCTTAGTAAGGTATTGGTTGTTGTTGCAGGTGCAGGCTTTGGTAGTACCTGCAAGGGTAAGGGAATTATTAGGCTTCAGCAGGTTCTCTGCTATTCAGCTGATCCTTCCTTTATATAAACTGAGCCGGCTGGTAAAAATGGATAGGCTGGTTAAGGCTATGTTGCTGCCGAAGCATTATAAGGAACAGATCAAAGCGCTGGATGTGGAGTAAATTTAAATAATTCTCTCTGCGCTCTTTGCGTGTCTTCCCTCTGCGTTTCTCTGCGGTAAAATAACCCATAGGATAATTGAACCACTTCTTCTAATATTGTATTACTGTAAAGATCAAACCTGCTGATATGTACAAACTATCTTATTGTGTATTGATACTGCTATTAACTTCCTGCAGCCATTCAACCTTCAGATCAAAATGGACAAAAGAAAAAGCGCCTGCATCTTTTACTGCAAGATTTGAAACCTCCAAAGGAAATTTTGATGTGGAAGTAACAAAAGATCTTTCTCCTTTGGCTGCTGACCGGTTCTACCAACTGGTGCGCCATCATTATTTTGATAAGGTATTATTCTATAGGGTAGTACCAGGTTTTGTTGCGCAATTTGGAAACATTGATACCACATTTACTAAAAAATGGGAGCAGCATATTGTAAAAGATGAACCAGTTGTAGCGGGCAACTTAAAAGGAACGATCAGTTTTGCAAGGTCAGTTGCCGATAGCAGGGGAGTACACCTGTTCATTAATCTCAATGATAACAAACGGCTGGATACCACTTCCTATTCGGGGGTAACGGGTTTTCCTGTTTTTGGTAAAGTCAGCAATGGTATGGATGTGGTGGAGTCTCTTTACAACGGCTATTCCAATGCTACGATGGAAATAAGCGATTCACTTGGTACAGATAAAGTAAAATTCCTTGCCCTGTTTCCAAAGCTGGATTCCATTAAAAGGGCATACATAATAACTACCCGTAAAAAATGATAAGCAGTAAAAATATATTATTATTGGTGCCTGCATTCTTTGCCATGTCCTGCCGGGATGCAAGGCATAAAGAAATGCCTGCTGACAACAACAAAGAAAAAATTGCAGACAGTTCCATTCAGCACACAGCAGCAGGTAATATTTCCAACGACAGTATTGTTCTTAAAGAAACTTTTAATGAAGAAGATATTCCTGCCAATGAATACATGTTGGACAGGTTAAAGCCAATACGAGATAATTTTAAAAGGATCAATTCCATCAGCAGCTGGACAAAGATCAGGTTGGAAGATCTATGGGAGAGTACAGAGGGTGGGACAGCAAAGTTTTATTACAATGGTAATACGCTGGAAAAGATCGTAACAAAAGATTTTGGAGAGACCTACCAGCAGCTTACAGAATATTATTTGCTGAATGGACAACTTTCATTTGCATTTGAAAAAACATACCGTTACAACAGGCCCATGTACTACGATTCTGCTGCTATGAAAGCAGCCAATGATACGGAGGCCTTTAGTTTTGATAAATCCCTGATTGAAGAAACAAGAAATTATTTTGAAAAAGGAAAGCTGCTTAATCAACTGAACAACCAGGATTGCGGTGCCCCGGATGCGGCGTCTTTTTTACAGGAAGAAGAGGGAAGGATCAAAAGCCGGTTTGAAAAGCTAAGAAAGCTTGTTAAATAAAAATTCCCAGCAATCTATCTCTCAGCGCTTTTGATACGGCTTCCGTACCAGAGTGTACATGCAGCTTTGCATAAATGTTTTTGATATGCGTCTTCACCGTATCCAGCGATAAGAATAATTCCGCTGCTATCAGCTTGTAGCTATTTCCATCTACGAGTAATTGCAGTATTCTCTTTTCCTGCCTGGTCAGGTTGTATTGTTCGTTGTTGGCTGCAACGGGCTGCATGTTATCCCTGAACAGCGCCAGTACTCTTTTGGCAATGCCAGGTGTAATGGGCGACCCGCCGGATTGCACTTCTGCAATGGCTTCAATATAACCAGCAGGAGTAGTTGTCTTTAAAATATAGCCCGATGCGCCTGCGCAGATGGCATCGAAAATATAGTTGTCATCAGAGAAAGCCGTTTGTATCAGTATGGGTATTTCAGGAAATTCCTGCTTCATCATTTTGGTGGCTTCAATACCATTGATGCCGGGCATTTCAATATCCATCAATACAACATCGCAATCTGCACTATTGATCTTTTTGGTAAGGTTGGTACAATTGGGATAAGCAGCAGTACAGCGATAGCCATCTGTTTCATTCAGTAACATCTGGAGGGTTTCACGAAGATGGGTATTGTCTTCAAAAATAATAACGTTTGTCAATTGGATTCGTTTTTACAAAAATGAATGATTTGCAGGTTAATTGCAATCACTATTATGGGTGAATTATTATTCTTAATACACGAATCCCGATAGCTATCGGGACGAATTACACGAATTGAATACAAGCTCCGGGTCTTTAGCTGTGAGCCAGTTCATCACTCATCACTCATCACTCATCGTTCATATCTCCTGTCTCTTCTTACACCGGAACATTAAGAGATATCCTGGTTCCCGCTCCCGGAACGGAATCAACAGTTAGCAGCCCGCCTGCTTCCTCCGCCCTGTGTTTCATATTATCCAGCCCGTTCCCTTTTGCAAGACCTTCTTCTTCAAAACCTTTTCCATGATCTTTTATCGTCATCAATAAATTTTTATGCTGCAAAACCGCATTCACTTCAATGCTGCCGGTGCCCGAATATTTTACGGCATTATTAATAGCTTCTTTAAAAATGAGGTAGATGCTTTTGCGCTGATCCATATCCAGCTTTACTTCTTCAAAAACCTGGAGGTTAAGGGAAAGGCTGATGTTCCTGCTGCTGCAGATATCTTTTGCAAATCGTTCCATTCTTTCTGCAAGGTCGGTGGCCTGCGTTTCCCCGGGTTTTATCATCCATACAATGTCGCTCATCTTATCCATGGTCTCCTTTGCATTGCTGCTTACTTTATTGAGTATGCTGCGCTGACCATCGCTTACATCCGCCTTTCCGCTCGCCATCTGGCTTAGCATATGAATGCTGCTGAGTGAGCTACCTACTTCATCGTGCAGGTCGGCAGCTATCTGGTTGCGAAGCTCCAGTTCCTTCATGCGCTGGCGCAAACGGTTGCGGTTGATCGCCAGCCAGATGCCCATCAACGCCAGTATAGCTACCGCTACTGATGCGATCATATAAATATTTTTTTCTCTCAGCCTTTGCTGTTGCAATTCTTTGTCTTTGGCAAGCAGCTGTATCTCTTTATCTTTTTCATCCACCCTGAACTTTGTCTGCAGGCTTGCAATGTCATCTTTGTATTTTTGAATCGCTGTTGAATCGCCATACCTTTTGCTCAGGCGCATGTATTCATAAGCCTTCGTGTAATTGCCTGTTCCTGCATAGGATTCTGCAAGGTTGTCTGCGTTGATCTGTGTTTCATCCAGTGATTCCAGTTTTTCAAAAATGGGTTGTGCCTGTAAGAGCCAGGGCAGGGCTTCTGCATATTTTTTCTGATCGGTATAAATATGTCCTTTCATTGACCATGCGCTTGCCAGCAGCCATTCATTGTTCTGCTGCTGCGCATATTTGATCGCCTTATCCACAAACTCAATTGCTTTTATATAATCTTTGGAGAGAAAATAAATATCTGCAATATTGCTGGTGTAGATGCTGAGATTGGTAAGGTCTTGCAAACTATCTGTAATGCGAATGGATTCCAGTGCCGCATTTGTTGCCTTGGGATAATCTTTCATCTCTTTGTAAATAAGCCCAAGGTTGTTGTGTGCAGTTGCACACATGCGGATATTGCCTGTTTTGCGATAAAGGTCCATAGCTTTACTGGTATACTCAACTGCCTGCGGATACAATTGCTGGCGATAAAAAATAGAACCAAAGGTCTGGTTAACCCTTGCCCTCACATCATCATCATTCACTTTATCAGCATAATAAAGCGCCGTATCACAATCCAGCAAAGCCTGTTTAAAATCTTCCATTTGCCGGTAAGCATCACCACGATTGAGATAGGCGAGCCCCAGCCGTTTATAATCGCCCGCTTTATGTGCGTAAGCCAGTGCTGTGTCCAGGTAGGTCAAAGCGGTATCTACAGCACCACGATAGTTGTAGGCGGTAGATACATTGAGGTAGCAGGCAGCAGTTCCTTTATCGAAGCCGAGTTTTTTTGAAAGCTCGTACCCTTGCTTCCCGTACTCGATTGCTTTTTGCGGATCAGTAAAACGTACCTGGCGGGAGATGGCGGCCAGCAGGTTCACTTTATTGGTATCCTGCTTTGTTTTTTTTAATTCGGTAAGCATTGAATCAAGAACATCTTG
>CAYOLS010000102.1:0-11895 GCA_964404845.1 uncultured Ferruginibacter sp. | reverse complement strand
AGCAGCAATACAATATGCGCCCCGAGTATCAATAAGCTGTTGCGGATGGCAGGCCAGTTCTCCAGCGAACCTTTTATAGGCACGCCTTCTTCTGTGCTGTTGATATAGAAAAAGCCTTTCCAGCCCACGAGGTAGGATGTAAAGAGCCATGGCTTTACATTGTTGTCAATAATGGGCACATTAATATTAGACACTACCGTGCATACGATCACAATACAAACCGTGGCAATGATAGGCCCGATGGAATTTTCTGCAAACACTGATAATAACATGGCCAGCGCTGCAATTACCGTTAATGCAACGGCCGCATATGCAAACGCTGCAAAATAGCGCCACATGATATCATCCTGCGTTATCTGTAATATCTGTGATTCATCACCTTTTACCCGGAAGATGAGCATATCATCCACCCCAAAAATGAGCAGGCTTACAAACAAAGCCATTACTGCCATCCATACCAGCAGCCCAATAGTATAAACAAAGGAAGCAGCGAATTTCACCAGCAATATTTGTGTGCGGCTGATGGGTTTGGTGAGCAGCAAACGAAGCGTTCCCATATTGGCTTCGCCGGAAATAGCATCGCCTGCTATGAGCGCTACCAGTATGGGCACCTGTATGAGCAATGTGTTCAGAATAATGTAACACATAAAGTAGCCGTTGATGGCTTTGCCTTTGTCGAGTGTAAAATTATCCTGCACATTCTGCAACAGCAGGTTCATGTAACTTTCGCCGTCTGCCTTAAAAGCAAACTGGAAAATAACGATGATGGCAGTGATGGCCGCAAAGGCAATATAGGTTCGTGGACGACGGGATATTTTATAGAGTTCAATTTGAAACAGGTTCCACATGGTGTCCGGGGTTGGTGATGGATAAAAAATAATCTTCCAGCGAATGTTTGGGTTGCAGCGATACAATACCTATGCCCTGCTGCATGAGCCATTCGGCCAGTAAAGGCACATCGTTCTTATTCATGCGAAACCTGATGCCGTTGCCGGAAGTTTCCATGAATGCATTCCATTGAGATGCCTGTAATATTGTTTTGGCCTGTTCATTACCGGTTGTTTCCAGCTGGATAATGGTGGTAGCAGGATCGAGCATTTCACTTACAGAACCTTCTGCAATTTTTCTTCCCCTGTCAATTACGATCATGCGGTTGGCCATCATCTCGATCTCACTTAGCAAGTGTGATGATACAATTACCGTTTTACCATGCTCTTTGCTGAGGTTGATGATGAGGCTGCGCATATCGGCAATGCCCTGCGGGTCGAGACCGTTGGTAGGTTCATCCAGTATGATAAGTTTGGGATCATGCACCAGCGCAATGGCAATACCAAGCCGCTGCTTCATGCCCTGGCTGAAAGTTTTTACCTTGCTGTTGTACCGCTCTGCCAGACCTACTCTTTCCAGCTGGTCCATTAACAATTTACGGGAAGCCTTTATACCACTGAGTCGTGCAAAAATGGATAGATTGTCGTATGCGGATAAATATTTGTACATATCCGGCCGCTCAATAATGGCGCCGGTCTGCCGCAATATTTCATTCCTGTGGGTTGCTAATTCCTTATCAAATATTTTAATGCTGCCGCTACCGGGTTGTATCAGCGTGAGCATCATTCTTATGGTAGTGGATTTGCCTGCGCCGTTCTGCCCCAGGAAACCATACACATCGCCTTCATGTACGGTGAAAGAAAGATCGTTCACTGCTTTTACGCTATCAAATTCTTTGTGGAGATGTTGAACAGATACGATAACACTCATGAAGAAAAAATATGCTGCAAAGGTACATGGATGCAAAATGAAAAGGAGAAAATACCTCAATATTTTCTCCTTTTTGAAAATGATTAACATTATGTGAGCCACTAAGACAGCAAGGCGCTAAGAGGTACTAAGTTCTTTGTGTTCCTTTCTGTATTTGGGCCTTTGTGGCAAACTATTCAGAAGAGCCGCTGTTCGGTTTCATATAAGATTGCAGGGCATTTACGTACGCTTCAAAAGCTTCTATTCCCTTCTTGGTTATTTTACAAAGCGTGAGGGGATAGTTGTCTTTGAACTGCTTGGTCACATCAATATAGCCGGCATCTTTCAGCTTGCCCAGCTGCACGCTGAGATTGCCCGCAGTAGCGCCCGTTTTTTCTCTTATAAAAGTGAATTCAGCTTCCTTTATACCAATGAGCAGGCTCACCACGGCCAGCCTGAGCTGCGAATGTAATATGGGATCCAGTTCTTTAAACATGTGCGTTCGCCTCGTTTCTTTTATATCTCCTGTATTCTTTTTCCATTAACAAACCGGGAATGAACCATGCTGCTATGGCAGAAAAAGCGGTAAGCAACAGGTCGATCCTGTATTCTGTAAAAACTGCAATGATACAGCTTACCCAGCAGATGATACCGCCGATGAGCATCGGTTTAAAATTACAGCCAATGCCGGTAATGAATGTAGGCAACCCATACAGCATTAAAAACAGCGGCATGATGAACTCATGAAAATTAAAATCAGGTGCATGGCCCGTTAGCTTCACATATTCATTGTACACCGGCGTATATCCTTTGTAAAGTATATTGATGATAAGAATAAGCAGGAAGATGCAGATGCCGAATCCCGCCCACACGGGACTCATAAAATCATCGTTGTAGCTCTTTGCTTTTTTCTTTTTCTTTTCCCGGATGTTCATGATCACCTGCGGAATAATGGCTACGAGCGCCAGCAGGTAAATATCAAAGGGCAGTCTTGAATCGAACTGGATCTCCGCAAGCCGCACGAGGGAGCAGAGAGCGATCACAATGCCCCACATCATTGCGCCTATGCCGGTACCATGAAAGGAATCCTTTGCTTTGCTGATCATAGTGTTAATGAGCGCAAGGCTTTCCTCGTGGCTGAGTTCTTTATTTTCCATGTTGTTTAGTTGATTGTAATAGCTGCTTATTTTTTACATTCATCTACCATCATCTGCGTATATTCTTTGCCCCAGTTTGGGTGAAGATCGGATGCTGGCTTGAAAACCTCAAATTTTTTCATGGAAGCTTCCAGTTTTTCCAGTGCAGGTTTGCAGCCACCGCCGAATTGTTCAGGCGTATATTTCAGGCTTTGGCCTATCAGCAATTCGGGTCTTGGATTGGTTGGGTCCTGCTGCATGGCTGCATCCAGGTGCTGCTGGCTGATAGGACCATACTCCATATAACGCTCCATAGGATTTACCATGAGCCTGCAGGTAGCGATCATACTTTTGATACAGCTGATCTCCGAATTTTTCGGCATCAGTACGTCTGCCTGGTTGATCAGCTCTGTTGCTTTGTCTGAAATACCATCTGCTTTTGATTTATCCTCTATCATAAAAGCATAGTTCACCTGGCAGTAAGCCGCATAATAGAAAGGAAGCCACTGCGTTTTTTCCGCAAGTGCAATGCGCTCAAACTTATTGGCAAGTGCCAGCAATTCAACCGGGTTTTTAAATGCAGGCGCAATGGCTTCGATGTTCTCTTTCATGGCAGTAGTATATTTTTCACTCTGTGCAAAGAGTGTGGTTGCACTTATTAAAAAGGCAGCAGTAAAAATGAATAACTTTTTCATGATCGTATTGTTTAGTTGTTTTTTATTGATTATAAATTGTTATTGATAGCGTTTTCAGTCTGGTCAATTCCAAAGCTCATAAAGCAGCCGATGTACACAAACCTTTTTGATGTAGGGCCAATAACTTCCCTGCGGTTGTTGATGGTTCCGTAATTATAATTAAATACCTGCTTTTGTCCCAGCACATTGCTGATGGACAATACCCATACCGTGAATTTTTTTGCATCTTTTTTACCAATACTCGGGATATAGTTAAGGCTAAAGCCCAGGTTATTGTAGCTAATGGTGCGACCTGCATCTGTCACTACATATTTATTTTGGCTGTTATCATATTTCAGCTGGTAATAAGGTCTGCCCGTAGCAAAGTTGTAGCTGGCGTTGATGTTCATCTTCCATGGCATCACAAACTTTTTTATTACGAGTGAAGAAGTGTGCTTTGCCACAAAATTAGGTTCCATTGAAAAAGGGAAGTTCAGGTAATCCCTTTTGGTATCAAGGAATGAATAAGAGATCCAGTAGTCCATGTTCTTGATCGTTTTTTTATCTCTCCAGAAAAATTCGATGCCTTTGGCATAACCAAAACCTTTGTTGCTGGTAGCTACTTCCCTTCCAAAATTATCAGTACCTGTTTTATAAAGATGGTCGTAGTCTTTGTAAAATATCTCTGTGCGGAAAGTGGTAAGACTGGTCATTTTTTGATATTGCAAAATATAGTGAGTTGCTTTTGCATACCCTATATCCGAAACTGCAGGCTGGTATTTTGTTTCGGGGTTCTGGTAAAAAATGCCATAGGCAAAAGATGCCTGTCCTTTATTTTTAAATTTATAGGCCAGCGATGCACGGGGTGCAATATTCCACCTGTCCATGATCTCGCTGTGCTCCAGCCTGGCACCCACTTTCATTGCCAGGTTATTGCTCAGGTAATAATCTGTTTCGGCAAAAGCGGCCGATAAATTATCTGTAACCTTTGTATCATAGCTGCTGCCATCGTACAAAGTGTAGGTGCTTTTTTCATTGCTGTAGAAATATTCCGATCCAAAGCGGAGCATATTAATACCCATCAGCTTTTTTTCCATCACCACCCTTGCCTGCGCATAAAAGCTCTTGGTATCCAGGTCAAAATTTTTGAACGCATAACCGGATGGATTGGTAAACACCTGCTTTTGCCCGGCATCATTTTGCAGCTCATTCTCAAAATCCTGCCTGTCTGTACTAAAGCTTAGTCCCATGATCGTTTTCCAGCCCTTTCCTAAGTTTTCCCTCCAGTTCAGGTTTTGGTAGGTATTGAGGTTCTTCATGGCCAGTGAATTTTTCAGCGACACTGAGTCAATATCATGTACCCGGTAGCCCAGGTTACCATAGCTCAGGTAACAGTAATATTTTATCATACCTTTTTTGGTCTTGATCCTGAAGTTAGCGTCGCCTTCATGGAATACCGGGTTGCGGAAATAATCCTGCTTTTGCTTGATGACAGCGAAAGCAGGGCCAAGGTGGGCGAAATTGTAAGTAACGCCCAAGGATGATCTTTTATCCTTTGCCAGCTTTTGTATACCGCCGCCAATACCTATTACGCCGATAGAAAGGTTGGCCTGCGTTTGATCCGGCAGGTCGTTTGATTCCAGTATGAGGGCAGAAGAAAGCGCCTGGCCATACAGGGCTGAATAGCCGCCCGAGCTAAAAATGGTGCCTTTGAACAAAAAGGGGTTGAACCTGCCTCTGCTGGCAATGCCCGGCAGGCTGCTGTAAAAGAAATTGTTCACCAGGTTGCCGTCAATATATATTTTAGCCTCGCTGGCGCTGCCTCCCCTTACAAAAAGCCCCCCGGTTTCGCCTACCTGCTGGGTACCAGGCAGGGTTTTGAGCGCCCCGGTAATATCGCCTTCGGCGCTGGCGGTGGTCACAATGTCCAAAGAGGTCAAGACCGTACCTTTTTTCTTATCTCCTGCCTCAAAAGCGCCGGCGCTTATCACCACGGCATTCAGGTCGGTCACCAGCTCTTTGATGGCAATATCTACCTGGATATCCTTGTCTTCAATTGTTATATTTTTACTATATGAAGAATAGCCCGTAAAACTTCCTTCCAGGATATGGGCGCCTTTTTCAGTGGTCGTAAAGCTGAAATTACCCAGCGAATCGGAGGTAGCCCCGTCATAGGAATCCTTAATGGCTATACTAACGGCTGGCAGGGGTTTACCCTTTTGGTCGGTTACTTTCCCGCTGATTTTTACCTGAGCTGCACTGCTTGCGGCTATGCCCATCAGCAGCAAAAAAACAAAGCATTTCATTTCTCATAAATTTGTCCCAAACATAGAGTAGTTTATTTTATAAACCAAATTAATTTTATTTTATTTTTCTTTATATGAAGTGTTGAAGTAGCTAAAACAGCTGTTTTAATTACTCTGTAAATAATTAATAATCAATAATATATAACCATTTTAGCGAAGTGGGCATGAAGGGTCGGCATGGGGTTAAACTTATCAACATCAGAAAAAAATAATTTTTTATTGTGGCGCAAATTTCTAATTTAGCAATAGAATTTAATGGGTTAGTAAGTACAAAGGGCCGGCAGAAATGTCCGGTCCTTTTACTTTTATAACGGTCTTGTTTTTACCCTTTTCTTCCGCAAGAATTCTTCTCAAAAATTTCAATCATTCGTTTTGCAAACAAAAATTTCATCACAAAAAATCATGCTGGTGATTTTTGCATAGATGAAATAAAGAATGTCATGGGTAGTTTTCTAATTTGAAACTTTATACAATAGAATTGTCAGCCTGAACTTGTTGAAGGCGGGTTACCCATTAACCAATAACGACTTCGGCAATCCCGATAACTATCGGGACTGACAATTTTTTTTAAACAGAAGCCCTGTCACCTGATTTAGAATTTTGAAGTTTTGATTTTTACAATTTACTTTACTGCATGAGTAAAACGAAGTCAGCATTTTTTTGCCAGAACTGTGGTTATGAAAGTGCAAAGTGGTTAGGCAAATGTCCCTCCTGCAATCAATGGAATACTTTTGTAGAAGAAGTGATCGTAAAAGGCAGCGATAAATCAAGCGGTAAAGAAGACTGGAAAGAATACAACGGCATCGGGAAACTGAAAACGGTTTCTATCAATGATGTAAGCAGTGCAGAAGAAAAAAGGATCGTTACTACTGATCCTGAATTGAATAGGGTATTAGGCGGCGGCATTGTGATGGGTAGCATCGTACTCGTTGCCGGTGAGCCCGGCATCGGTAAGTCAACTTTATTTTTACAAAACGGTTTGCAGCTGAGCAACACCCGCACACTCTACATAAGCGGGGAAGAAAGTGAGCAGCAGATAAAAATGCGGGCCGACCGTGTGGGCGCACAGAGCGATAACTTTTACCTGCTCACCGAAACCAATACACAAACCATTTTCCAGGAAATAAAAAAATTAAAGCCGGAACTGGTGATCGTTGATTCTATACAGACACTGCAATCACCTTTTGTAGAATCATCGCCGGGCAGCATCAGCCAGATAAGGGAATGCGCTGCGGAGCTGCAACGCTATGCAAAAGAAACCAGCACGCCTGTATTCCTCATCGGTCATATTACCAAAGACGGCAATATCGCCGGGCCGAAAATACTGGAGCACATGGTAGATACTGTGCTTCAGTTTGAAGGCGACCGACATTATGCCTATCGCATCCTGCGTACATTAAAGAACCGCTTTGGCAGCACTGCCGAACTGGGCATTTACGAAATGAGCAGCGAAGGCATGCGTGCGGTAAACAACCCGAGCGAAATTCTTATCACACAAAAAGAAGATGCACTGAGCGGTATTGCCATCGCAGCTACGCTGGAAGGTATGCGTCCATTGCTGATAGAAACACAGGCATTGGTAACACAAAGCGTATATGGCACACCACAAAGAACAGTGAGTGGCTTCGACCTGCGCCGCCTGCAATTGTTGCTGGCTGTGCTGGAAAAAAGAGGTGGTTTTCATTTTGGCGTGAAGGATGTATTTGTAAATATTGCCGGTGGTATTAAAGTAGAAGATCCTTCTATTGACCTGGCAATTGTATGTGCTTTGCTGAGCAGCTATGAAGATGTACCACTGCCGCAGCATATTTGTTTTGCAGGTGAAGTGGGATTGAGTGGTGAGATAAGAGCCGTAAACAGAATAGAACAACGCATTGCCGAAGCAGAAAAGCTTGGTTTTGAAAAGATCATAGTGAGTAAGTACAATGCCAAATCATTGAACAAGTTAAAAACGGGTATTGAAATAATTGCGTTAGGCAAAGTGGAGGAAGTGTATCAATACTTGTTTTAAAGATTTTGGAACGCTGATCTTCATGATTGTCATGATTGACGCAGATGGCAACCGCAAAGACGCTAAGGCGCCAACTTCTCTTTGCACTTTTTGCGTAACACTTTGCTTCATTGTGGTTTAAGAAATCATGAAAATCTGCGCTCTAAACTTTATATTTATCCTAAAACGTACCCATGCCTACCTTTTCATCGCTGCTCACCGATGCCATGCATCTATTCTTTCCGCATACCTGTATGGGCTGCGGAAATGATATAATTGCCAACGACAGTATTTTATGCCTTCGTTGCATTAGTAATCTTCCCCATACCAATTTTGAAAAACTGCCGGGCAATCCTGTTGAAAATATTTTCCGGGGCAGGGTACTTATACATGCCGCCAGCAGCCAGCTCTATTTCAGCAAAGGACACCTGGTACAATATTTAATACACCAGCTCAAATACAAAGGCAATAAAGAAGCCGGCGAGCACCTTGGCGCTGTAATGGGTAAAGCATTGTTGCAAAGCGGGCGTTTCGGTAATATTGATTACTTAATACCACTCCCATTATACGCCGACAAAGAATTTAAAAGAGGCTACAACCAGGCCGAGGTCATCTGCAACGGAATGAGCAATGCCATGCAGGTACCCGTGCATGCAAAAAATGTGATCCGCAGGAAATACACCGATACCCAAACAAAGAAACACCGCACCGAACGTTGGGAAAATGTAGAAGACAGCTTCAGCGTTCTGCACCCCGGAAAATTACAGGGCAAAAATATTTTGCTGGTGGATGATGTGATCACCACCGGCGCCACCCTTGAAGCCTGCGCACAGTCATTGCTGAAGATCCCCGCCGTTACCATCAGCCTTGCAACGCTGGCTATCACCGGTAAATAATTGCTGTCCTACCGTTGGCGGGTTTGTTGCAGAAATATTTATCCTGCTTCTGGAAAAGCATTGGTAGTATTACAAACAAGCAATGGTTATTTTTTTGTTTCGCCTGATAACGGAACGCTTACCCTTGTTGCGCAGCAAATGGGCATTAAGGCGGTAAGACAGATCGACGAAAAAATAAACCGCCTGCCAGGCTCTGCCGGTTCCTATACTTTTCATGGAAGAGATGTGTACAGCTATACAGGCGCCCGGCTGGCTGCGGGTAAAATAACATTTGAAGGTGTTGGAAAATTATTGCCGCCGGCAGTTGTTGCTATTTCTTATCAAAAGGCGGCTTTGGAAAACGGTGTTGTAAAAGGTACTATCAACATACTGGATATACAATATGGTAATGTATGGAGCAATATCGGCAAGTCATTACTGGTGCAGGCCGGCATTCGTTTGAATGATACGGTGCAGGTGCGCATCTTTCACCAGTCAAAGCTGTTGTACGAGGGTTCTGTTTTATATGCCAATACTTTTTCGGCTGTGCCCGAAGGAGCACCTGTGAGTTATCTAAATAGCCTGCTCAATTTTTCTGTGGCGATCAATATGGGGAATTTTGCAGAGAAATATACAATTGAAAGCGGCCCGGACTGGACAATAGAATTAAAAAAGATCCATAAAGATTGGTAGGTGTCTCAATTTGAAACTACTGTCAGTCCCGATAGTTATCGGGATTGTGGAAGCCGGTATCAGATCATGAATAACACCCCGCCTTCGACAAGCTCAGGCTGACATTTCTTTTATATTTGAAATTCAAACTGAGACACTATCTAAAATTAAAAATAACGGCAGCCGCAAGTTTATTGTAGATTTGTTTTGATGAAACAATTATTGCCCCTGAGCTTTTTATTAATAGCGCTTGCATTTTTTTCCTGCAAAAAAGATTCATTCATTACAAGCGGCGATGCCCGGCTGAATATCAGTACCGATTCACTGCGGTTTGATACGGTGTTTACCAGCATAGGTTCTGTAACCCAGTCTTTCAAAATAAGGAATGACAATGAGCAGATGCTACGCTTATCCAATGTAAAACTCATGGGCGGCAACAGCTCCCCTTTTAAAATAAACATCAATGGCATTGCGGCCAATGAGCTGAACAATATCGACATCGCCGCTGAAGACAGCATTTATATTTTTGTTTCTGTAACGGTTGATCCTACTACAGCCAATCTTCCTTTTATTTTAAGCGACAGCATTTCGGTACAATATAACGGCAACCAACGCTGGGTGCAGCTGGAAGCTTACGGGCAAAATGCCCGCTTCATGAATGGCAGCATTATCAGCAGCAATACTACATGGGATAATACGAGACCGTATGTGATCCTTGATTTTTTAAATATAGCGCCAGGTGTAACGCTCAGCATTTTGCCGGGGACAAAAATTTATGCGCATGCCAATGCGCCCATCATTGTGGATGGCACTTTGAATGCAACGGGTACGGTCAGCAATAAAATAATTTTTGCCGGCGACCGGCTGGATGTTCCTTACAGGGATTTCCCCGCAGGATGGCCCGGCATTATTTTCCGCAGCAGCAGCATTAACAATTTTATGCAGTTTGTGGATGTTAAAAATGCTTACCAGGCAATTGTAGTGGATCAGCCTGCCAGCAATGCAGCGCCCAAGCTTACGATGCAGCAGTGCATTATAGACAATGCTTTTGATGCAGGCATTTTCGCCAGCAACAGCAGTATTACAGCAAGCAACCTGCTTATCAGCAACTGCGCCAATAATATTTTTGTGCAGGGCGGCGGAAATTATGTTTTCACGCATTGCACAGCCGCTTCTTTTTCCAATAATTTTTTATTGCATAAAACGCCGGTGCTTTCTCTTTCCAATTATACCGTTGTAAGCGGCAACCCTGTAGCTAATAATTTGCAAGCGGCATTTACCAATTGTATTTTCTGGGGCGATAATGGCTTTGTTGAAAATGAAATAATTGTCAATAAAGAAGGCGCCACGCCTTTTGCAGTGAATATCAGCAACAGCCTGTACCGTGCTGATGTTGATCCTGCCAATACTACTTTCACCAACGCCATCAAAAACCAGGACCCGCTGTTCGACAGCATTGATGTTACCAACAGGTATTACGATTTCAGGCATACCAAATCTCCTGCACCGGGTGTGGATGCAGGCGTAGCTACAACTATTACCAAAGACCTGGATAATCAAAACAGGCCCGTTGGTTTACCTGATATGGGTTGTTATGAAAAACAATAAGAATATTTTGGAACGCAGATTTTCATGATTGTCATGATTTGATTGATTTTATTTGCGCCTTTGCGGTTAAGCGACAACCAAAATGATAAAACCTTCGTTTCTTTTAAGGTATTATTTTTGTACTCACAATTACTCAAAAAATTAAACTCATGATAAAAGTACTGGCATTGTCCGCAGCGCTGTTGACCGGTTTTGTAAATTCAGCAACAAGAGAAACAACAGCTCCTGCCTGCACACAACAAATTGCAGCAAAATCTATTTACGATTTTAAAGTAGAAGGCCTGGAAGGTGGTATCATTGATTTCTCCAGCTTCAAAGGCAAAAAGATACTGGTGGTTAACACTGCGTCCAAATGTGGTTATACGCCCCAGTACAAAGAACTGGAAGCGCTGTACCTGCAGTACAAAGACAAACTGGTGATCGTGGGCTTCCCGGCCAACAACTTTGGTTCGCAGGAACCCGGCACCAACACGGAGATCGCTGCTTTTTGCGAAAAGAACTATGGCGTTACTTTCCCCATGGCTGCAAAGGTTTCTGTAAAAGGGGACGATATGGCGCCCATCTATCACTGGCTCACAGAAAAAACGCAGAATGGCGTGCTAGACGCTGAGATAAAATGGAATTTCAATAAGTTCCTGATCGATGAAAAAGGAAATATGATCGCTTATTTTCCCAGTAAGGTTACACCGCTGAGCGAAGAGATCACTTCTAAATTATAAAATGAATAGCCTTGGGCTTAAGCCCAAGGCTATTCATTTTATCAGTTAAAACTTACATGATAAACATCCGTATTATTCCTGCGGATGTTTTTTATTTCAAAGCCATCCGGCTCCGGGATCACTTCTTTAAGATCGAACACCGTACAGTTTTTAGGCAGCCCGCTGAACACCAGCACAA
>CAYOLS010000101.1:0-11962 GCA_964404845.1 uncultured Ferruginibacter sp. | reverse complement strand
CCTGTGTACTGTTCATACCTTTTAAAAAGGAATTTGAAAAATGGGCATTGCTGGTACTCGGTGTGGTATTCGTAGGATCTTATTTCTACAACTACCTGAGGGGCGAAAATGCTTACCGCACCAGTAACATGTATAAAAAACTGCAGCTGGTTTCTTCGGCCGTGTTCAGCATTGGTCATGGTGGTGCAGATGCCCAAAAAGTAATGGGTATCATTTCTGCCGCTTTGATAGCAGGCGGACAGATCCCGGATTTTCAGCATATGCCCGACTGGGTACCCCTGGCTTGTTATACTGCCATCGGTGTGGGTACCATGAGCGGCGGCTGGAAGATCGTAAAGACCATGGGAACCAAGATCACAAAAGTGACACCACTGGAAGGTGTTTGTGCGGAAACTGCCGGTGCCATTACCTTGTTTACCGCAGCTAACCTCGGTGCTCCCGTGAGCACCACGCATACCATCACCGGTGCCATCATTGGTGTGGGTGCTACCAAGCGTTTAAGTGCGGTTCGCTGGGGTGTTACTGTAAACCTTATCTGGGCATGGATACTTACCATTCCTGTGAGCGGCGGCCTGGCAGCACTGGTTTACCTGTTGCTGCATAATGTGCTTCATTTCTAATATTATACACATAAAATAATTAAGGATCGCTCAGCATGTGTTGAGCGATTTTTGTTTTCTTTGCAGCAATAAAAAAGATACTATGAAAATATTGGTAACGGGCGGTACAGGTTTTATCGGGTCTCACACCATTGTGGACCTGGTGCAGAATGGTTATGAAGTGATCAATGTAGACAATAACAGCCGCAGCAATCCCAACATGATGAATGCCGTGGAAACCATCATCGGCAAAAAGATCAAGACCTACCCTGTTGACCTTTGCGATTTTGAAGATACCCGTGCCATCTTCCAGGAAAATCCTGATATACAAGGCATCATCCATTTTGCAGCTTATAAAGCTGTGGGCGAATCGGTAGGCAATCCATTATTATACTTCGAGAACAACAATAACTCGCTCGTAAATATTTTAAAATGCGTGGCAGAATTTAATGTACCGCATTTTGTTTTTTCTTCTTCCTGCACGGTGTATGGCAATCCTGATAAGATCCCTGTAACGGAAGCCACTCCGCAACAACCTGCCGAAAGTCCTTATGGCAGCACCAAGCAAATGGGCGAAGCCATTGTACAGCAGGTGATGAACAGCTTAAAAGACCAGCAGGCCATTTTACTAAGATATTTCAACCCGGTGGGAGCACATCCCAGCAACCTGATCGGCGAAGTGCCCATCGGTCGCCCGGCAAACCTCGTTCCTGCCATCACACAAACAGCCATCGGGAAGCTACCACAGATGCAGGTTTGGGGAGATGATTATGATACAAGAGATGGCAGTTGCGTGAGAGATTATATCCATGTAAGTGATATTGCCCATGCACATACGCTGGCACTGAATTACCTGGTGAAAAAAAAGAACAAGACCAACTGTGATATATTTAACCTTGGCAGCGGCAATGGCTCTACCGTGCTGGAAGTGATCAGGACTTTTGAAAAAGTAAGCGGCGAAAAGCTGAACTATGCCATCGGCCCCCGCCGTGCCGGCGATGTGGTAGCTATTTATGCCAACAATGATAAAGCAGTGAACGAATTGGGCTGGACCTGCCAGTATAATTTAGAAGATATGATGCGAACGGCGTGGGATTGGGAGAAGAAGCTGGCGGGGAGAAGTTAAGAGTGATGAGATATGAACTATGAACTATAAGATGACCCTTATCCCGTAGGGATACCCTATTTATAGAAACGTATAGTTGGATAGGAACGGTCAACTCCGTAGGAGTTACCTTGAAAACATTATCGAAAAAAAGCTGGCTCCGTAGGAGCCGGGTTAACATATTCATTTTTTTATTAAGAGGATCTCCTCCGGAGCTGGTCAAATCGTTGAACCGTTGAACTTTGAGCCTTGAACTTCGAACATTAAACCTCAAACCCCTAACCTCCTCCTCTTCAACTTTTAAAACCCTCCCAACCCCTCGAACCTTTTAAACCTTTTAACTTATCTTGCGACCCAATTAAATCTATCGGATCATGTTGAGCAAAATAGAAGTTACCGGGAATAAAGATACCCGCAGCGGTTTTGGCGACGGCATACTGGAAGCTGCCCGCAACAATGAAAATATAGTGGCCCTTACGGCCGACCTGGCAGGCTCTTTAAAGCTGGGTGGTTTTATGAAAGAATTTCCTGAGCGTTTTTTCCAGGTAGGTATTGCAGAAGCCAATATGATGGGCATGGCTGCAGGCCTTACCATCGGCGGAAAAATTCCTTATACCACTACTTTTGCCAACTTCAGCACCGGCCGTGTGTATGACCAGATCCGCCAGAGCATTGCCTACAGCGGTAAAAATGTAAAGATCTGCGCTTCACATGCGGGACTTACATTAGGCGAAGATGGTGCTACCCACCAGATACTGGAAGACATCGGCATGATGAAAATGCTGCCGGGCATGACCGTAATAGTACCTGCAGATTACAACCAGACAAAAGCAGCTACCAAGGCCATTGCAGATCATGAAGGACCTGTGTACCTCCGTTTTGGTCGTCCTGTGTGGCCGATCTTCACCAAAGAAGAAGACTTTGTTTTAGGCAAAGCACAGGTAATGAACGAAGGAAAAGATGTGAGCATTTTTGCCTGCGGTCATCTTGTTTGGAAAGCAGTGGAAGCAGCACGTATTTTAGAAGAAAAAGGCATCAGCGTTGACCTGATCAACATACATACCATCAAACCTTTGGATACAGAAGCTGTATTGGCATCTATCAAAAAAACAGGTTGTGCTGTTACAGCAGAAGAACATAATATCATCGGTGGATTGGGTGATAGTATTGCACAGGTAGCGGCGAAAGACCATCCTGTGCCGATCGAGTATATTGGTACCAATGATACTTTTGGTGAAAGTGGTAAACCCACAGAGCTGCTGACAAAATATGGACTTGATACAGATTTTATCGTGGCGGCAGCGATGAAGGTAATGGCAAGGAAAAAGTAAAATATAGAGATAATGATTTTAGGAACCGGTCAGATGGCCGGTTTTTTTGTTTTTGTAACCGCAAAGAAGGTTGCGCAAACGGCGCAGAGGTTTTAGAACATATCAGTCGTTTGAAGTTGAAGGGAGAAATATTATTTTCCGTGCACAATTCTTCCTTATGAATGAAAATGAATTATCCAATAAAGTGATCGGGCTCGCATTGGATGTACATAGATCCCTTGGACCAGGGCTATTAGAAAATGTTTATAAGGAGTGTCGTTACTACAAAATTTCCCAGTCAGGCCTATGAATCGTAAAAGAAAAAGCTATGCCGTTGGGTTTTGAACAAGTAAGGCCGGAATGTGGCTATAGGATTGATCTTTTAGCAGAGAACAGGCTTGTGTTAGAAATAAAAGTGTAGAAGCTTTAAATGACATTCATTTAGCCCAAACACTCACCTGCCTTAAATTAGGCAACTATAAACTTGGTTTACTTCTTAACTTTAACGTAATGAGGCTAAAAGATGGTATTAAAAGAATTGTAAACAACCTGTAATTCTTTGCGTATCCTTTGCGAAAAAACTTTGCGTACTTTGCGGTTACTAAAGACTATCAATGCAATCACCCCTACTCTTACTGCAATCCATTTCCAAATACATTCAGCTGACTACTGAAGAAGAAAACTATTTTCTCTCCCTTACCCAATCCAGGAAAATAAAAAAGAAGCAATACGTTTCACAGGAAGGTGATATCAACAACAGCGCAAAATTTGTGCTCACAGGTTTATTGCGTTTATATTCCGTAGATAAGAACGGTTTCGAGCACATCATCCAGTTCGCCCCTTCCGGCTGGTGGATCGGCGACCTCATGAGCTATCAAAAACAAAAACCCGGCAATTTATTTATAGATGCCATTGAAGAAACAGAGCTGCTCGAAATACCACGCAATGCTATGGAACAGCTTTTTGAAGAAGTGCCGAAGTTTGAACGCTTCTTCCGCATCTTATCAGAAAATGCCTTGTCTGCTTACCAGCAACGCCTCTCTGCCAACCTGAGCCTGCCCGCCAAAGACCGTTTTGCTTATTTTGTAGAGTTGTATCCTTCTTTATTGCAACAGCTCCCCCAAAAATATATTGCTTCCTATATCGGCGTAACACCCGAGTTCCTCAGCAAAATGCTCAATCAACCTGCTTCCTCCAAATAATCCCTTTCCGTCTTACCGCCTTCCCGGCTAAAAATAAAACGCTTGTGTCCGTAAAAGAATGTCACAAACAAGCTATTAATGAAATATTTTGCCGGGAAGGCGGTAAAACGAGAAGTCGAAAAGGCTTAATGTAGATTAAGTCTTTCCCTTAACCTACATTATTGCAACTCCCTGTACGTTCATAGTAGTTTTGTGTTATCAAAAAAAGGAGATAACATGAACAAAGCAACCATCCTGGTCATCGGCGAAAACGATCAACGCCACACAGCACTGGTTGAAACACTGGGCAACCAATTTTACAGCCTTACTGCCAACAACGAAGAAGCAGCTATCGACCGGTTCTTACAAACACCCGTTGATGCAGTGATCTTCGGTGAAGATGTAAGCGAAGCTGTAAAAGCCAAGCTCACAAAAATTTTCAGTACGCAAGACGATACTACTGTCTTTGTAAACGACAATAGCAACCGTAACATGGCTGAAGAAATATCCCAGGCCATCAGCAGCAAACAAAAAGAAAATAAACCTGCTTTTTCTTTTAAAGATGATGCCTTAAAAAACGCAGGATTAAACATTCAAATACAATAGGAGAAAATAAATCATGAAAAAGTCAATAGAAAGAATCGTTACAAAATCCGCTCAACCAGGTATGGTGGGCGATGGTTTCAGGGTATACAATTTTATACCGAGGGGCAATGTTTCTCAACGCAGGATGAGCCCTTTTTTAATGCTCGATTTTGCAGCAGCTTTCAACTTTGATCCTACCGATCAGCCCCGTGGAGTGGATGTTCACCCGCATAAAGGTTTTGAAACAGTGACCATTGCTTACCAGGGTAGTGTTGCACACAATGACAGCGCCGGCAACAGCGGTGTTATCAATCCCGGCGATGTACAATGGATGACAGCAGGTGCAGGGGTATTGCACAAAGAATACCACGAAACGGAGTTCTCAAAAAAAGGTGGTGTATTTGAAATGGTGCAGTTGTGGGTAAACCTTCCTAAAAAAGATAAATCCGTGGCAGCACATTACCAGGCATTGACTGCCGATGGTATGGGCAAGATAGAATTACCCAATAATGCAGGCCTTATAAATGTGATAGCAGGTAATGCCAATGGTACCAAAGGCCCGGCTGATACCTACACTGATGTAAATCTGTTTGACATCAAACTGAACAAAGGCGGACAATTTACTACCAATGTTCCTGCAAGTCATAACACAGCTTTGCTGCTGATCAAAGGCTCAGCGACCATCAATGGAGAAACAGCACCTGAACACAGCTTTGTGTTAATGAAAAATGAAGGTGAAGAAATAAATATAGAAGCAACAGACGATACAGTGATCTTACTGATGAGTGGAGAACCGATCAACGAACCCATTGCAAGCTACGGACCTTTTGTAATGAATACACAGGCCGAGATATATGAAGCAATAGAAGAATTCCAGAACGGCAAGTACGGGGAGTTGGTTTAAGCATGTCAACCGCTAAGGGCGCCAGGTCGCTGAAATCAAACAGCGTCTCAGCGTCTTAGCGGTTAAAATCAATAATTAACAATTAATCATAAATAATCAAATCATGTCAACAACAAAATGGGCACTCGATGCCGCTCACAGCGAATTAGGATTTAAGATCAAGCACCTTATGATCAGCAGCGTTTCAGGCCGCTTCAACAGCTTTGATGTAACAGCGGATACAGGCGCAGATGATTTCAGCAATTCAAACATCAGTGCAACAATTGATGTAGCGTCCATCTTTACCAACAACGAACAAAGGGATGGCCACTTACGCACAGGTGATTTTTTCGAAATTGAAAAATATCCCAACATCAGCTTCAAATCTACTTCCGTAAAAAAAGATGGTGATGACCTGGAGATCACCGGCGACCTTACCATGAAAGATGTAACCAAACCTGTTACGTTAAAAGTAGAATTCTCCGGTATTACCAAAGATCCATACGGGAATGTAAAAGCAGGTTTTTCTTTTGCCGGAAAGCTCAACCGTAAAGACTGGGGCATTAACTTTAATGCAGCGCTGGAAACCGGTGGCGTTATGCTCGGCGAAGAAGTGAAATATGAAGGAGAGATACAGTTGGTGAAGCAAGCGTAAATATATTGTTGCGGGTTACGGGTTGTATGTTACGGGTTAAGAACTAACACGCAACCCGTAACAAATTGAACTTTAAACCTTGAACTTTCGAACTTGCACCTATGTTGAAAAAAATAGAACACATTCTCAAAGGAAGAGAAAAGCAGATCACCAAAGAAGAAACCGTATTGCAACCTTTGCCGCATGCGGAATTTCGTTTTGCCAATCCTTTTATCGTACTGCATCACCAAACGCCTAAAACAGTAAAGCCGGGCTCGGAGGCAAGGATACACCCGCACCCGCACAGGGGCTTTGCACCGGTAACCGTTATGCTGCAGGGCGAAGGTTTTCACCAGGACAATGCAGGACATAGCGAAACCGTAAAAGCAGGCGATGTGCAATGGATGTTCGCAGGAAAAGGTTTGCTGCACAGCGAAGGGCCTTCAGAAGAGATCTTAAAGAATGGTGGCGTACAGGAATTTATACAGCTCTGGATCAATGTACCACAAAACAAAAAACTCACCGATCCGTTTTACCAAACGGCCAAAGAAAACGAACAGCCAAAAGTATTTGAGCAGGAAGGCGTTCATTTAAAATTATCAGTGGGTAGTGCAGACGGCAGAACAGGCCCTTTAAAAAGTTTTACGCCGGTTATCATTATCAACGGCAATATTGAAGGTGGCAACAGGATGTTACTGCCGGCTACCCCCGGTTACTGGTCTTTGTTGTACATTATCAAAGGCAGGCTCAATGTGAACCAGGAATCTGTAGAAGAGCACCAGCTGGTGGTTTTTGAAAAGGAAAACGACGAGATAATATTGTGTGCCGAAGAAGATGTTCAATTGTTATTTTTATCAGCCGAACCCATTGATGAACCTATAGCAGCAAAGGATAATTTTGTAATGAACACCATGGAAGAAATAAACCAGGCCATGGAAGATTACAGGAATGGCGTTTTCGGAATTTTAAATTATTAAACATTTTAGCTCATTAATTATGAAACCTGAATTTGAAAATATCGCATTACACGATAACAAAGCAGAAAACCGCTTTGAAATGAAATTTGAGAATCATCTCTCTTTTATTGAATACGAGATCAATGGCGACGCTATTGCTTTACTGCATACCGAAGTATCTCCTGCACTGGAAGGCCGTGGTGTTGGTACTGCCATTGTAGAAAAAACATTGAAACATATTGAAGATGCCGGCCTGGGACTGATCCCGCTTTGCCCGTTCGTTGTGGCTTATATCAAGCGCCACCCTGATTGGGAAAGAATAATTGTTACCCGTTGATCATTTGAATACGCAGTACATTTAACATTGCCATCATATTCAATTCATGATGGCTTAACATTCAAATTTGAAGATTCGCAGCAAAATTAAATATGCGATTCAAAACTATTCTTGCTGCAGGACTTGCGCTAACCTTTGCCGCCTGCGAAAAAAATGACAACCCCGGTTTTTTTGTTAATGAAGATGCAGCTTCCTTCAACCTGGTCAGTACTACCAATATCGGCGGACTGGGTGCTGCTGAAATTTCTGCCTACGACCCGGCTACTAAAAGACTCTTTGTTGTAAACAACAGCGCCGGTGGCAACCAGGTAGATGTACTGGACATGCAAAATCCTGCTGCCCCGGTAAAGATCCACACTATTAATATTGCCTTGTATGGTGGTTTGGTGAATAGTGTCGATGTATTTGCTGGTAAAGTAGCCGCAGCCATTGAAGGAACAGTAAAAACAGATAATGGCAAAGTAGTAGTATTCAATACCAGCGATTATGCAGAAGTAAAAGTAATTACTGTTGGAGCGCTACCGGATATGATCACTTATTCAAAAGATGGCAAATATATTCTTACTGCCAATGAAGGCGAACCGAATGATACGTACACCGTTGATCCTGCCGGAACAGTTTCTATTATAGATGTACAAAATAACTATGCAGTAACTACGCTTGACTTTGCCCCGTTTGCTGCACAGCAAGCTGCTTTGAAAGCGCAGGGTTTAAGAGTATTCGGCGTAGGCAATGATTTTGTAAAAGATATGGAGCCGGAATACATCACTGTTTCATCCGATTCAAAAACTGCATGGGTGACCCTGCAGGAGAACAATGCAATTGCCAAGATCAATATCACCGGTAAATCTATCACCAATATTTTTCCTTTAGGTTTTAAAGATTACAGTCTCGCTGCCAATGCTATCGATGTGAGCGATGCAGATGGTGCTGTTGCCAACTTGGGCACATGGCCGGTAAAAGGTATTTATATGCCGGACGCAATTGCTGTGCTTGAAAAAAATGGTATTCCTTATTTATTCACTGCCAACGAAGGTGATGCAAGGGAATACAGCGCTTTAACCGAAGCAAAGCGGGTTAAGAGCCTGAACCTGGATGCTACGGCTTTCCCTAATGCTGCCAACTTAAAGCTGGATGCACAAATGGGAAGACTGAATGTAACTTCTACATTAGGTGATACAGACAATGATGGTGATTACGATGTATTGTATTCGTTTGGCGCAAGGTCATTCAGCATCTGGAATGGTAATACCGGCGCACAAATATTTGACAGCAAAAACGAACTGGACAATAAAGCAAAAATTGCAGGCTATTATGATGATGCCCGTAGCGATGATAAAGCTGTTGAGCCGGAAGGTATCTGCATTGGCAAAGTAGGTCACAAAACCGTAGCTTTTGTTGCCATGGAAAGAGCAGATGCAGTAGCTATTTACGACGTTACTGATCCTACGGCTCCTGTATTCCTGCAAATACTTGCCACAGGTGACGCACCTGAAGGCGTAATGTTTGTACCTGCAGAAAAAAGCCCTACAAAAAGAAGCCTGCTGATCGTAAGCAGCGAGAACGATGGTAATGTAAAAGTTTACCAGCCCAACCTTTTATAATTTGATAGAGCAATAATAAAAGGCGCAACTCCCCGGAGCTTGCGCCTTTTTATTTTACGATGTTTCTATTTCAGTTTCTGCAATAAAGCTTTGTACCCTTTATGGTTCTTTAAAGGAGCAAGTACAGGGTCAGCTTCAATATCAGCTTTTGTATAACCACCATACTGCGCAGCAAGTGCAAGATTTTCAACTGCTTCATCCGGTTTGCTATCAACGTACAATGTGGCTAACTGGTAATAAGCGCCTGTATTCTTTTTGTCCTTGTCCAATGCTTTCCGGTAATATGTTTCCGCCAACATTGGTTCTTTATTGTATTGTGCTGCTATGCCGTAGTTGCACAACAAGACAGCGTTTTCAGGATCTCCCCTGATAGCTTTTTCAAAAACGAATTTTGCCGTTTCATAATTCTCCAGCTTGAAGAAAAGATTGCCCAGCTCATTATTAGTGCCAACATCCGTGCTGTCTATTTTCCATGCCATGCCCAGCATATTGATCGCAGCAGTATCCTTGCCCATTGCTTTGTAGGTTTGAGCCGCCGCTTTCCAGGCTTCAGGGTTGAGGCTATCCAGTTCAACAGAATAGTTCAGCATATTCAATGCTTCATCATTCCAGCCAAACTCTGTATAAATTATGCCGAGGCTTGTGTAAGTGGCAGGATTAAGCGAATCTGCGGCGATCATTTTTCTTACATAATAGCTCACACTGTCATTGCTTTTGAAATCGTAGAGGTGCACCCGCAATGCGCCTTCCTGTGCATACAAGTATTTTGGGTTAAAATGAATGCCATTCTGGTAAGCTGCCATCGCATCCTTCCATTGCTTTTTATGATAATACAAATTGCCTAACTGGGTCCATAGTGATGCATCTGTAGCATCTTTCGTCAAACCTTTTTTGGTCCACAACATGGCAGAATCCAGGTTTCTCTTACTGATATACAAAGCAGCAATACCACCATAAGTGGTCTGGTAATTGGAATCCAGCACCAATGCTTTTTTATAATAGATCAGGGCACTATCGTATTTAAATTGCCTGGTCAGCGCACTGCCCATATTGTGGTAAGGGTATAGCCAGTTAGGCGCCAGGGCAATTCCTTTTTTCAAAGCATTTTTACCTGCTTCCAGTTGGTTCAATGCAATATGCATCAGTCCTTTCAGGTTGTAGAGGTAAGCCGCCTGCGGCTTTAAGCTCACGGCGCTATCTACTTTTGCAAGCGCATACCGCAGGTCGTCTGTATTATAGGAAAGCCATTTGGAATGTCCTTCCAAAAAAAGCAGGTTCACTTTTACATCAAGTGGGTTGTAATAATTGGTATCTGCAATTATGGAGAACAGCCGCAATTTTTTCGCAGCTTCCATGAAAAAATCGTAGGTATAATTATTATTGTTGGTGCCGGCGTGCAGGTAAGTGTTGATCACTTTTGTTACATCCGTCATCAGCTTGCTGCTTAAAGTAAATTTCAATTCGTCAGCCAGCTCCTTGGTTGTTTCTTTTCTTGCCAGTATTTTTTGAAGCACATCATTGGCACCGCCCGGTTCTATCAGCCTGTCTTCGTTCAGTGCTTTTAAAAACTGCCGATAGAGATCATCCATGCCGGCTTCCTTCATAGCGCTTCCAAGGTGGACAGATTTATTGGCAGCAAAATCTGCTTTATCAGGTGAGTAAGAAACGCCGGCCTGTAATTGTGCGATCAGTTTTTCCTTTTCTGTCTTGTCTACTTTAGCGATCACAAAAGCATCATTATCATTACAGCAGTATTGCGGCGTCTGCCTGAATTTTTTTGTGGAAGCATCGTAAGATGCTTTGTTCACATTTTTCTTTACATAATCATATAGCTCGGTCAGCGTTACTTCCCCGTCTTCCGGCTCTGTATCAGCCATACCTCTTAATCCATTGATCAAATGCCAGGAGAATAGTCCTCTTCCCCCACCCCATTGCGAACCTTCAAAGCTTACCTGGTTGCTGGCACAGGATATCAGCTGCACTTCACCTGCCTTGCGTTCAAATATCTGTTGATAAGAAATGGCCTGCCCTTCGCCTTTCCCGGGCAATTCATTGGTACGGCAGGCATCTGTGATGAGGATCACCTGTGTGCCATTGCCGGTAATTTCCTGGATGCGGACCTTGAGCTTATGGATATCTATAAGGCCAACACCTGTTGAATAGTTGTTGCGGTCGTTGCCTGCGGGTGCATCATAAGCAAGCAGGTACGCTTCGTCAGCCCGGTAAGCGTCGCCATGGCCGGAGAAATAAATATAGAACACATCATTTTTCTGGAGCTTCTCTTTTATCCTGTTGAATTTTCTCCAGAACTCCATGAAGTTGGCATTTTCATTGAAAAGCGTATCTACATTGTTGCCCGGCAGTTTTCCGCCTTTATCGGAAACGAGGTAGCGGTAAAATTCTTTCGCATCTGCATCCGCATACTGGAGATTCTGGTAACTATCGTTGGCCTGGTATTTTGAAATACCCGTGATCAGCGCATAGGTATTGCCCTTTGCTTTGGCATCTTCCTTTTTAATGACCACGTTGCCTTTGGTAGCGGGTTCCTGCGACCTTGCCGGCAAGTTGCACAAAAGTACCAGTGCCAGCAACATTGTTTTGCTGTAATAATATGTATGCAGGTTCATTTTTAAGGTTTGTACCATGATGGTCTTGCATAAAGATATTCATAAGGCATAAAATTATTTTTACTCCCTCCGCAGTATTTTTTGAATATGTTAACAGCCCTCCCGTTCAATACGCTGTTAAACTAAGCGCCTGTAATGCGG
>CAYOLS010000100.1:0-12025 GCA_964404845.1 uncultured Ferruginibacter sp. | reverse complement strand
GAGAGAAGGCGGATGGTTTGTTAAAATGGAGTGAGTTATGAGAGATGAGAGATGAACGATAAGATATGATGAGGTGCCGTAAACCTGTAAAACTTATGAAACCTTTGAAACCCAACCCTTGAACTTTTGAACGCTTAAACCATTACGGCACCGGGTCATGCCCATGCCCGCCCCAGGGATGACAGCGCCCTACCCTTTTTAATGTAAGCCAAAAGCCTTTAATGGGACCATATTTTTTAAATGCCTCAATGCCGTATTGCGAGCAGGTGGGCGTAAACCTGCACTTGGGGCCAAGTATGGGAGAAATGACCCATTGATAAATTTTTATCAAAGCGATAAAGGGAAAACTAAGAATGTCTTTCAGTGTTTTCATTGCTTAGTTTTATAAGTCTTTTAATGGCAGTGCCGATCTTTTCAAACACATCCTCGTATTGGGGTAATTCTTTTCCCTGGTACAAAAAAAATACCGACATGGAGCGTTCCTTATCTTTCAAATGTTGCTGCAGGTCATTTTTTTGCAGGCGATAGGCTTCCCTCATCAATCTTTTTATGCGGTTGCGGTCTACCGCTTTTTTAAAGTTTCGGTTGCTGACACCAACCCCGGCCTGCAGGGTTGCTTTTTCATTTGCAGGGATCCACACTACCCGGAAAGGAAAATTGGAAAAGCTTTTGCCTTTGGCAAACAAATGCTCAATAGCTTTCCTGCTCTTGAGCTTGTCTTCTTTCCTGAAATAGTATCGTTGCTGATCGTTCAACCGGTATAAAATTAAAAAAGCTCCCGTTAAAAACGGAAGCTAATAGTATATCAAAGAATCTGCCCGAAGGGCGATCAATGTTTATTTTTTAGAACCATGCTCATCAGAAACGGTCAGTTTATGACGACCCTTTGCTCTGCGGCTTGCCAAAACTTTACGGCCATTGGCAGTGCTCATACGCTCACGGAATCCGTGTACAGATTTCCTACGACGTTTGTGGGGTTGGTATGTTCTTTTTTTACCGGGCATTTTATTAAAATTTTCCTTTTACAAAATATTGTTTCGTTTTTCATCAGCGGGGCACCATCCCTGCTTATTGTGAAAGGACGGCAAAGGTAAGGGCAAATGGCAGAAATAAAAAGGAAAAAGGAAAAAATTATTGGTTTACAACGCCAAATGGCTTGATTTTACCGGTTGCCCGAAGAAAATAGCAGCATGTTCATCAAAATCGGTGGTATCGCCGGTGGTAAAGAACTCTATATTGCCGCCTTTACTGCACTTTTCAGCTATTTCAGGGTGGCGTTCCAGGTAATCTACAAGGCTTTTAGCTACAATTTTACCCTGTTCCACCACTTCCACCCCACTGGGAATGAACCAACTTAATTTCTTCATTAACAAGGGGTAATGGGTGCAACCAAGCAAAATGGTATCTATATTTTCGTCTTTTGCCAGCAGGTTATTGATATGCTGTTTTACAAAATAATCAGCGCCTGGTTTTTGGTGTTCATTGCTTTCAATGAGCGGCACCCACATAGGGCAGGCTTCCTGGCTTACTTTGATATGGGGGAAGAATTTTTCTATTTCCAGCATATAGGAGTCGGAAGAAACCGTTCCCTTGGTGCCGAGTACGCCTACATGCCCTGTTTTGGAATAATTACCGATCACTTCTGCTGTAGGCCTTATTACACCGAGCACTCTTTTGCCGGGTGCTATCTTTTCGAGATCGTTCTGCTGAATTGTGCGCAGTGCTTTTGCAGAAGCAGTATTACACGCCAGTATCACCAGCGGGCATCCCTGTTGAAAGAACCATTCCACCGCTTCCAGCGTGTATTCATATACCTGCTGGAAGCTCCTGGGGCCATAAGGCGCACGGGCATTATCACCCATATACAGGTAATCGTACTGCGGAAGATGTTTGGCAATTTCTTTCAGTACTGTTAATCCGCCGTAACCACTGTCAAAAACTCCTATTGAGTTGCTGTTCATCCTGTAAAAATAACAAAGCCCCCGGCATTCGGAGGCTTTGTTATGATATTTTATGTTTAATTAGTTTCTTGGCGCTCCACCTGGTGCTGGCGGTGTATCCTTAATACCTAATTTCTTTTTAACGAGCGACAACATATCGTCGCCGGGAGGCGCTACGATCACTGAATTGATATCCAGTACATAAGTGTAACCGCTTTCTTTAGCTACTGCTTTGATAGCATCCAGCGCTTTGTTCCTGATAGGCATCAATTTTTTCTGTGCTTCCTGGTTGTACATTTCCTGCGCCTGGTTTTGCCAGTTTTGTACTTTTTGATACAGGTCTACCAATTCTTTTCTTTTGATCTCTTTCATGCTTGGAGAATACTTTGCAGAATCTTTCACAAACACGCTGTCTTTAAAACTCAGGTCCCTCATCATATCCTGTCCCTGTACAGCCAGTGACTGACGGTATTCATCCATTTCTTTATCTGCCTTATCCGTTTCCGGCATAACGCCGATCAGTTCATCGGTATTGATATAACCAATTTTGTTTTGTGCAGATGCATTAAAAACGCCTAATGCCATTACCGCCGCTACAATCAATTTTTTCATCGTGTGAATTGTGTTTTTTACTTGTTTAGTTTTTTATTTTTTGACTGATCAATTATTGGTTGTTTTTTCACAAACTATGCTGCACCTGTCGCATCCATTACCATTTATTTAACACCCAGGTTTTTGAGCACTTCTTCGCTTTTATCCAGTTTGGGGTCGGCAAATATAACGGTTATTCCTTCACTTTTGTCTAATATAAAATCGTATTGTTTATCCACAGCCAGTTTTTGAACTGCATTGTAAACCCTGTCCTGTATAGGCTTTATGAGTTCCTGCCTTTTTTTGAACAGGTCGCCTTCAAAACCAAAACGTTTGCGCTGCAGGTCTCTTAATTCTTTTTCCTTGTTGTACAATTCATCTTCCCTTTTCTTTTTAAGGTTATCGGGCAGCATTACCTGCTCTGCATCATAATCCTTGTACATTTTATCTACAGCTGCCTGTTTCTGGTCAAGTTCCTGCTGCCATAAGCGGCTGAAGTCATCCAGTTTCTTTTGGGCTTCCTTGTATTCAGGTAATTTTTCCAGTATATATTTGGAATCGATCACAGCATAACGCTGTGCCCGTGTGGCTAAGCCTGCAAAGAACAGGGCGAGGGCGAGTAAAGCTATTTTTTTCATTTGTACTTTTTTTACAAATAAACAATTAATGATTTAAATAAAAACTTAATTTTTACTCAGGTTCCTGGCCTAACATAAAGGTAAATTTAGCCGCTCCTTTCAAGCCTGAAGACTGGTTGTACCTGTCAAAGCCTACACCATAGTCAAACCCGAGCAAACCAAACATAGGCAGGAAGAAACGCATACCTACACCGGCCGAACGACGCAGCTTGAATGGATTATAGCTCTTGAAGTCGTACCAGCCATTGGCTGCTTCAAAGAATGTAAGACCATAGATGGTGCTGCTTGCGCCCGTGCTGAACGGATACCTCATTTCAACAGTATATTTATTGAAGATGGTAAAGTATTCAGTTGGTTGTATACCATCAGGATTAACCCTTGGATCAGAGCTGCTGTAAACAGGATAACCCCTGTGTGCAATGATATCGTAACCAAGTAATGCCTGTGTATTACTTAAACCTGCGTCACCCACCTGGAAGCGTTCAAACGGAGAGATACCCAATTTAGAATTGTACCTGCCGATGAAACCATACTTGGCAGAAGCTTTCAGGATAAACTGCCTGTTCTTATCCGCACCTCTTGCCCTGCCGATCGGCACATACCATTCTGCATTCATGCGCCATTTATGGAACTCAGGCAATTTATACTGGTTGTCTGTTGTAGAGGTCATGCCCAGCAATGAGTAAGGCAAAGTGAACTGCCCGCTCAACATGAAGTTGGAACCACTTGTAGGGAATATCGGGTTAGGTCCCGCAGAGCTGCGCAACAAGGTCAGTTTTAAACTGATATTGGTAGAAGTACCATCAGACAAACCTGCAAAAAGCCTGTCGTAATTCTTCAGTTTGTATTGCTGAACGTTGAGGGTATATACAAGGTTGAAATAGTCATCAGGCCATTTCAATTGTTTACCAAGCGATATACCTACACCCACTGTTTTAACATAAGAATTATCGCCGCATGATTTACAATACCTGCCCAATGAATCATATGCATTGGAGTATTTGGTATTGTAATAGCTTACGCTGAATGAATTCCTTTTCTTGCCACCCAACCATGGTTCGGTGAAAGAGAAGTTGTAAGACCTGTAGGCTTTACCATTCGACTGGATCCTTGCGCTGAGCTTTTGGCCGTCGCCGGTTGGCAGCGGATCCCAGCTGGATTTTTTGCCGATATTTTTAATAGAGAAGTTGTTGAAAGTAACACCGAGCGTACCCGTTAAACCGATACCACCACCGAAACCTGCAGAAAGCTCAAGCTGGTCAGCAGATTTTTCTTCCACCTGCCAGTTGATGTCTACCGTTCCGTTGTCTGCATTCGGCACCACGTTCGGGTTAATGGTTTCCGGGTTGATAAAGCCGAGCTGGCCCAATTCCCTTTGTGTACGGATGATATCCGAACGGCTGAACTTTTCACCTGGTATCGTTCTCAGCTCTCTTAATATTACATAGTCCTTTGTTTTGTCGTTGCCCGATACGGTAATGTTGCCATACACCGCCTGCGGACCTTCAGTCATGCGGATCTCGAAATCGATGGTATCATTGTACACCGCTGTTTCTACAGGATCGGAACGGAAGAAGAGGTAACCATCATCCATGTACAGGCTTCCGATATCACCGCCTTCGGCAGATAATTGTTTACCGAGTCTTTTATTAAGTGTTTCAAGATTGTAAACATCGCCTTTCTTGATACCTAATAATATGTTGAGGATAGAATCGCTGTACTTGGTATTTCCTTTCCAGGTAATATCACCAAAATAATATTTGCGTCCTTCGTTTACTTTGATATCGATGTTGAGGTTGCCTTTAAGATCGTAGAACTGCGTATCAGCAACAAGGCTTGCATCCCTATACCCTCTTGAGTTGTAGTAACCCAATAATCTTTCCTTATCCTCAGCATATTTTGTCTCATTGAATTTAGAAGAGCTGAACAGCTTGAAACGGAAATAAGGTTCAATGATATCTTTTGTTTTGGAAGGCGTAAGGAAACCCATATCCTTCAGGTAGTCTTTGAACTTTTGTGTTTGGCCTGAAGAGTCGCTGTAAGGACTAACTATTTTTTGAGGGAACAAAGTAATGCGGGTCATTTCCTTGGTGCCCTTCATTTGCTTCTTAAGCTTTTGATCCTGTACGGTATAGTTGTCGGTAAAGTTGATGGAGTTGATGCGGACCTTCTTTCCTTTATCAATGTAGAAAGTAAGGATCACAGAGTTATTGGTACCGCTCACAGGCTCTTCCTTCATGTCTACTTTTACATTCCTGAACCCTTTGCCGTAGTAAAATTTATTGATGGCTTCCAAGGCGGTGAGTTTCATATTCTCACTGACCACCCTGTCTTTTGCCAATGCTACTTTGGTAGTAAGATCGTCCCTTTCTCCTTTTTTTACACCTACAAAACGGTAGTCGAGCAGCCTTGGTCGTTCTGTTACTTTCAGTTCCAGGAAGATGAGGTTGCCTTCCAGGCGAAGGAGGTTGATCTCTACATTTGATACAAGGCTTTGTTTCCAGAGTTTGGTAATGGCTTTACCAAAAACGTCGGTACCGGGGATCTGTACTTTATCGCCAACGGCCAATCCTGAAATAGAAACGATAAGATTCTGATCAAAAGACCTTGCGCCGGTAACGGTAATACCGCCGATGGTATATTCTTTGGGGTATTTTGAATCGTATATACCCTGCAATGCCGGGTTTATTGATACCGGAGTTGTGTCGGCGCTAACCTGGGCTGTAACCTGGAAACCTGTAAAAAGAAAAGCAAAAACTAGTAGTGCGTTTTGGTAAAAGTTCCGTTGCATCAATATTTTTTTACGTGCGGCAAATTAAGCCCATTAATGAAAACTATTTGTTAACCTCATCCTAAATCACCCCTGTAAAGCGGGCTATAGCTGCATTTCAGCTGGCTGAAGATTGATTATTTGTAATTTGTTCCCCTGTTTTACCAAACCTGCGTTGCCTTCCCTGGAAATCCACGATGGCTTCGTACAAATTCTCCTTGCGGAAGTCGGGCCAGCGGGTATTGGTAAAGTACAGCTCGGCATAAGCCAGCTGGTACAGTAAGAAATTGCTGATACGGTATTCGCCGCTTGTTCTTATCATCAGTTCCGGGTCGGGAAACTGGCTGGTGGCAAGGTATTGCTGCAGGGTATCCTGGTCTACTTTGCCGGCGTCTATTTTTCCTGCCTGTACATCCAGCGCTATGTTTTTTACAGCATTCACCAGTTCCCACCTGCTGCTATAGCTTAATGCCATAATGAGCTGCAAGCCAGTATTGGTGCTTGTTTCGGCAAGTGCTTCCCCGAGTTCCCGGCGGGCATTTTCCGGCAGCATGTTCATGTCACCGATCACATGCAGCTTGATATTATTTTTATTGAGGGTCGGTACTTCTTTGCGGATGGTATCTACAAGCAGCTCCATTAAACCGCTTACTTCGTATTCGGGCCTGTCCCAGTTCTCCGTGCTGAATGCATACAGGGTAAGGTAACCAATACCGAGCTCGGCAGCGCCTTCTACAATATCCCTTACACTTTCCACGCCATGAAGATGGCCGAAAAGGCGGTCTTCGCCCTGCTCCTGTGCCCAGCGGCCGTTACCATCCATGATGATGGCAATATGCTTTGGCAAGGCTTCTTTAATAATACTATCCTTTAAACTCATATGATTTATAAAATGAGCAGTCAGGCTCAGGGCCTGACTTTTCGGCTGCGAAAGTAATAAATTTTAGGGGAAATCCATATTAAATGCGGCGTTGGGCAGAAACACAGGGTGAGCCTGGTGCGTTCTTCCGGTTGAAACTACGGCCAGGTTACCGGGAATTAACTAACAATCTATGCTTTGCACCGTCGGCACAGCCTGTTTTAGAATTTTAAACAGGAATTGACGCCAGCTCCATAGGAGCTACCTGTAAAATTATGTGATCCCTAAACAGGAAACTCCTACGGAGTTGGGAAACCTTTTGTTTATATTTTGGGATTAGAAACAGGAGGCTCCTACGGAGCCGAAGAATGGTTACAATACAATATAGGCGATAAGGCTCTATTGTATATGTAAAAGGAAGGGATTCAAAATTGAATCCCTTCCTTTATAAATGTTATTGCTAAATGATTAGTTAGCTGTAGGACACCTGTAGCTTCCGATATTGAAGGAAAGCCCGAACTCCACGATCATGTATTGATCTTTTTGTTTGGCATTGCCTCTCTGGCGGCCTTCCACACCAATAATATTGTTCGGATCGATTTCATAACTCCTGTCCTGCAACAAAGCAGCTGTAGGGCCATTACCGGTAGCAGGGAATTTATCTGCGCCGATATAAGTAGAACTTACATCATCCAGGTAATCGGTGAACGTAAAGCGGTGTGCTATTTCGAAAGAAAGATTCAGCTTTTCTGTAAGATTGTATTTGATACCTACGCCAAACGGAATACAGAGTGACATTGTGCCGTAAGGCTTTCTGCCATTGTAACCTATGGTTTGCCCTTCGGTTCCAAGCGGTCTTAAAAATTCTTTTTTACCACCCAGGAAAGCATAAGGATCGTAGCTGAAAGCACCCACACCCAATGTTATATATGGCGTATAAAAATACCTTTCGTCGTTTGGTATAAATTTAAAGAAGTTGAAATCACCCTGCGCAGTTATCTCCCATACATTGGTATTAAAGCTCAGGTTGCGGGTACGCTGGTAATCGTTTTTGCTGTACCTGTCACTATACCCAAGCTGTGCATAACGGCCGGCAATGCGAACACCGATATAATTGCTGAACTGTTTGCGGAAAAACAACCCGAAAGATGGTTTAGGCCTGTTGAAGCCGGCTCTTGTATTGAGATCCCCAAAATAATGAGCGGCGCCTGCCGTAATACCAAATTCGCCCTGCTGAACATAGGATTCAGACTGTGCCATTGCGGTTACAGAGAAAAAACCTGCAGCCAGGATAGAAAATATTTTCTTGTTCACTTATACAGTAGTTTAGCGTATTTATTGTTCCCGTTTCAATGAGAATTAGAGATGCAAAATAAAGAAATGTTTGATACTAACGGCAGGCCGGGCTTTTTCTGATACGGAATCTGTTAAATTATTACAATAGTTATTGTACTTTTTCTACTCTTAAACCGGCGCTCATCACCCACTTTAAAGGGTCCTGGCGCATTATATGAAAAATACTGAACTGATATTCCCCGTTCTTTCTGAATCTTTTGTTTAGTGCAAGCGGTTTTCTCACTTCCCATATATCATTCATGCCGTTTCCTTCCCAACCTGCAGCATCGCTGCCGAGTGAAAGGTCCACTTTTTGAAAAAATAAGCTGTCGCCGGGCGACTGCAACCCTACATTGAGCCAGATGTTATTGAACTCATATGCATCGGTATGGCGTAATACCAGGTATATATTATAGGATGCAGCAGTGTCAGTTACCTGGAAGGTACCTTTTGCAGCAAAGCCTGATGACCATTTATAATCCGGGATAGGCGTATTTTTTTCAAAAACGGCTACCTGGCGGCAGGAAGCCATTAATACTATTAGGGATGCTGCAAGGCAATAAAGAAAAGCTTGTGATAATTTACTGCGGGTCATACACTGTCAAAACTATTAAATAAAATCGGCTACAAAACATTCAATACCTGTTCTTTTGCTTTTTCCAGCTCGTCTTTCATTTTTACCACGCATTGCTGGATACCGGCATCGTAAGCTTTGCTACCCGTGGTGTTGATCTCCCTGCCTATTTCCTGCAACAAAAAGGAAAGCTTTTTACCTTTTCCTTCTTCGGGACCATTCATGATCTCCATAAAATATTCGCAGTGCTGCCTCAGGCGTATCTGTTCTTCGTGGATATCGATCTTCTCCATATAATATATCAGCTCCTGCTCCAGCCGGTTACCATCAATATTTTCTTTGCCTACATGTTCGCTGAGCAACTGGTGGATCTCTTCCTTGATCTTTACCTTACGGGCAGGTTCCAGTTTGAGGATATTTTCTTCCTGCTCTTTAATTTTTTCAATTCTCAGCAACAGGTCTTTTTCGAGGGACAGGCCTTCTTCGATCCTGTGCCCATTCAATTCTTTTAAAGCAGTATTGAGCACAATGCTGAAGCCGGCAAAATCATTTTCATTCATTACATCGTTGGCCGGTGTAACCACTTCTGGCAAACGAAGCAAAGCGCTTAAAACAGAATTGGTATCAATATTTAATTCCGTAGCAAGTGTATCAATTTGTTGATAGTATGCTTTGATAAGCTCTGTATTAATAACAACAGGTTTGCTGGCGCCATTTTGTTTTATGCTGATATAGCAATCGATCGTTCCCCTGTTCAGGTGTTCCTGTATAGTATTTCTTATATCAAATTCATACGCTTTTAATAATGGGGGAACTTTTAACTGTAATTCAAATTGTTTACCATTGAGTGCTTTTACTTCTACTAAAAAAGTTTTATCGCCTACTGTTTGTTCCGCCCTTCCAAAGCCTGTCATTGATTTTAGCATTGCTTATTATTTATGTGCAAGTTAACTTATTTATTATGCGGCGTGTTGCCGTTAATTATCATTGAAGGTAACACAATCAGCATGTTTAATTTCACCGGGATATATAAAAAAAGCCCGGCAAAAAATACCAGGCTTTAATATATGTATGGGTTAGTAAGTACGGGAACATATTTCCCTCACCACAATATTAAAAATTATTTTGGCTATCCAAAAAAAAATTAGCAACTATTTTATGCACATTTTTTTTGCTGCTGTGGATAAGGACAACAGTTTGCAGTGAATATCTATCACACTTTGTGTACAATGTTTTTTCACTTACAACAAACACTAAAAATAATATTCTTCTGAAAGCATTGATTTTACAAGTGTTTCGTAAGATTCAATTTTAATACAATGATTTTTATTTTGTTGCTGAAGCATAAAAATTTTCAAATTGTTTTTAGTTTTTAGCACTGTAGTTGTTTTCCTACGGGCCGAAATTTTTTTTCAGGAAAATGCTCCCTGAACGGTTTTAAAGTCAATTATTACGGGATAATTCAAAGGATAGTACCTTTGGCGAAAATTTATCATCATGCGATTTCCCTCACCGGTTTCTATAAAATGGATAGCTGAATTAGTTAACGCAACGCTCAAAGGAAATATCAACGGGCAGGCAACAGGCATCAATGAAATACATAAAGTTGAACCGGGCGATCTTGTTTTTGTAGATCATCCGAAATACTATGACAAGTGCATCAACAGTGATGCAAGCTTTATCATCATCAACAAAGAAACAGATGTACCGGAAGGAAAAGCATTGCTGATAACAGACAACCCGTTTGAAGCTTATTGCAAAATTGTTGATCACTATCGTCCGTTCATACCTGCTACTCACATGGTAAGTGAAAGTGCCGTGATAGGAGAAGGAACTTATATCTATCCTTCGGCTTTTATAGGTCATCATGTTCGTATCGGAAAGAACTGCATCATACATCCGAATGTAAGCATCATGGATCATTGTATCATCGGCGACAATGTGGTGATACAGGCGGGCACCGTTATAGGTGGCGATGCATTTTATTACAATGGTAAAAAAGACCGGGAAGTGTGGTATAAAAAAATGCTGAGCTGCGGCCGTGTGATCCTTGAAGATTTTGTAGAGATCGGTGCTAACTGCACCATCGATCGGGGCGTAAGTCATGATACGGTGATCGGTAAAGGCACCAAATTCGACAACATGATCCATATCGGTCATGACACGGTGATCGGTAAAAACTGCCTCTTTGCAGCCAATGTTATAGTAGCAGGAGTTGTTGTAATTGAAGATGGGGTAACTGTTTGGGGAGGCGCCATTATCAACAAAACACTTACGATCGGTGCTAACGCTGTGTTACTTGCACGTACCGGTGTAAGCGGCAGCCTCGAAGGCAACAAAACCTATTGGGGTGCCCCTGCCCAGGAAGCCAGCGATGCAAAACGTGAGCTGGTTTGGGTGAAGCGGATACCACAGCTTTGGGAAAAAGTGATGGGTAAATAAACAGTTATTGTTGTTGCGGGTTAGGAGTTGCGGGTTGTGCAGGTGCTGCGGAAGAATCAATAACCGGCGCAGGCTGCACAGGAACAGCAGGTGGTGCTATTTCTCTTCCGTAATCATAAGGCAGCAGGTCGGCAATTTTATCCCAGGTCCAGTACGCATTAATGGTAAGGTCTTCCTGGTCGAAATAATAACCGTTCTGCTCTATGCCGATAGACCCGTTCTGCGGAAAGCCGATAACAGAGAACTGGAATTCAGAAGGTTCATCGGGGAATAGAGTGCGGTAAACTTCTGCCGGTTTTTCTTTTGAATAGATGACACCTACCCTTGGCTGGTTAGGTTTTATATCAACGATCAGTGTGCTGTCGTCCCGGGTGTAATTGAGCGCCGAATAAAAATTCTTCAAAGGAAGCGCTGTTTCTTTGTCATCGTTGGTAACAAGGAACTGTACTTCAAATCCTTCTTCCTTTAATTTTTTGTCGTACAGGCTGCGCATAAAATGCAGGATAGATCCTTTATAAGCCTGTTGCCTTGCAAGGTTCCATTTTATTTTCTGCACCGTATCCGTGGTACTCTTTTCTTCAAACAGGGGATAGCCGGTATATACACTTACTTCCGTATTGTACTCGTATGCAAAAGAATCCAGCGAATACCTGATGTTGTAACCAAGCGCATTGTTCTCTATCAGCAAAGGCTCTTGTGCAATTACTTTCAGCCGGTTCTTCTTTTTGGAGAAATAGAATTTCAACACTTCAGGGTTCTTTAGAACACAGCCAGCACTGTTGGCGGTTTGGCCGATGAATTTCCCGGTAAAGAAGGAACCGTATTTTGTCCAGCCATCTTTTACCTCACCGGTAGAAACGATGGCCACCTCCTCCA
>CAYOLS010000099.1:0-12068 GCA_964404845.1 uncultured Ferruginibacter sp. | reverse complement strand
GGGCGATTCATCTGTAACACCCAGGATCATTTATATTAAAAATGGCGTGTACCGGGAAAAGATCTACCTCGAAAAAAGCAATATCATTTTTGAAGGCGAGAGCAGGGAGAAGACTATCATCACACAGGCCATTGCAAGAGATGAATGGCGCTGCTCACATAACGAAGACTGGGGCGTAGCCACTTTTAATATCAACAGCAGCGATATCACATTAAAGAATCTTACCGTTATCAACAGTTACGGATTTGATAATGATGAGGACAGGCTGGTGTATTGCCCATCGGATACCAGCAACCCGCAACACATCAAAACGATCAGCAGGAAAGGCCACCAGATGGCATTGCGTACCATGAACGGTACCCGTCTCAAAGCCATTAACTGTCATTTCAAGGCTTATGCAGGCGATACGGTCAGTCCATGGAACACGGAGAACGGCATGTTCTATTTCAAAGATTGCGTGATGGAAGGCGGCGTGGATTTTTATTGCCCGAGGGGTTGGGCCTATGCGGAGAACTGCCGGTTTATTACACATACCGGCGAAGCTGCCATCTGGCACGACGGATCAAAATATCCCGATTCAAAAACGGTATTGGTGAACTGCAGCTTTGAAGGCTACGATGGCTTCAAACTCGGCCGCTATCATCGGGATGCGCAGTTTTACCTGCTTAATTGCAGCTTTGCAGCCAACATGGCCAACAAGCCTATCTACAAAGCTGCCAGCGGCAAAGACATTCAATGGGGCGAAAGAATTTATTATTACAACTGTCATAAAAAGAACGGGGATTATGTTTGGCACAAGGACAATCTTCAGTCTGCTCCCGGAAATCCTTCGCCTGCGTCCATCAACCCTTACTGGGTTTTTGGAGATCGCTGGAACCCTTTAACAAACTAAGCATGCAATTATCGGAATCAAACATATCTTCTATACCACAGCAGGAAAATCTGATTGTTCCTGCGGAAAAATTATTGCAGTTGCCTGAAAAGGTGCTGCAATTCGGCACAGGAGTACTGCTGCGTGGCTTACCCGATCATCTTATTCATATTGCCAACAGGCAGGGTGTTTTTAACGGAAGGATCGTTGTGGTTAAATCAACAGCCAATGGCGATATCGATGCCTATGCCCAACAGGATGGCCTTTACACGCTTGCCGTAAGAGGAATTGATGACGGAAAAAAAGTAGCTTACGATGAGATCGTTACCTCTGTGAGTCGTGTATTGTCTGCACAAACAGAGTGGGAAGAAATACTGCAATGTGCCGCCAATCCTGACATGCAGGTCATCATATCCAATACCACCGAAATAGGTATTGTGATGGAGAAAGACAATGTGCATGCTTCACCGCCACAGTCATTCCCCGGCAAGTTGCTGGCATTTTTATATCAACGGTTTAAAATATTCAATGGCGACGCAGGTAAAGGAATGGTGATCATTCCAACAGAGCTGATTCCCGATAATGCAGATAAATTATTGTCTATCGTTTTGGAGCAGGCGCACCAGCACGGCTTTGAAATTGCTTTTATAGAATGGCTGGAGAATGCTAACTATTTCTGCAATTCGCTGGTAGATAGAATTGTGCCCGGCAAATTCAATAAGGAGGAGCAGGCAGGCAACGAAGCAAGATTGGGTTATAAAGACGAGCTGATGATCATGAGCGAGCATTATGCTTTATGGGCGATCCAAACCAATGAGCCGAAAGTGCGATCAATACTGAGCTTTGCAGATGGCAACCCTGAAGTGGTGCTGGCAGCAGGTATAGAAAAATTCAAAGAATTAAAGATCCGCCTGCTGAATGGCTCTCATACATTCAGTTGCGGACTGGCAGTGCTGGCCGGTTTTAAAACAGTGAAGGAAGCGATGGCTGATGAAGCCTTCAATACTTTTATCGCAAGGCTGATGCAGGAAGAAATTACAACTGCGATAGCATCTGGCAGCATCAGCAAGGAAGAAGCCATCAGCTTTGCCAATACAGTACTGGACAGGTATCGCAATCCTTTTATTGAGCATCAATGGCTGAGTATCTGCATGAACTATTCTTCAAAAATGTTCATGCGGAATGCGCCCTTGCTGTATCAATATGCAGAAAAAAGATCGGCTGCGCCGGCATTGATGAGTCTTGGCATGGCAGCGCATATTTTGTTCATGCGTTCGCAGAAAAAAGCCGGTGACAATTTTTATGGTAACAATGGTTCGGAATATTTAATTTCTGACACCAATGCTGAGTGGTATGCAGATGCCTGGCAACAGCATGGCTCCGACAAAATTGCAGAGGTAGTGTTGGCCAATAAAGGAATATGGCAGACCGATCTTAACAGCATCAATGGTTTAACAAATGAAGTAAATTACTGGCTGCAGCAATTATTAACCAACGGCGCCAAACAAACGTTGCAGCATATTCAAACAAAAACTCCGGTTGGATAAATGAAGAAAACGGTTTTAAAAATAAATGCGAAAGATAATGTGCTGGTGGCTTTGCAGGACCTGCCGAAAAATACTATCATAGAATTTGATGGCAGGGCGATCGCATTACAGGAAGATATTCCCGCCAAACACAAATTTTATATTAGCGATATGCAGGCTGGTGAAGCAGTGATCATGTATGGTGTATTGGTCGGTAAAATTCAATACGATGTATTGGCCGGAACAAGAATGAGTACTGAGAATTTAAAGCATGCATCAGAGCCATTTGGTTATCGTAATGTAAACTTTGAGTGGCATGCACCGGATGTGTCGGAATTTCAAGGGCTGACTTTTAACGGCTATCACAGGAAAGACGGAAGGGTAGGCACTGCCAATTACTGGTTGTTCATTCCTACTGTTTTTTGTGAGAACAGAAATTTAGATGTCATTAAAGAAGCCATGCACAACCAACTTGGGTATGCAGTTACAGGCAAATACAAGCATTATGTAGAGATGCTGAAAGATGCCTACCTGGATAATGAAGACATTAATGCAGTAGATTTTACACCGCTCACACAACAACAACAAAGAGTTTTCAAAAATATTGATGGCATTAAGTTTTTAAACCACCAGGGTGGCTGCGGAGGAATCAGGCAGGATGCGGCCGTGCTGAGCAAGTTACTGGTTGCTTATGCAGATCATCCGAATGTGGCAGGTGTTACAGTGTTGAGTCTTGGTTGCCAGAATTTACAGGTAAGTGATTTTAAAGCTGATCTTAAAAACCTGCATCCAAATTTTGATAAGCCATTGTTCATTTTTGAGCAGCAGCAATCACAAAGCGAAGAGCAGCTGATCAGCGATTCTATTAAAAAAACATTTGAAGGTTTGGTAGAAGCTAACAAGATCGAAAGATCACCTGCCACGCTGGATAAATTAACGCTCGGTGTAAAATGCGGTGGCAGCGATGGCTTTAGCGGTATATCTGCCAATCCTGCGGTGGGTTATTGCGCAGACTTATTAGTGGCATTAGGTGGCAAAGTATTGCTGGCAGAATTTCCAGAACTCTGTGGTGTTGAGCAGGACCTGATCGACAGAACAATTGATAAAGAAAAAGCCGAGAAGTTTATCAGTCTCATGCACCGCTATGAGTTCAGTGTGCAACAGGCGGGGTCGAGCTTCAGTATGAATCCTTCGCCGGGTAATATCAAGGATGGATTGATAACAGACGCTATCAAAAGTGCAGGCGCTGCCAAAAAAGGCGGTACCTCTCCCGTAGTGGATGTGCTGGATTATACGGAAGAAGCCACCAGACCCGGTCTCAGCCTGGTTTGTACGCCGGGCAATGATGTGGAAGCGACAACAGGAAAGGCTGCATCGGGCGCTACATTGATATTATTTACAACAGGTTTAGGTACACCGACAGGCAATCCTGTTTGCCCGACGATTAAAGTTTCAACGAACAGCAAACTGACAAAACGCATGTCAGATATTATCGATATCGATACCGGACCAATTATTGAGGGAGAAAAAACAATCGAGGAAATGGGAAGAGATATCCTGCATTATTGCATCAAAGCTGCCAGCGGTGAAGTGACACCAAAAGCAGTGTTGTTGAACCAGGATGATTTTATACCATGGAAAAGAGGTGTATCGCTCTAGGTGAGCGACCTTTGCCCAGGCCAGCTATTTCGTTGAGACTTGTAAAAAGGTCACTTACCTGGCAAACCTTGCAACTGTAACTAACTGCATGAGATTGTTTGAATGTTTGATAAACAATTTCATGTGACTATAAAACAACTAAGCCAACACATGAAAGCTTTTTTAAACGAAGACTTTTTACTGACTAACGGCACTGCACAAACGCTGTATCATCAATATGCGAAGCAAATGCCCATTATAGATTACCATTGCCATTTACCACCTGCTGCCATTGCTGAAGACCAGCAGTTTGACAACCTTACACAAATATGGCTTTACGGGGATCATTATAAATGGAGGGCCATGCGTGCCAATGGCGTGGGTGAATACTACATTACAGGAGATAAATCTGATAAAGAAAAATTCATCAAATGGGCGGAAACAGTGCCTTATACTTTAAGAAATCCTTTATACCACTGGACACACCTGGAACTGCAACGATATTTTGGTATTGATACTATTTTAAATGCAGATACAGCGGAAGATATTTATGAAAAATGTTCTGCCATGCTTCGTACGCCTGAGTATTCCGTTCGCAATTTGCTACGGAAGATGAATGTGAAAGTGGTTTGCACCACTGATGATCCGGCAGATGACCTGGCATACCATCAAAAACTTAAAGCAGATGGTTTTGAGATCAAAGTCCTGCCTGCTTTTCGTCCCGATGCAGCCATGAATGTGGATGTGGCAGCGAATTTTAATAAATATGTAGCATTGATCGAAAAAGCTTCCGGCACATCTGTGAATTCATTTGATGACTACTGCAAAGCACTGAAGCAACGTCATGATTATTTTGCCGAAAATGGTTGCAGTGTTTCCGATCATGGTTTGGAAGAGATCTATGCAGAAGATTATACAAACGAAGCGATCAACGCATCTTTTGACAAAATACGAGCAGGTAATGAATTGACATTGGCAGAAAACAGGCAGTTCAAATCTGCCATGCTTAATTTATTTGCTGAGTGGGATGCAGAGAAAGGATGGATACAACAGTATCACTTGGGTGCCATCCGCAACAACAACAGCAGGGCCATGAAAAACCTGGGCGCTGATACCGGCTGGGATTCCATCGGCAACTTTAATCATGGAAAACCGCTCTCTAAATTCCTTAATAAATTAGATACAAATAAAAAACTTACGAAAACGATATTGTACAATCTGAACCCTGCCGATAATGAGCTGATGGCGACCATGATCGGCAATTTCAATGATGGCTCCGCAGCGGGTAAAATCCAGTGGGGATCGGGCTGGTGGTTCCTCGACCAGAAAGATGGAATGACAAAACAGATCAATGCATTGAGCAATATGGGACTGCTGAGCAGGTTCGTTGGAATGCTTACAGATTCCCGCAGTTTCCTCTCTTATCCACGTCATGAATATTTTAGACGACTGCTTTGCAATATCTTTGGAGAGGATATCGAGAACGGTGAATTACCTCACGATATTGAATGGACAGGAAAGGTAATTCAGGACATTTGTTACAATAACGCAAAACAATATTTCAACTGGTAATGAATAAATCATTGTTTGATCTCACAGGAAAAACCGCACTCGTAACAGGATGCAACAAGGGCATCGGTAAAGCAATGGCAATCGGCCTTGCAGAAGCCGGCGCCAATATCATTGGTGTATCTTATTCGCTTGAATTATCGGGCAGTGATGTAGAAAAAGAAGTATTGCTCGCAGGTTCTCAATTCAAGGCTTACCAGGCAAACCTGGAAGAAAGAACTTCGTTATATGCCTTCATTGAAAAAGTGCTGGCAGAAAATCCGCAGATAGATATTTTGGTGAACAATGCAGGCACCATCATGCGTGCGCCTGCGGCAGAACACCCGGATGAGTATTGGGATAAAGTGATCAACATTAACCTGGATGCCCAGTTTATCCTTGCAAGAGAGATCGGTAAAAGAATGTTGTCGCAGGGCAGCGGAAAAATAATTTTCACCTGCTCTTTGTTAAGCTTCCAGGGCGGTATCAATGTACCCGGCTACGCAGCCAGCAAAGGTGCTATCGCCAGCCTGGTAAAAGCTTTGGCCAATGAGTGGGCAGGCAAAGGCATTAATGTGAATGGCATTGCGCCGGGTTATATTTCTACCGATAACACAGAAGCATTGCGGAATGATCCTGTAAGAAGCAAATCAATTCTCGACAGGATACCGGCAGGTCGCTGGGGTGAAACGGATGATTTTAAAGGACCGACCGTTTTTCTTGCATCACAGGCGGGAAATTATGTGAATGGAACGATACTGACAGTGGATGGAGGATGGATGGGGAGGTAGTTATGAGATATGAGTTATGAACGATGAGATAGGGCGGCAGTCCATAGTTTATAGTCCATGGACCATAGACGAACCAAAATAATGGGTGCTATTATAAATTATTAACTCACAAGTATGATGTTGCTCTATGGTCAATCAGCCATGGACTATGGACCATCAACTAACAAGCATGAACGAATCAAAAAAAATTATCTGCTGCTTTGGAGAGCTGCTTCTCCGATTTTCTCCTGTTATGAACGGGGGATTTATTGCGGATGCATCCATGCCAGTGTATATCGGCGGTGCAGAGCTGAATGCAGCAACAGCTTTATCGCTCTGGAATGAATCAACAAGATATATAACTGCGTTACCGGAAAATTATTTTGCAGAAGAGATCGTGCAATTCGTTTCTAAAAAAAATATTGACACTTCCCATATAAGATATTGCGGTGAGAGGATCGGCAGTTATTATCTACCGCAGGGAAGAGACCTAAAGAACAACGCCGTTATTTACGACCGTAACTATTCTTCTTTCTCTACTTTAAAACCCGGGGACCTTGACTGGGACTCGATCCTGGAAGACGCCAGTTGGTTTCATTTCAGCGCCATTAGTCCTGCGTTGAATGAAAATGTGGCTGCTGTTTGCCTCGAAGGCGCTAAAGCTGCCAATGCAAAAGGTATTACGGTTTCGATCGATCTCAATTACAGGGCCAAACTCTGGCAATATGGCAAGCAGCCTGTACAGGTGATGCCTGCGCTGGTAGAGCAGTGCCATGTGGTGATGGGAAATATATGGGCTGCCAATAGTTTATTGGGTATTGAAAAAACGATCGAAGAAAGTGTTGGTAAATCAAAAGAAGAACTCAGTAATGCAGCCGAAGCAGGTATGCAGCTGTTAATGAAAGCATATCCTTCGGTAAAAACAATGGCCTATACTTTTCGTTTGGATACAAATTATTTCGCCTGCCTGCATCACAACAATTCCTTTGCTGTTTCTAAAGAATATGATATTTCAAAAGTGGTTGACAAAGTTGGAAGCGGCGATTGTTTCATGGGAGGTTTGATCTACGGACTCATTAATGAAAAACCGAATGAGGAAGTGATCAATTTTGCTGCTGCAGCGGCTATTTTAAAACTACAACAGACCGGTGATGCTACCACAAGTACATTGCCCGATGTTGAAAAAACGATGAACCATGGATAAAAGAACAGCGATCATAAAATCACTCAAAGAGCAGGGAATGCTGCCTTTGTTTTATCACCCCGATGCAGGTGTTTGCGTGTCTTTGATGCAACATTTATACAATGCAGGTATTCGTTTAATTGAATTTACCAACAGGGGAGACCATGCTTTTGATAATTTTAAACGCATGAGAGCGGCAGCGGAAAAGCTGGAAGGCCTGCACATCGGCATCGGCACTATTAAAGATGCGTATACGGCCGAAAAATACATTGAAGAAGGCGCTGATTTCCTTATCAGTCCTGCATTGGCGGAAGATGTATATGATGCTGCTTACAGCAATAAAACTTTATGGATACCAGGTTGTATGACACCGACAGAAATTTTAAAAGCGGAAACACTCGGCATCAACCTGGTAAAATTATTCCCCGGCAATGTATTAGGGCCAGGCTATGTGTCAGCCATCAAAGACCTGTTCCCTGAAATGATGTTCATGCCGACGGGTGGTGTAGATACAACCAAAGAAAATTTAAGTGAATGGTTTGCGTCAGGTGTGATAGCAGTGGGAATGGGAAGCAAACTCATCACCAAACAATTACTGGAAGAAAAAAAATACGAAGCCATACAGCAGGCAACTGCCGAAGTTTTATCTACCATTAAATCACTGAAATAAATTATGAGTGCTCCCGCCAATGTAAAAGCCACGAAGTTCAGATGGACCATCACGGCCATGCTGTTCTTTGCAACAACGATCAATTATCTGGACAGGCAGGTATTGTCGTTAACATGGACAGATCGTATACAACCTGAGTTTCATTGGACCAATACAGATTATGGTGATATTACTGCCATCTTTTCATTGGTGTATGCGATAGCGATGTTGTTTGCCGGGCGTATCATTGATTTTTTGGATACCAAAAAAGGTTTTCTCTGGTTCATCTTTGTATGGTCAATAGGCGCCTGCCTGCATGCATTCGCCGGGCTAGGAACAGCAGGCTATCTTACAGGTGAATGGACCATGAGTTTTGCAAAAGCTAAAAGTGCTATTGCAACAGTCTCTGATATTGGCGCTGTAATTTCTGTAAGTGTGTCGCTCTTTATTTTTGCAAGAGTTGTATTGGCAATAGGGGAAGCAGGTAACTTTCCGGCTGCTATTAAAGCAACCGCAGAATATTTTCCTAAAAAGGACAGGGCATTTGCAACGAGCATTTTTAACGCAGGGGCCACTGTAGGTGCATTGTTGGCCCCGCTTACAATTCCGCCGATGGCAAAAGCTTACGGATGGGAATGGGCGTTCATTATTATCGGTGCATTGGGTTTTGTATGGATGGGTTTCTGGATGTTTATTTACAAAAAGCCGCATTTGCATCACAAAGTAAACGAGCATGAGCTTTCCTACATACAACAGGATTATACTGCTGATGAAAATACAGCCAATACTACAAAGCAACCTGTTTCATTTTTTAAAACCCTTGGTTATAAGCAAACATGGGCTTTCGCCATCGGCAAATTTATGACGGATGGTGTATGGTGGTTCTTCCTTTTCTGGACACCTGCTTATCTCAAATCTGTGTACGACCTGGATTCTATGGCCAGCCGCCCGCATATCTTTACTTTATATGCTATTACCTTATTGTCAATCATCGGCGGTTGGTTGCCTACTTATTTTGTAGATAAAAGAGGTATGAATCCTTACTCGGGTCGCATGAAAGCGATGCTCATTTTTGCATTCTTTCCTTTGCTGGCCTTGCTGGCGCAACCACTGGGCTCTTATTCGGTTTGGTTGCCGGTGATCATCATTGGTATTGCAGGAGCTGCACACCAATCATGGTCGGCCAATATTTTTTCAACGGTGGGTGATATGTTCCCTAAAAAAGCGATCGCTACGGTCACCGGTATTGGTGGCATGGCAGGCGGACTTGGATCTTACCTGATCAATAAACAATCAGGTGTACTGTTTGATCATGCCAAAAATACCAATATGAAATTCATGGGCTTTGAAGGAATTGAATCGGGGTATTTTATCATATTTTCTATTTGTGCCGTTGCATATTTGATCGGCTGGATCATTATGAGATCGCTGGTGCCGAAATACGCTCCAATTACTGATTTATAATTTTTACCGATAGTTTTCTTAAATGGCCCTGGCATTTGCCGGGGCTTTTTGATTAGCCGTGGGCTTAAGCCACGGCTAATCAAAAAATATTTTAACAGGTAGGTATCGCAGGTAAGATGCGAAAGGTTAACCGCAGAGAAGCGCAAAGGAAATTCAACGCAAAGGACGCAGAGAAGCACTGCGCTCTTTGCGAAATACTTTGCGGTTAAAAAATATTTTAACAGCAGGCAACCCTTCCATCTCTACCTGCATTTATATCTTTAGACGGAATTGATGTTATGGAAATAGCAGAACTAATAAAGGAAGCGAAATACAAAAGCAAGGCTGCCGAAAAATGCCTGTTCGACATTTATGCCGGCAGGATGCTCACCCTGTGCAGGCGCTATGTAAAAAGCCCGGAAGATGCGGAAGAGACGATGCTCACAGGCTTTGTGAAATTTTTTAATGCATTACCCAATTTTAAATATGAAAGTGATGCCGCTGTATACAACTGGATCAAACGCATCATGATCAATGAATGCCTGATGTTCTTAAGAAGGCAGCAGGCTTTTAAAATAGTTTCGGAAACAGAGGCGGAAAATATCGCAGTGGATGAAGACCTGCTGGACCGCCTTTCCACCAAAGAGATATTTGAGCTCATTGTTCAGCTGCCGGTAGGTTATCGCACCGTATTCAACTTGTTTGTTATCGAAGGTATGACACATGTTGAAATAGCAAAGGAACTGGGGATTACCGTGGGTACATCAAAATCGCAATTAAACAAAGCAAGACAACTCTTGCAAAAAAATATTGATAAAGGAGGATATTATGCAAAACAACAGCAACGATAGCGTACAGGGCTGGAGGCAAAGGCTGGATGAATTTGAAGATATTTCCGGCAATGGGCTGGACCTGAATACCGCCTGGGAAAAACTGCAGCAGAAGAAAAGTGTGTACCCAACTTCTTCCGCTAAAAAATGGTATTGGCTGGCAGCAGCCTCTATTATGGTAATGCTGGTTACATTGACCGGTATACTCACTAACAGGCCACCAGGGAAAAGCGATCCGGAATTTGCAAAAACAGCTCCGCAGAAAGCGGAAAAAGAAAATAACAATTTTGTTATTCAGAATACACCTGCGGTTACTGCAGAAAAGCAACCGGAAGGAACGGTTAAAATTGAGAACAAACCAGCAGTGCTGTTAAAAACAAAAGATGCTGTTGCCCCGGAACCCTTGCTGGTAAAGGAGGCCATTAATGAAACTTCGTTCGCCATCCATTCACCTGATACCATTGCAATACAACCATTACCGGTAGCAACAGTAGCTGTTAAAAAACTAAAAGTAGTTCATATAAACGAATTAAACCAGCCGCAGCAAGGCATTGCAAAAGAAGAAGGCAAACCCTATTTTCCTATCACTTACCAAACAAGGGAAGTATATACCAACGCTGATGATAATAATAAAAAGGGTAGGGACAATCTTATCCGTATAAAGCTCAACTAAACATTTTCATTAAACAATAAAGTATAGCCATGAACAAAATTTTCATCGGGCTGATGCTGCTCTGCGGCATCTGTAAGGAAGGGTTTGCCCAAACCGCTGCATCCAATGAGTATCCTTTTAATATCCCCGCAAACAGTGCCAGGCGCTATTTCTGGGTAGATCTTGATAAGGGTAATAAAATGCAGGTATACGTTGACAATATAGAAGATCTGGACAGGATCAGCAATATGGATTCCATTATCTACGGCTTTTTAAAAGACCTTAAAAAATTTGAAGATTCATTGAAAGATGAAAGTACTGTAAAGCGGATAGATTACAATCTTGATGATGCCGTTAACCGTAAGCTCCGCATCACCCAATCAAAACCTGCAGGCACGGCTTATCTTGTAAAGGATGATGAAGCGGCAGAATTAAAGACGAGGCAGGACACTATCAATTTTACAGGTAAAACAGATTTCGTCGCTAATTCTCTCCTTCGGAAAAAATTTAATGATACCAGGTATTACAAAGTTACTTTCCTGCTCAATAACCTGTCAGATATCTCAGGATATATGAACAACAGTATCAGCCAGAAAATTACCGCAATAAAAAACAGTGCAACAAAAAAATGGGAAAATAATGATGACAGGTCATTCAGCCCCGTGGCTGATCCGTCCATTAAATCCAATGCAATTAGAGGCTATTATAATGCAGGCGGAGATTATCTTACTATCAGGGGGAGTGCAGATATTCAGAATTATAGATCTTCGTTTGTTCCTTCTGCCAGCATTGGTTTAACGGTTAGCCTGGGCGGCAGGAATATGACAAGAGATATTGGCCTGACTTCCGAATTTCATTTTTCATTCAGTAAAAACGCTGCGGGTAGAACCAGGACTTTTATGAGCCAGTTTCTTACGCTGAGTTATGAAAGGAGTTACAAAAAAGACAAAGAGCCGAA
>CAYOLS010000098.1:0-12084 GCA_964404845.1 uncultured Ferruginibacter sp. | reverse complement strand
CTTTTCCTATCAGCGTCCAATCAGCTTCGCCTTTGTAGAGCTGGCAGCGGGTACGGCCATGTATGGCCAATGCCTGCACGCCGATATCCTGCATGCGTTCGGCTACTTCTTCAATATTCTTTGTGTTATCATCCCAACCCAGCCTTGTTTTTACGGTTACGGGGAGTTTGGTACTTTTGATCACCGCTTCAGTAAGGCGGACCATCAGGTCAATATCTTTCAGTACACCGGCGCCGGCACCTTTGCTCACCACTTTTTTTACGGGGCAGCCGAAGTTAATATCTACCAGGTCGGGGTTTACCGTTTCGCAGATGCGGGCGCTCATCGCCATCGCTTCTTCGTCGCCGCCAAATATCTGTATCCCGAAAGGGCGTTCTTCTTCTGCAAAATCCAGCTTTGCCCTGCTTTTGATGGCATCCCTGATCAGGCCTTCGCTACTGATGAACTCACTGTACATCAGGTCGGCACCGTTGGTTTTACAAACGGCACGAAAAGGCGGGTCGCTCACATCTTCCATGGGAGCGAGCAGCAGGGGAAATTCCGGTAGTGTAATATTGCCTATTTTGGGCATATCTATTTGTATATTGCGGCTGCAAATTTACAAATATTCAACTTAGGTATGCAATTCAAAACAGTTAAAGGTTTCAGCGGGGCGGGTGCATTGGGTATGTTATTGATTTTCTTTGGGTTAGGCTTCTTTTTAGCTGGCGGCGTTCAGTTAATTGTAGGAATGCAGATGGTGCCGGAAGGCACCCCGTTTGAAAAACTGGGCGATGCAATGGTAAAAGCCATGCAGGAACCCGGTAATGTAGGACTTGCCCGTCTCAACCAGGTTTTAGGCTCTTTGTGCATGCTGTTCATACCTGCAGCGCTGTACTCTTTGGCAGTAAACGGAAAGAACCCTTTCTGGATGGGTTTCAGCAAATACATTTCCCCTGTACAGATACTGATCGGTTTTGGCCTTATCTTTTTTGCCAACTTAATGGCAGGCCCGGTGGCCGATCTCAGCAAAGCGGTGATCGCTAATTTTCCCAGGCTTGATGCTTTCTCCCAAAAACTGGAAAAGATATACAATGACCAGGTGCTGGTGCTGAGCAACCTGAAAAGCTGGCCGGAATACATTATGGCTATTTTTATCATGGCGTTTTTTCCTGCACTGTTCGAGGAAGTTTTTTTCAGGGGAACGCTGCAAAGCCTTTTTGAAAAATGGTGGAAGAACCCTTTTGTGGCCATATTGGTCAGCTCCGTTATTTTCAGCATCATTCATTTTTCCATTTACCTGTTTCTTACAAGATTGATACTTGGTTTTGTGCTCGGCTACATGTTTTTCAAAACAAGAAATATCTGGGTGAACGTGATAGCGCATTTTATAAATAATGCATTGGCGGTTACACAGTTGTTCATTCTCAGCAGGCAAAAAGAGCAACTGAACCTTGATAAGATACAACCGGGCATCAGCTGGTGGTTGGGATTGGTTGCATTGGTAGTAGTAATATCACTCTTTAAAGCACTGGAAAAATATTCAGCATACAACAGAGCGAAGATAATTGCGAAGGAACAAGTATTGTTGGCGGAAGCTGATCCGTTCAGGTCTTTTGCAGACGATATAAAACAATAATTTTATCCCAACACTCAATAACTAATTCACAGCTTTGGCATTAGATAAAAAGACTTTTAGAACGAGGACTATTACTGCGATTGTGTTTGCGGCGGTTATGCTGCTTGGGCTTTTCACCAACCTTTTTATTTTTTCACTCCTGTTCGCAATTGTTCAGGTAGGTTGCTGGATCGAATATTTGGGCCTCGTAGAAAAAATATACAATACCCGGATCGATAAGGTTATCAAATACTTTTTTGCTGTTTGTGGATTGACTGCAATGTTTGTTTTCGGCCTTAGAAATATATCGGTTGATTTTTGGATGGAACCATTTGGTTATAAGATAAGCTACAAGTATATTTTTTGGGCTGTATTAATTATTGGCTGTTTTATAGTGGTTTTTCAAAACAAACAAATTGCGCAAAAAGCGAAGCTTCCCATATTTGGAGGCTTTCTTTATATCAGTTTACCGCTTTGTTATTTGCTAAATCTCAGGGATGGCGCTTTGATGGCTGTAGATGATAATTGGGTAAATATTGGCCAGGTGTATGCAATTGCTATCATTTTTTCCTTCTGGATCAACGATACCATGGCTTACATTGTAGGCTCACTCATTGGTAAAACACCTTTCAGCAAAATATCTCCTAAAAAAACCTGGGAGGGAACGGCAGGCGGCGCCATACTCTGCGTTATAGTTATTGCCTTGCTCGGCGCATTCATACCTGCTGCAAAAACAGTTCCTGTCGGGCACTGGATCGTTATTGCTGCACTCTGCGCCGTATTCGGAACACTTGGCGACCTGTTTGAAAGCAAATTGAAACGCATGGCCAATGTAAAAGACAGCGGCAGCTTCATGCCCGGCCACGGCGGCTTTTTAGACAGGTTCGATTCTCTATTGCTGGCAGCACCGGCGGTTTGGGTCTATTTAAAGCTTATTAGTTTATAGACCATAGTCCATGGTCCATCGCCTATGGTCTAAACTCATATCTCATCACTCATAGTTCATCGCTCATACCTCAATTTCCCTACCTTTGCGGCTTAATTTTTACAAATGACTATACACAGGGAAGGCTACAAATCTATTGCGGTAGCTACTATGATCTTTCTAATACTGAACCTGCTCCTGTTCTGGCAGCTGGGCTCATCGCTTTTATGGCTTTGCCTGGTTTTCCTGGTACTTTCCCTCGGACTGGTATTGTTCATTGTTTCTTTTTTCAGGATACCGGCCCGCAAGCTCACCATTAACGAAAGGCAGATCATTGCACCGGCAGATGGCAAAGTAGTGGTGATAGAAGAAACGGTGGATGAAGAATATTTTAAAGGAAAAAGATTGCAGGTATCTATTTTTATGAGCCCGGCCAATGTGCATGTGAACCGCAATCCTTTGAGTGGCGAAGTGGTGTATAACCAATACCACAAAGGCAAATACCTGGTGGCCTGGAACCCAAAATCTTCTACTGAAAATGAGCGCCATAGTGCCGTAATTAAAAAAGGAGAAACAGAAGTGCTGGTAAAACAAATTGCTGGTGCGCTGGCAAAAAGAATATGCAATTACCTGGAAGTAGGTCAGAAAGTAGAACAGGGTAACGAATTTGGTTTTATCAAGTTCGGCAGCAGGGTAGACCTGTTATTGCCCGTAGACACTACCATAAATGTGCAGATGAATGAAGTGGTAAAAGGCGGCGTAACCGTTATTGCTACGCTGAATTAATACCATTCATCAGATTTTAACAATTCAAAACGGATTTTTTCGTTTTAAAAGATATTTTTACAGTCACTAAATAAAAAACACTCGTATGAAAAAATTATTCCTGTTTGCAACTGCAGCTTTAATGATGGGTGGTGTAGCTATGGCACACAATACCGATAAAGGCAAAAAGAAAAAATGCGCCAAAGGAAAATCATGCTGCAAAAAAGAAGCTAAAGCTGAGAAAAAATCATGCTGCAGCAAAGACAGCAAGACTGCAAAGATTTAATTGCCTGTTTAGAAATTATTCGCCTCCCCATGCAATCGGGAGGCTTTTTTATGCCGGGTCGGCACCGCAGGTCAGAGCCGGTATAAAAAAGCCCTGATCAATATCTTTTATCCCGTGCCTACGGCACTCAATTCCTCCTCTGCATTTGGCTGCCGGTATGTGGTTCCTACGGGACAAGGAAAATAAGAAGCTTCTTTGAAGTACATGATATTTATGGTACAGGAAGCAGCGTCTTTGCGGTTAATAAATCCGGGCCTCACCTGCGGAGCGGGCCCAAAAAAATATCTTCCAGCTCTTTTAAATGCGTAACAATATAAGTAGGTTTTATCTCCGTGGTGGCATTGATATGGTTTACAAAAATGCTATCCATGCCCGCATTCATAGCGCCCTGTATATCCGCTTCCAGGTTATCGCCGATCATGATGCTGTTGCCCAGGTCAGCGCCGGCAATATCCAAAGCATAATCAAAGATCTCTTTTTTCGGTTTTACGCTGTTGCTTTTTTCTGAAGTGATCACATGCTCAAAATACTTATCCAGCCCGCTGTTCTTCAATTTGCTCCACTGCGTTTTTTCAAAACCATTGGTGATAAGGTGCAGCCTGTAGTTTTTTTTAGTGAGGTAATCGAGTATCTCGAATGTATGGGGAAATACTTCTTTTTGCGTAGGCAGTATCTCTAGGAATTTACCGCTCAGGTCCTTGGCAAGCAGCTCATCGGCCACCTTATAATCGAGTAAAGTACGCCACATTCTTTTCCATTTCAGGTCTTCCGCAGTGATGAATCCCCTGTGGTACCGCTCCCACAGCACCTGGTTGTGAAAAAGATATTTCTGGTAAAAATCATCAAAAGCAGCATCCACTTTTTTGTCCAGCTCAAAAACGGAATATACTTCTGTAAGGGTTACTTTGGCATTCCTGTCAAAATCCCACAGGGTATGATCAAGGTCAAAATAAAGGTGCTGGTATTTATTCATCTTGGTCATTTGCAGAAATACTTTGAACTTGCAAATTACATTAACTCGTTCAATTTATGGAAAGCGTGGATAATACAAGGCCGGTTGCCATTGTTACCGGTGCCAGCAAAGGAATAGGAAAAGCAATTGCAGCCGGGCTTGCAGGCGCAGGCTACCAGGTGCTTATCTGCTCCCGTGACGAAGCCAACCTGCAGGAAGCTGTTGCGGATATCAAAAAGTTGCATCCTTCTTCTTCCATAGCAACATTTGCAGCAGATTTTTCCGATATGGATTCCGTACGTTCTTTTGGCCGCTGGTGCCTGGAGCATGGAACCCCTAAAATACTGGTGAACAATGCAGGTATTTACCTGCCCGGCAACCTGGGCGACGAAGCAGAAGGAAACATGGAAAGCACCATGAACATTAATTTTTTCAGTACCTACCATCTTACCCGCCAGTTGTTGCCGGCAATGAAAGCCGCCGGCAAGGGACATATTTTTAACATGTCTTCCATTGCAGGACTGTCGGCGTATGAAGGCGGCGGCAGCTACAGCGTGAGCAAATTTGCCCTTACCGGCTTCAGTAAAAATTTACGACATGAGCTGAAAAGCTCCGGCATCAAGGTGACAACAGTTTTCCCCGGGGCTGTAATGACGGATTCATGGAAAGGATTCGACAACAGCAACCACCGCATTATGGAACCGGGAGACATTGCTGCTATGATCCTTGCTGCTGCAAAACTATCGCCGCAGGCCACGGTGGAGGATATTGTCATCCGCCCGCAGTTAGGCGATCTATAATTAACAGTTTATTTAGTCCTTTTATCATTTGTATGATCGCAGTTGACAGGCCGTTTTTTTATTTTTGTTCCCTGGCTGAAGTGATATTTATGAATCCATCTCTAAAACGATTTTTCTTACTGCTTAGTTTTTACCTGCCGGCTATTTTTGCCGCTGCGCAGGTAAGGTATAAAGCAAGCTTTGACCGCCCGCAGATCAACAAAGATGAATACGTTACCCTTCGCCTCGAAATAGAGAACAGCACCAACCTCGAACAGCTGCGCCCTCCTTCCTTTAAAGATTTTAACCTGGTGAGTGGTCCCAATGAAACCACCAGTATGAGCAATATCAATGGTGTTACAAAAGTATCCCGTTCCATCAGCTATGTATTGCAACCTAAACGTGCAGGTAAGTTTACCGTAGGTGAATCGGCTGTAGTGGTGTCCGGCAAAGAATACAAATGCGGACCCGTAAGTGTTACGGTAAAAAATCAAACCGGCAGAACACAGAGCGGGCAGGCGGCTACGCCTTTCAGCAATCCTTTTCTCGACCCGGAACCTGCGGAAAAACAAGCAGAAGAATACAATGATTATATTTTAAAGAAAGGAGAGAGCGTTCCCGATAAAGTAAACAGGAACATGCAGCTGCTTTTGCAGACCAATAAAACAAGCTGTTATGTGGGAGAGCCAATCATTGCTACGTATAAATTATATACAAGACTGAAGAGCGAAAGCAAGATGACGAAAGCTCCTTCTTTCAATGGCTTTTCTGTTATCGACCTGATGCGTCCCGATGAAACAGATTTTGCTAAAGAAAAACTGAACGGCAGGGAATACAATGTTTATACGGTAAGAAAATCGCAATTGTATCCTTTGCAGGATGGCGATATAGAATTAGAGAGCGCTACTTTAGACAACCGGATACAGTTCATAAAAGAAGGGGCACAAAGCGCCAGTATCGATGGTTTCTTTAATGGCTTTTCAGTTAGCCCCGATGCCGTGGTCAACCAATCCGTGAGCCTAAGCAGCAAGCCGCTCACCATACATGTGAAACCATTGCCCGAAGCAGGCAAACCGGCGAGCTTCAATGGTGCTGTGGGTAAATTTGATATTACCGCCGCACTGGAGAAAACAACTTTCGGGTCCAATGAATCAGGCAAATTACTGGTGAGTATAAGTGGTGAAGGCAACCTTCAGTTGGTAACCGCTCCTGAAATAAGCTGGCCACAGGGTATGGAAGCGTTTGATGCAAAAGTGGATGATAAATATGAATCCACTACTGTGCCTGTAAGTGGTACCAAAACTTTTGCAGTGCCCTTTACGGTAAATGCGGAAGGAAAATATACTATACCGATGATCAGGTTCAGCTATTTTGATCCTGCTACTGCCACTTATAAAACCGATAGCACAAGGCCGATCGCTTTTACTGTAGTGAAAGGATCTACGCAACCTGTGTACGATATAGATACTTTATCGCAGAAAAAGCAGCAAACCATTTCCAATAAATTTTTCAATAACAGGGAGTGGATCGTTGGTATTGTAGCATTGTTCATATTGGCGGGTTTGTACTCTTGGAGCAGGCTGGACAGGAAAGCAAAGTTGAAAAAAAGAATAGAGGAAGAGCGGGCAAAGATAGAAGCAGCTAAATTGGAAGAGGCACAATTGATGCATGCAGCAGTGATAACACAGAAAAATCAAAACCCTTTGCACAAAACAGAAGAATGCCTCAACAGTACTGATTGCACAGCTTTTTATTCATTGCTGAATACAGAATTTAAGACCTGGCTGGCAGAAACATTCAAACTGGATATGCCGGATGTGAATGCGAAAAAGATCAGCAGCGCATTTGATAACGCAGGTATTGACAATGGCGTTACGCTACAGGTGCAGCAACTGATGCAGGAAATAGAATGGCAGCTCTACACGCCTTTTGAAAGATCGGATACCATGAACGAGCTCTACAGCAGGGCGCAATTTGTTATTCAAACGATCAACAGTTACCAGGCGTAAGAATAAGAAATATGAATAAGAAATAAGAAAGTTAGTGCAGAAACTTCCTTAATAGAACGTATCAATAAAAGAGTTAAAATCTGGATTCAATTTTCAAATCATCCACTTATACTACTCTGTAAATTTATAACCGATACCTCTTACAGAGTGAAAGTATTGAGGATTGCGGCTATCGTCTTCAAAATATTTCCGGAAGTTCAGGATGAAATTATCAATGGTTCTTGTAGTAGGATAAACATTATAGCCCCAAACGGTTTGTAATATTTTTTCCCTTGGCACCACTTCGTTTTTATTTTCGATCAGCAGTTTCAGCAGCATCGCTTCTTTTTTGGAAAGCATGATCTTTTCTTCTTTTTTATTGCTGCCTTCCAAAGCCTTGAAATCAATTTTATTTTTACCGAACTCGTAGATATCCGGCAAAGGTTGCTTAATGGAAAGCTGTTCGCTTTTTCTTAAAAGCTTGTTTACACGCAGTAATAATTCTTCCAGGTTAAAGGGTTTGGTCAGGTAATCATCTGCACCCTTCTTTAATCCCAGCACCCTGTCGGCACTTGTATTTTTAGCGCTTAAAATTAGGATGGGAATATCTGCGTTGGTAAGGCGGATGGTTTCGCAAACACTGATACCATCCAGTTCAGGCAACATCACATCGAGAATGATCAGGTCGAAATGTTCTGCATGAAATGCTTTTAAAGCACCGGCACCATCATAGCTGCTCGTAACCTCATAACCTTCCAGTTCAAGGTTCAGCTTCAGTGCTTCCTGCAGGTTCTCTTCATCCTCTACCAGTAAAATGGAAAATTTTTTATCGGCCATGATCTATTCCGTTGCTTTTAAATTGACTGTAAAGATACTGCCACCCCCCGGATTGTCGCTTATCAAAATGCTTCCCTCGTGTCTTATTACAATCTTTTTACACAAATACAGGCCAAGCCCGGTTCCTTTGGCCCTTTTGGTGGCTTCGTTGCCCAGGCGGTGAAATTTTTCAAATACTTTTTTCTTGTCAGGGCCGGTAATACCCGGACCGTTATCCATTACTTTTAATATGACAGCTCCGCCTTCCTGTTGTAAAGAGATCTTTATTGGGGTTTCTTTTGGCGAATATTTCAACGCATTTTCCAAAAGATTGTTCACCACTATCTGCAACAGCATGGAATCGCCTGTAACGATCACATCATCCGAAATTTCCTGGATGATCTCCCGCTGCGGGAAACGTATGTTAAAGTCTGAAATGCAGGATGCTGTAAGCAGGGAAAGATTGATCTCATCCTTCAACATTTTGTAACCTTCCGATTCCATTTGAGAAGATACCAGCAGGTTATTGCAAAGCGAATCCAGCCGGTTGGTTTCGTGGAGCGTATTTTGTAACAGCCGTTGCTGCTGCTCTTCATCCAGCTTTCTTTTTTGCATGGTCTCCAGGTTGAGTTTGGAAACAGCGATGGGTGTTTTTAACTCATGTGTGATCGCCATCATAAAATGCTGCTGCTCGTGGCTGATCTTTAATTGCTTTTTTACTGCACGATATACAAGTATCGCACCTACTAAAATGATAAGAAAAAAGGTAGCGCCCTCGCCTGCATACTGTTTTACTTTCCGGTCATGGTCTGCTTCTATTTTAGCGATGGCGCTCACATAATTATGAGTAGTTACAGGAATTTCCTGCCTGCGAAGCTCCGCCATATCGCTGTTCTGCTTGTTGAGTGTAACGAACCAGAAGATCAGCGCCGCAACAATGTATGCCAGCAGCACCCAGTAAAGAGCGAATATGCGGTGGAATTTTTTTGCCCGGAATAGCACGCTTGATTAATTGATCAGTTAATAGTATTGTTAGTATTTGTAACCGCAAAGAACACAGAGGAAATGCACGCAAAGTACGCAGAGGGTTAATAGCTAACAACCTGTAGCTTAATTCTTGTAATTCGTGCCATTCGCCTCATTCGTGTAATTATTAATTCCGTTTATCCAATCCCCACGACAACTTATTTCGCAGCGTTTGCAAAAAATTATTTTCATTCAGCCTGATGAGGTTAAGGCCAAAACTTTCTTTGCGAACCGCCAGTTGTATTTCCTTCGGCACCAGCTCTCTGCGGCTATCCATGCTGCAAATGAAATTATCCGTACGTCCTTCTACTTCAAAAGAAACAATGGTATTATCGGGGACAACGATCGGGCGGATATTTAAATTATGTGGCGAAACAGGTGTTATTACAAAGCTGCTGCTGTCGGGGAAAACTACGGGTCCGTTGCAGCTCAACGAATAACCGGTAGAACCTGTTGGCGTGGAAACGATCAATCCATCAGCCCAGTAGGTATTTAAAAATTCACCATTGAGATAGGTATGAATTTTTATCATGGACGATGTATCGCTCTTATGTAATGTAAATTCATTGAGGCCATAAGGAACATTGCCAAATAAAGGAATGTCTGCATCTACATGGATCAGTGTTCTTTTGTCCAGCACGAACTTTCTTTCTACCAGGGCAGATATGGCAGTATGGATCTCATCACGGCCGATATTGGCCAAAAAACCCAGCCGGCCATAGTTGATGCCCAGCACCGGTATACCTGTATCTTTTACCAGCGTAACGGTATCCAGCAATGTGCCATCGCCGCCCAGGCTGATGAGGCAGTCGATGCTGCTGTCCATGTCAGCGCTGGAATTAAAAGTAGAGTATTTGCCATCCAGGTCTACAGCGCAGTAGAACTGGTTAAAAAAATCCTGGTAAAAAACAGGCTCGGCTCCCAGCTTCACGATCTCTTCCAGCAGGAATTCAATATCCTGCACCTGGTTGTTCTCGATGCCCCTGCTGTAAATTGCTATTCTCATGTAATGAACCAGGGAAGTTTTAAAAACCGCCCCTGGCATGCAAAAATAACCCCTTTTCGCCTAATTGGTTGAAACTGTATTCAAAGCTGAAATTGATGTCGTAGAGGGTCAGCATATCAATTCCGAAGCCGCCCGTGTAGAGTAAGCGGTTGCCCAGCCTTGTTTCAGGGCCGTATTTATTGTAGGTATAACCGGCATCTACAAATGTTTTGGCAAAGAACTGGAAAGGCACTTTAGACACAAACTTGTTTTTGATGGGAACCGGTATGTTGAAAGCCAGTATCTTTTTCTTTAAGGTATATTTTGCCATCAAACTGGCTACACCGTCTATAACATAATTTTCAAGTCCACGCAGGTAAAATTCATTGTAGCCCATGGCCGGCTGGTTGATATAAGGTTGCTTGAAGGGAAGCTTCAGCATACCAACCCCATTAAAGGAGTGATACCATTTTTTACCCAAAGAAAGATAACGGTTGTACACGCCGCTTAATGTGAGCATGTTTGCCTTGCCATCAAAACCAAGCCCTCTTTTGATCAATGAGGCAGAATAGGTTTTCCCAGTAAGCGGGTAGTTAATATTATTGGTGCGGATGTATTGAAAGGAGTAGCCCAGCTCAGGAAGCCCGATATGGCTTTTGTTGCCGTTGTTATAATACGCAGGATTGTATTTGGTCACAACGCTATCCTCTACTTTGTTGTAGTTGTAACCAAAGCTGAAAATATGGCGTTTATAATATCCTCTCCGGGAAATATAAGAACCCGATACGAAAAAATTCTGCCGCACAAAATTCCTGTCGATACGGCTGTAGCGCAATGGCAGGTTATTGCTGTTGGTATTAAAAATAGCGGCCCTGCTTTCAGAAAATCCTCCTGAAACGGCAAAGCCTTCGGTCAGGTTCCTGTTGCTGTAAGGAGCAGAATAGATCAGCGTAATATTTCTTGAAAAACCATTAAGGAGGAAGACCCTCAACTGGTCTCTTCTGCCGCTTAAATTGTAATGTGCAAACTTGATACCGTATGTAACCCTGTTCAGGTCTGCATTGTAGCGTTCAATCCATTCATTGAAATTCCTGTCGGATAACTGGAACTGCGGCGTAGGGTAGATATACCAACGTTCTTTTACAGTTACGATCACTTTTATTCCTTCGCCTGATACAAATGCAGGTACCAAGGTTACATCTGCAAAAAGATTGGTGTTGTAGATCAGTTCTCTCGATTCCTCTAATTTTTGGTAGAGCTGCGCAGCAGGAATAGTATCACCTGTCTTAAAGCGCATTTCCCTTTCAATGATGTATTTTTTTGTTTTCCTGTTACCCGTAATTTCAACAGCGGCCACTACTAATTTGGCAGTAGAATCAACAGGCAGGTTGGGTTGGGTAGTGTCCTGTACGGCAGTTGTTGTTTCCTGTGCAAAGCAGCAGCAATAGCAGCAAAGCAGTAACAGTGTAATTGCTATACGATCGCCCATAGCCCTTGCAGCATTCATTTTTTTTACTGTAAAAAAAGTAGCAGACGATGGTGACGGCACAGCGGATATTTTACAGGTTAAATGTCGAGGTAATTCATAAGGTTCCTGTAATTGCTGTGGATCTCGTTCTCAAAATTTTCGTTTCCGAAATAATAGATCACATCATATTCGTAGCGCTCAAAAGTAGCGACTACAGCAGAAATTTCTTTTTTGTTGATATGCAATGTGACCGTCAGCATTCCTGTAGCCGGGTCTGTATGCGAATTAAGATGAAGGATCGTGCAGTCGTTGCTTTCGACGATGCGGCTGATCTCCGAAATGGCAAATTGCGAACGTTCCATTACCAGCATTCAATACGATACCAATATTGTTCCGGTGCTCAATGAAGAGGGTGGCCTGGCGGGCATCATCAGCACCAGCGACCTGTTGGCGTGGAAACGATCAATCCATCAGCCCAGTAGGTATTTAAAAATTCA
>CAYOLS010000097.1:0-12304 GCA_964404845.1 uncultured Ferruginibacter sp. | reverse complement strand
GGCAGGCAGGCAATGATAAAGTGGGCCTGATAGAAAGAGGCAATACATTCGGTTACCAGGATCTCGTTGTAGATTACCGCAACATTACCTGGATGAAAGAAACAGGCGTGCCTGTGATCATGGACTGTACCCACTCTTTACAACAGCCCAACCAAACCGGTGGCATTACAGGCGGAAACCCTGAACTGATCGAAACCATTGCCAAAGCCGCAATTGCAACAGGTGCTGATGGCTTATTCATAGAAACACACCCCAACCCTGCCGTAGCAAAAAGTGACGGAGCTAATATGTTACGATTAGAATTATTGGAACCATTATTGGAAAAGCTGGTGAGGTTAAGAGCTGCAGTGATTTGATTACATTGATTATTAATTACTGGTTAATTATTATTGAAGGGTTTAATAGTTTGTTGCAGCAACAAGCAGGAAAGCTGCATCACAATAATCAATAATTATTACCGCTTTCGTAAAATAATAATCTTCCTCCCATCCTACCTTTGCCGGATGATAGCAACGCAATTAAATGAACTGATCCGTAACCGCCGTTCTGTTTTTCCAAAACAATTTGTAGCGGGAAAACCTGTAGAAGATAGCATTGTTGAGCAAATACTCATTAATGCAACATGGGCGCCCAATCACGGGCAGACAGAACCCTGGGAATTTACCGTATTCAGTGGCGAAGGATTAAAAAAATTCGCAAGCTTTCAAAGTGAATTGTATAAGCAGACCAGCGGCGAAAATTTCCTGCAGGGCACTTATGAAAAATTGCAGAATACGCCTCTCCTTGCATCGCATATCATTGCCTTGTGCATGAAACGCACTACCACCAAACGTATACCTGAAATTGAAGATATAGAAGCAGTCGCCTGTGCCGTGCAGAATATTTATTTATCTGTAAGCGCTTATGGTCTCGGTGGCTACTGGACCAGCGGCGGCGTTACCTACAAACAGGAAGCAAAATCATTTTTTGGTTTGGGAGAAGAAGATAAACTATTAGGCTTTTTTTACATCGGTCATGTAGAAGTACCATCCCCTTCTGCAAAAAGAAAACCATTAGAGGAAAAAGTAAAATGGATAAGATAGCTACGAATCAGGCGAATTACACGAATTTTCTCAGCGTTCTTTGCGTAAAACCCTGCGCTCTCTGCGGTTAAAAAATAATTGCCTGTAATGTTGCACAATGGTATGCCGTACAAGAGTGCGACACAACGATACCTGAATGAAAAACAATTGCTGGCTGCCAAAAATTACAGGTAACGAACCGGGTTCCGCTTCGCATTCAGGATGTAACGCTTCACATTCATCCAGAAAGCCACAAAAAGATAGATGATCACAGGTGAACCCATGGTAAGAAAAGATATATATATGAAGTTCTTGCGAATGGTGCTGGTAGCAATGCCCATTTTTTCTCCAATAGCGCTGCATACCCCGAAAACATGCCACTCTATAAACTGCTTAAAGCGATTCATGTAATAAAAGTAAATTGTTTTTCCAGAATTCTGCACAGATTTTAACCAGATTTATACCCCGGGAGAGAATTTTACGATTATTTACAGCCATTTTAGCAAAATTATGACCCCAAAACCAATAATTCGGTTTTTATAAACTGCCTCAGTTTCAGTAATTTTGCAGCAAATTATTCAGCTATGGCTTTTGATATCGACATGATTAAGAAGGTTTATGCAAATTTTCCCTCCCGCATAGCCGCAGCCCGCAACATTGTAGGCAAACCTTTGACACTTACCGAAAAAATATTATATGCCCACCTCTGGCAAGGAGAAGCGACCGACGCTTACGATAGAGGAAAATCCTACGTGGATTTCGCCCCGGATCGTGTGGCCATGCAGGATGCTACGGCGCAAATGGCGCTATTGCAGTTTATGCAAAGCGGTCGTGCAAAAGTTGCCGTACCAAGTACAGTACATTGCGATCACCTGATCGAAGCAAAAGACAATAGCAAAACTGACCTTGCCCGTGCGGTAAGCGAAAGCAGCGAAGTGTACGATTTCCTTGCTTCCGTTTCAAATAAATACGGCATTGGTTTCTGGAAACCGGGTGCTGGAATCATTCACCAGGTAGTGTTGGAAAATTATGCATTCCCTGGCGGTATGATGATCGGTACAGACAGCCATACGGTGAATGCCGGTGGTTTGGGCATGATCGCCATCGGTGTTGGTGGTGCAGATGCATGTGATGTAATGGCAGGTCTTCCATGGGAATTAAAAATGCCAAAACTCATCGGCGTTAAGCTCACCGGTAAATTAAGTGGCTGGACCGCTCCAAAAGATGTGATATTAAAAGTAGCAGGTATTCTTACCGTAAAAGGTGGTACAGGCGCTGTGGTGGAATATTTCGGCGAAGGCGCTACCAGCATGAGCTGTACAGGTAAAGGAACCATTTGTAATATGGGTGCTGAAATTGGTGCTACCACTTCTACTTTCGGTTACGACGAAAGCATGAGCCGCTACCTGAAAGCAACCGGCCGTGAAGAAATTGCTGCACTGGCAGATACCATCAAAGAACATTTAACAGGCGATGCAGAAGTATATGCAAATCCTGAACAATATTTCGACCAGGTAATTGAGATCAACCTGAGTGAACTGGAACCACACTTAAACGGTCCGTTCACGCCGGATCTTGCTACGCCTATTTCTAAAATGAAAGAGGCCGCAGAAGCAAACGGCTGGCCTACAAAAATTGAAGTAGGTTTGATCGGGAGTTGCACCAACTCTTCTTACGAAGATATCAGCCGTGCAGTAAGTCTTGCAAAACAGGTGAAAGAAAAAGGCCTGAAGCTCGCTGCAGAATTTACCATTACACCAGGTAGTGAGCAGGTTCGTTACACGATTGAAAGAGATGGTTTCATGGAAACCTTCGACAACATCGGTGCTACTGTATTTGCAAATGCCTGCGGACCTTGTATTGGTATGTGGGCACGTGTAGGCGCTGAAAAACAAGAAAAGAATACCATCGTTCACAGCTTTAACAGGAACTTTGCTAAGCGTGCGGATGGTAACCCGAATACTTATGCGTTTGTAGGCTCTCCTGAAATTGTAACAGCAATGGCGATCGCAGGTGATCTTTCTTTCAACCCGCTGACAGATACATTGACCAACGACAAAGGCGAGCAGGTAAAATTAGACCCGCCAAGTGGTGATGAATTGCCGCTAAGAGGTTTTGCAGTAGATGATGCAGGCTACCAGGAGCCGGCTGCAGATGGCAGTGGCGTCCAGGTGATCGTTTCTCCAACCAGCAAACGTTTGCAATTGCTCGATCCATTCGCAGCATGGGAAGGTACTGACCTGCATGGTTTGAAATTGCTTATCAAAGCAAAAGGAAAATGTACTACCGACCATATTTCAATGGCAGGTCCATGGTTGAAATTCCGTGGTCACCTAGATAATATCAGCAATAATATGCTGATCGGTGCAGTTAACTTCTTCAATGAAAAAACGGATCTCGTAAAAAATCAATTGACCAGCGAATATGGTCCGGTACCTGCTACACAAAGAGCATACAAAGCTGCAGGCATTGGTTCTATTGTAGTAGGTGATGAAAACTATGGCGAAGGTTCTTCAAGGGAACACGCTGCTATGGAACCACGTCACCTTGGTGTAAGAGCAGTGCTGGTAAAATCATTTGCACGTATCCATGAGACCAACCTTAAAAAACAAGGTATGCTGGCGCTGACGTTCAATGATAAAAATGATTACGAAAAATTCCAGGAAGACGATACCATTGATATCGGCGGCTTAACACAGTTTGCGCCGGGCAAACCATTGGTGCTCACGCTACATCATAAAGATGGTTCTACCGATGTGGTTGTTGCTAATCATACCTACAATGAACAGCAGATAGAATGGTTCAAAGCAGGTGGTGCTTTAAATATTATCCGCAGGGAATTTGCTGCTGGCAACAACTAAAACCCATCAATGAAACTGAATATCTTTAAAAAAAGCAGCGGTGCTCCCAACAAGGATCTTGTAAAGACCTCTAAAGCAGGTCCTGTAAGGATATGGTCTAACAAGGAGCTTAAAAAATTTGCGCACCTGTTCAGCGGTTCCGTGGTAAATCTTTCCGGCTGGGAAGATATGGACAAGCAAGGCAAAAGGTACAAGGATTATTTTGTGAATGCCAATGAGTATATAGTGACCAACTATACGCCTTCACATGCTGCCAATGGTATACAGGAGATCATTTTTGATATGGAAGCCGATCTTGACCCGGCATTAGTGGATCGCTTTGATGTAGTATTGAGCCATACCAACCTCGAACATGTTTTCCAGGTTTTTAAAGCGGTAGAGAATCATTGCCGGATGTCGAAGGATATTGTGATCATCATTGTTCCTTTCATACAGCAGCAGCACGAGACCAACGAGTTTGGTGATTACTGGAGGTTCACTCCTACCTGTTTGAGAAAGTTGTATGAAATAAATGGCCTCACAACTATTTATGAATCCTTCACCAATGCACCCAACAAGGTAAATTATATTTTATCCGTCGGTTCCAAACAGCCGGAAAAATGGGAAGGTAAAATGCCTGGGTTCAAAGAATTGAAACAAATTTGCCCCTGGGTAAGTTAGAGGGTCGGCACCGAAGATCAGACCCGTTTAAGATAATAGAAAGTTGCAGATCATGCTGCAACTTTTTTATTTAGTTAACCGCAGAGAAATGCAAAGGAAAATGTACGCATAGAACGCAGAAAAAATTCGTTTAATTCGCTTAATTCGTGCCATCAACCTCAAACATTTCCGCCAGCATCTTATACAACTCCGGGTGCTTCTCTTCCAGCAACTCCGGCCTTTCAAAAAAATATTCTGATACCACTGCAAAAAATTCTGCCTTGTTGGTAAATGCATAACTATCAATGTCAGATCTGCCCTTTGCGATCTCCTGCATATTCTCATGTATCAGGTTGATCCAGGGCATTACATATTTTTTATCCAGCAACAGGTCAGGGATACCATCTGTATCACCATCTGCTTTATCAATTAAATGAACAAATTCATGAATAGCCGTATTGTGTTTATCCGTTTTATTACTGAATCCTTCGTGCAAAGAAGCCTTTGATAAGAACATCATATTATTGTACACGCCGCTGCCCACCATACCTAAAATATTCCTGTCAGCATTACCCTTACTTTCAAAATCATGATTAATAGAGTCTGAATACAACAGCACTTCCCTTAAATTGTAATATCGCCATTTCTTAAAATGAAAAATAGGTATGACAGCTGCAGATGCGATCAGCAAACGGTCCAGTTCTTCTACTTCTGTATCAACTCCATTGATCCGGGTATGCGAAAGAAAAAATTTCACATCATCTTCAAACCGTTGCTTACCGGCTTCATCCAGCTTCCTGTAAAACAATACATTTTGTTCAAGTAATTCTTTACTAATGATTAAAGGACCATCCTTTGCAGCAACCTTATTTCGTCTCGTAAAAAAGTACAAAGCATACAATGCGATCGCAACAAAAATTATAAACGCTATTTCCGGCATGTAATTATTTTAATTTTTACACTAACTACTACTGAGTAATTATCAACTCCTGGTGTCATCTATGGATCATCAACTATGGTCTATGGACTAATCTTATTCCGCCTCAAACCACAATTTCTTCCCATTATCCCAATCCCCATTATAATTAATAGTGATCTCCTCTCCTGCTTCAATGTTTCTTACAGTTTTAATAACCATCATCTGTTCTTCAAAATCCATATAATAATCACTGTTGCTGGTATAGCTATGGTTGTACATCGGCACCATGCCCAAAGCCATACAGCACTGCGTTTTGTCTTCGCCCCATTCAAATATATAATCGTGCAATAATGTTTTATCAAGATGCTCCCTGTCCCCGCTGTTCATTACAATTACAGGCGCTATCTCGATAATCGTATCTGCTTCGATCGCTTCATTGGTGAACACACCCCTGCCCTTTGCACCGGTATCTTTTACGATCAAATAATCCTTCAGCATCACCATGAGAATGAATTTTATGAGCTAAATTGCAAAACCAGTAACGAATTTAGTTAATCAAGTAAGATGTTGTCTGAATTAGATGAAATATCGCTGCAGCAAAAGTTTGAAGAAGCCATTGCTTCCGAAGACAAGCTGGTTATACAGGACTTCCTCAATAACCAGAACATCAGTGATGTAGCCGACCTCATCTACGACAACGAAGAATACGAAACACAGATCATTTCCCACCTTTCCATTCACAGGGCTGCCAGTGTTTTTAAGATCCTCGATCTGGCAGAACAGAAGACGATCATCAAAGACCTGCCGGCTTTTAAGTCTGCTGAGTTATTGAACGAACTGCCTGCGGATGACAGGGTTGCCTTCCTGGAAGAACTGCCTACCGGCACGGTAAGAGAGTTGATCAAAACCCTTGATCCCGAAGAAAGAAAAGTTACTTTAAAGCTTTTAGGTTATCCTGAGAACAGCGTGGGCAGGCTTATGACGCCTGAATATGTGTATGTGTACGAGTACAACACGGTAAGAGAAGTAATTGAGACCATCCGCAGGTTTGGTACCAATTCCGAAACGGTGGATGTGATCTATGTGATCAACTACAAAGGTGAGTTGCTGGATGATCTGAGGATAAGAGATATCATTCTCGCTTCGCCGGATGTAAAAGTGAGTGAGCTGATGGATGGCCGTTTCATTGCTCTCAATGCCAACGACGACCAGGAAAAAGCCAACGAAGTTTTTAAAATGAACAATCGTGTAGCCCTTGCCGTTACCGATGATAATAATATCCTGCTGGGTATCGTTACCATCGATGATGTGCTTTGGATCGCCAGCGAAGAATTTACAGAAGACATTCAAAAGATCGGTGGTACCGAAGCATTGGAAGCGCCTTATTTAGACATCAGCATTCCCAAACTGGTAAAAAAACGGGTGGGCTGGCTGGTAATTTTATTACTGGGAGAAATGCTTACAGCCACCGCTATGCAATATTTTGAAGCGGAGATAGAAACCGCCACTGTTTTGGCATTGTTCATTCCTTTGATCATGAGTAGCGGCGGAAACAGTGGTTCACAGGCATCTACACTTATCATCCAGGCCATGGCATTGGGTGAGCTCACGATCGCTGACTGGTGGAAAGTAATGCGACGTGAAATTATCTCCGGTTTCTTTTTAGGGTTGATACTGGGCGCCATCGGCTTCCTGAGAATTTTCCTTTGGCAGCAATTACACATCTACGATTATGGCGCTTACTGGCAGCTCGTTGGCTATACCGTTGCTATCTCTTTAATGGGAATTGTTTTGTGGGGAAGCCTCATGGGCTCTATGTTGCCCATTTTATTAAAACGCTTAAAGCTTGACCCGGCTGCATCTTCTGCGCCTTTTGTGGCTACACTGGTGGATGTTACGGGGATTGTTATTTATTTCTCGGTGGCGTATTTCTTTCTTAAAGGAATTTTACTGTAAGCAATTACACGAATTTTTACGAATTACACGAATTGTTTAGGGGGTCGGTACCGAAGGCCAGACCCGGTTAAATTCCTATTGCACGAATTAAAACCTGTTAGCCCACTTTCTTATTTCTTATTCTACATTTCTTATTCCTTATTTTTTAACCGCAAAGACACGGAGACGCTAAGTTATGATTGCGTCTTAGCGGTTAATCGCAGGCTTACCGTACTTCTTCTGTATTAAGGTTGCCTTCCCTTTTTTCTGCTCCACAATAAATAAATTATCATATTCATTATCCGGGATCTCTTTTATAGTGTAGCTTAATACGCCTGCTTTTCTGATGATGCCCGGCAAAGTATTGCTGTGTCCGACAATAAGAATATTTTTTGCCTTACCAGCCCGCAGCTTTATTTGCTCAAACAATTTATCGCCGGTCACATCTGCAACGTAATGAACCGAATCAATATTTTGATAGATACGAATAGAATCAGCCGTCATACCCGTACGTTTATACTGGCTCACAAATATCAGGTCTATCTTTTTCTTTTTTAATGCCCGGTACAGGTCGCCCGCACGTTTTTTACCAATGGTGGAAATGGCAGGATTGTTTCCGCCCACTGTATCTTTTTCCGCATGGCGGACAATATACAGGGTTCTTTTACCCGTAAAACCGTCCTGGCAGCTGGCTTTGGCAGTATAAAAAAGGCCCAAAAGGCACAAAAAAATTGGCAAAACTGATTTCTTCATAAAACAATGATTAAAAAGGACAAATGTACCCGCAAAAAAACGCAAACAAGCGATTATTTTCAATAATATTGCACATTAAATTTATAAAGAAAATCGCTTAAATATATGTGCGGAATTGTAGGTTACACAGGCCCCAAACAAGCTTACCCTGTTATATTAAAAGGTTTAAAAAGACTGGAATACCGTGGTTACGACAGCAGTGGCGTTGCCCTGTTAAAAGATGGTAAACTTTCCGTTTATAAAAAGAAAGGAAAAGTAGCCGAACTGGAAGCCGAAATGATGGACAAAGATTCCAGTGCCAACATTGGCATTGGACATACCCGCTGGGCCACACATGGCGAACCGAGTGACAGGAATGCGCATCCACATCGTTCTGCCAACGGAAGGTTTGCGATGATACACAATGGTATTATTGAAAACTATGCACAACTGAAAAACGAATTGGTCAGCAAAGGATACAGCTTTACCAGTGATACCGATACGGAGGTACTGCTCAACTTTATTGAATACATACAAAGCAATAATAATTGCGACGTGGAAGAAGCATTGCGTATTGCACTCAAGAGGGTAACAGGTGCATATTGCATTTTGCTGATCGACGAAAATGATCCTGAAACAATTATTGCCGCACGCAAAGGAAGTCCTTTGGTGATCGGTGTTGGTAAAGGAGAACATTTCCTGGCAAGCGATGCATCCCCTATTGTTGAATACACCAAAGAAGTAGTGTATGTAAATGACTATGAGCTGGCGATCGTTAAACCAAATGAGCTGATATTGAAAAACCTGGGCAATGAAAAGATCACTCCCTATATTACTACACTCGACATGGAACTGGCGGCTATTGAAAAAGGCGGCTACGATCATTTCATGCTGAAAGAAATATTTGAACAGCCCAGCACCATTTATGATTGCTTACGTGGACGTTTAGATGCAACTGCCGGTACTATCACTATGGCGGGTATTGAAAATAATATAGAGCAGCTCATGAATGCTAACCGCATTATGATCGTTGCATGTGGCACCAGCTGGCATGCCGGTTTGGTAGCTGAATATATTATTGAAGAAATCTGCCGCATACCGGTGGAAGTGGAATATGCTTCTGAATTCCGTTACAGGAACCCCATCGTAAACAAAGGTGATGTGATCATTGCCATTTCTCAAAGTGGTGAAACAGCAGACACACTGGTAGCGTTGGAAAAAGCAAAAGAGAACGGTGCGTTTATTTTTGGTGTGGTGAACGTGGTAGGATCTTCCATTGCACGCATCTCTCACGCAGGTGCTTACACCCATGCAGGCCATGAGATCGGTGTGGCTTCTACCAAAGCATTTACCGGCCAGCTGGCGGTGTTAATGATGATGGCTTTAAAGATTGCTATCCGAAAAGGCACGATCACTGAAGAACGTTATAAAGAACTGCTCAACGAATTGCAGGATGTTCCTGAAAAGGTAAATGCCATTTTAAAGAATGCTGAAGAATTAAAAAACATTGCCCATCAATACAAAGAGGCATCAGATTTCCTGTTCCTTGGCAGGGGCTATAATTTCCCTATCGCACTGGAAGGCGCTTTGAAGCTGAAAGAAATTTCTTACATACATGCAGAAGGTTATCCTGCAGCTGAAATGAAACATGGCCCCATTGCATTGGTAGATGAAAAATTACCGGTGGTATTCATTGCTACCAAAGATTCTTACCACGAGAAGATCGTAAGCAATATGCAGGAGATCAAAGCAAGAAGAGGCAAGATCATTTCTATTATCACAGAAGGTGATGCCATCAGCCCAACACTGAGTGATCATGTGTTTGCTATTCCTCCGGCAGATGAGCTGATAGCGCCCATCATCAGTGTGATACCTTTGCAATTGCTTTCTTATTATACAGGTATTGCAAAAGGTGTGGATGTGGACAAACCAAGAAACCTGGCGAAAAGTGTAACGGTAGAATAAAAAATTGTACCTTTTAAGTAAATATAGAAGCCGCTTTATTAAGAGCGGCTTCTATGATTAATCACTATTATTTTTTGATTGAATGAATATCATCAATTCAAGGCCCATTGATAGTTTGGGCTATCAATTCATACCGGATCAATACCTTCCAAAAGGGAAGAACGAATATTACCTGAGAGACCAGCAGAATAAGTCTGGTATTGTTTACAAACCGCTGACCACTTCGCAGATCGATACACTGGTACACAACAGGAACACTTCTGACAACTGGAACAATATATTAGTCGCCGCTAACTTTAATGCAAACCTCATAAGAAATTGTAAGTTCTATGGACTGGTTCGTATTGGTGCGCTGGACACTGTTTACAAAGAATTTCATGATTTTAAAATGCCGGTTGGCTTATACAACAGCACCATCATCAGTTGCGACTTCGGCAACAATGTGTGCATTGACAATGTAAAATACCTGAGCCATTATATTATTGCGGATGATGTGATGATCGCCAATGTAGGCGAGCTGGCCACTACCAACCATAGTAAATTTGGTAATGGTATCATAAAGGATGGAGAAAGTGAATCGGTACGCACCTGGATCGAAGTCCGCAATGAGAACGGCGGCAGAAGCATTTTACCTTTTGATAAAATGTTACCCGGCGATGCTTATTTATGGAGCTCTAACCGCTCTGACGATGAATTGCTCAACCGTTTCAGGGAGTTCACTCAAAAAACGCTGGATAATAAAAGAGGGTATTATGGTAAGATCGGTTTACGCACTGTTATAAAGAACTGTGGTATCATTAAAGATGTATTGATTGGTGAAGATGCTTACCTGAAAGGGGCCAATAAAATAAAAAATGTTACCATCAACAGCGATGCATTGCGGAAGTCACAGGTGGGTGAAGGTTGCGAACTGGTGAATGGCATTGTAGGTTTTGGTTGCCGCATATTTTATGGCGTGAAAGCTGTACGCTTTGTAATGGCTTCTCACTCACAATTAAAGTATGGCGCAAGACTGATCAATTCTTACCTGGGCAACAACGCTACTATTTCTTGTTGCGAAGTATTGAACAGCTTGATATTTCCGTCGCATGAGCAGCACCACAATAATTCTTTTCTGTGTGCGGCTATGATCATGGGGCAAAGCAATATTGCTGCAGGCGCCACCATCGGCAGTAACCACAACAGCCGCAGCCCTGATGGTGAGATCATTGCAGGCCGTGGCTTTTGGCCGGGCCTGTGCGTAAGCCTGAAACACAATTCTGTATTTCCCTCTTATACCATTATTGCCAAAGGCGATTATGCGAATGAATTGAATATTCCCATCCCCTTCTCTCTCATTAGCAATGATGTCAGCAACGACCAGTTAGTAGTAATGCCCGCATACTGGTTCATGTACAATATGTATGCAATGGAACGCAATGCATGGAAGTCGAAAGACAGGGACAGGCGCACAGAAAAAATACAAACCATCGAATACGATTACCTGGCGCCTGATACAGTAAATGAAATATTCAATGCTTTATCTATTCTTGAAAAATTGCAGGTAGATAAAGAAGGTGCTGCTTTTACCAGTGGCTGGGAAAACGGGGATCGCACCATCAAGGTATTGAAAGTACAACGCTCCATAGGCATTTTTAAAGAACTGATCGCTTACTATGGTGCTATGCAATTGTTGCAACATTTTAGAAAAAATAAATTCAAAAGTTTTGATGATTTTAAAAGATCACTCAGCACTAAGATAAGCCGCTCAGAGTGGATGAATATCGGCAGCCAGCTGATGAAGAAATCGGCAGTGCAGAAATTGAAAGATGCTATCAAAGCCGATAAGATCTCAGGCTGGAATGAAGTACATGATTATTATAAAGAACAGGGGAAAATTTACGAAACAGACAAGCTACAGCATGCTTACACTTCTCTTCTGGAAATTAAAAATATAACAGCCAGGCAATTTACTGCCGAAAGCTTTAAAGCGATCCTTAAGGAAGCATTACAAACCCGTGAGTGGATGTGCAAAGGCATTTATGATTCAAGAGCGAAGGACTACAGCAATCCTTTCCGTAAAATGGTGTATGAAACCAATGAAGAAATGAACAGGGTCTTAGGTAAGCTGGAAGACAATTCTTTTATTCAGAATCAATTGGCGGAACTGGACAATCTGAAGAAAGAGATAAAAACAATACTAAAAAAAATAT
>CAYOLS010000096.1:0-12328 GCA_964404845.1 uncultured Ferruginibacter sp. | reverse complement strand
AACTACCAGCACTTTTTTGGGAGCGTTTTTTACATCTTTGAAATTAAAGGAACTAACGGGCCGCTCTGTAAACGGTTCATTGATAAAGGCATTGAGCTGTAGGTTAATGTGTACATTTTTGCCCCTGGCATCAATGGATCGTTTTGCAATATGAAAGCCGCTTATGGCAGCAATATTTTTACCGGCCGATGCGGCAATGTATTTTTTTACAATGGCTTCATCATCAGCTTCGGAAGGAAGTAATCTAAGGGAAATTTTTTGCTGCATAAAAACGGTTGTTTTTAGCGCTGGTCACCACGGCTTGCCTGCCCGGTATAGCTGAAAAAGCACAAGGGAGTGACACAACGATGTTAGATAGTTATTCTAAAGCTCGTTACACAAAAATTAAAATGGCAGATCGTCTGCATCTCCCGCAGTGGAAGAGAAAGTATCCAGCGGCTCAATGTATTCATTGTCGATCGGGCTGCTTTGTTTGCCGGGCTGCAATATTTGTTCAATACGCCATGCATCAAGGTTGGTGATGTAATTGGTAACACCATTCTTTTCCCACTTGCTGCCTTTGATATTGAAATACACTTTTATTTCGTCGCCGATATTTACACGGTCTACTATGCCCGTTTTGTCCTGCACGCATTGAAACTTTACATAGTTTAAAATAGTGCGGCCATTGATGTCATCAGATTTTTCTACAGCAAACTCTCTTGTCTTAAATGTTTCTGTACGCTGAACGGTATCATATTTTGCCACCAGCTTGCCTGTCAGTTCGTAACTCATGTAGGTAAAGTTTAGTCGCCAAAAGTAATTTTAATTTCAGAGATTATGTGCATAATGTTTTGATGAAAAAATGACGGGGAAAAAACTGCGGGGAAGTTTAGTGGCTTTTTTTTACATGTGTATAATTATGGAAAGAAAAAAATTTTTGACCGTAAAATTTTAAAATAAAATCAAGGGTGATTAAACCCTTGTTGTTGTTGAATTTTTCACAAAAAAAATCTTGTTTTTTGCGTAAAATCTATACTGGGGCACTTCCGTAAAAAACAAATCAATTAAAAATTTTTTTTTCAACAAATTATCTTGATATTCGCTGTCCGGCCAAAAAAAATCTGGAAGTAAGATTTTTAGTGTCCGCAACCCCAAAGAGACTAAATTCACTTTATATATAACTTGCTTAAGGACCAATTTACGATGGATAAAACTTTTGAAAAAGTTTGGACGAACTGTTTAGAGATCATAAAGGATATAGTAGAATGGCAACATTTTAAAACCTGGTTTGAACCGATCAGGCCAGTTGGACTTAAAGATAAAATATTAACGATACAGGTACCAAGTCAGTTTTTTTATGAGTACCTTGAAGAGCATTACGTTTCACTCCTGGCAAAAACATTAAAAAGAGAATTAGGGAAAGAAGCAAGATTGGAGTACAGGATAATGGTGGACAGCGGTAACAGTAAAAACAAACCGCTCACCATGGATGTACCGGGGCATGGTTACAAAACTTATTCAAATAACGAAATGGATTTTCCGCTGGTTGTAAATAATCCTGTAAAGAACCCATTTGTGATTCCGGGTTTAAAGAAGATGCAGATCGATCCGCAGCTGAATGCCTCGTACACATTTGAATCGTTCATAGAAGGAGATTGCAACAGGGTGGCCCGCAGGGCAGGAAAAACCGTAGCGGAAAAACCAGGCGCCACCTCTTTTAACCCACTCGTAATTTATGGCGGTGTAGGTTTGGGTAAAACCCATCTTGCCCAGGCGATAGGAAACGATGTAAAAAGGCAGCATCCCAATAAAGTGGTGCTGTATGTAAGCTCCGAAAAATTCATCAACCAGTTCATTGACCATGGTCGCAACAATGCCATCAATGACTTTATACATTTTTACCAACTGATAGATGTGCTGATAATTGATGATATCCAGTTCTTTAACAGGGCTGAGAAATCTCAGGATGCCTTCTTCTCTATATTCAACCACCTGCATCAAAGTGGTAAACAGCTGATCCTTACCAGCGATAAATCGCCTAAAGACCTGGAAGGGGTACAGGAGCGTTTGCTGAGCCGTTTCCGCTGGGGATTAAGCGCCGACCTGCAGGCACCGGATTATGATACCAAGATAGAGATACTGGAAACCAAGATGAAGGCCGATGGCCTTGATATGCCAAGGGAAGTGGTAAAATACATTGCTTATAATATCAACAGCAACGTAAGGGAACTGGAGGGTGCATTGATATCATTGTTGGCACAATCTTCGCTAAATAAGAGGGAAATAGACCTTGAATTGGCTAAGAAAGTACTTAGAAATTTTGTGAAATCATCCAGTAAGGAGATCACTATAGACGCTATCCAGAAAATGGTATGCGAATATTTTGATGTGCCTTATGATAAGCTGCTGCAAAAAACACGCAAGCGTGAAATTGTGCAGGCAAGGCAGATCACTATGTATTTAAGCAAAGCGTTTACAAAGAATTCTCTTAAGACCATCGGGGAGCATTTTGGCGGCAGGGATCATACTACGGTTATCCATAGCTGTCAAACAGTAAAAGACCTGATGGATACCGATAATTTATTCAAGGAAAGCGTGCTGGAATTGCAGCAAAAAGTGCAGTTGGCAGCTATGTAAATACAAAATCATTTTTATATGACTTGCCCCGGACTTAAACCCGGGGCTTTTTTTATGCATTGAAAACCAATACCAGCACAGGAGTGAAATATTTTTTCGATCTTTTTTCATTTTGTTTTGGGAGATAAAACATAGATATGTATTTTTGCTGCCCCTTAACAGGTAGTGTTAAGAGGAGAGATGCCTGAGAGGCCGAAAGGAACGGTTTGCTAAATCGTCGTACGGGTTACACTGTACCGTGGGTTCGAATCCCACTCTCTCCGCAAAGTTCTCAGAACCTACTAACTGTTTATCGTTCGGGATGTAGCGTAGCCCGGTTATCGCGCCTGGTTTGGGACCAGGAGGTCGCAAGTTCGAATCTTGCCATCCCGACTAAAATTGAAAAGGCAGCAGTAATGCTGCCTTTTTCAATTTATATATTCCTCTAAAATTCTTACAGGTAGCAGCATTGACTTAAACCATTTATTGGTCTGGTGGTTCCAAATTCGCCTTTTTTGAAGGGATATTGCAGATCCGGTGAGCTAGAAAATAAAACAATGGCCGCCGTTTACCTGTAGTACGAAAACATTTACCAACAATGTTAGCGATATAGTCAAGAAACCTTTTCATTCTAAATTTCACTTTTTTATGCTGAAAGCATTGGCTAACAAGCGTGTCAAATAATAAATAATTCAACGATACCACGTCTTTATTAATCGTTACCCCATCTTATTCAGGCTTCACCACATAAATTATAAACTTGCCAGAATATTTACTTCCTTTAAGACATAAACGCTGGGGGATGAAAGGAAAATTTAAAAATATAATGTTAGGCTGGTTCGTTCACTTTAGTGCGATTATAGCTATAATTAATCTGTTTCATATATACGAATATCTTATTGATACATCTTATAAGGGGCGCACTCCCTGGGAGTTTTTTGTTTATCATACTTTCCATGATGCAGACACCTTTATATTGATGATATGCCTTCTTTATATCGAAATTAACTATGAATATTTTTTTAAAAAACTTCATTTTTCTTTATTTACAGCCTGCTGCGCTGTTGTAGGAATAATTGGATCTGTAACATTCATGGCTCTGCAACATGATAACTATAAAAATATACATTTAGATTTTAGCCAATTTTTGATCATAATGAGCTATGCGTTGCTCTATTCGATTACCCGGAATTATTTTCACCAAATTCGTTATGGAAAAGATTTGCAATTACAACAGTCTAAAAATCAACTCGACGCCTTAAAAGCCCAGATCAACCCCCATTTTTTGTTTAATAACTTGAATTATCTATACGGAACGGCACTTCATGAAAAGGCGTTGACTACTGCTGATGGCATCGATAAGCTTTCTGCCATGATGCGCTATACGATAACCGGATTATACGAAAATTTTGTGTCGGTTAAAGAAGAATTCGAATTTATTGACAACTATTTGGCCATACAGCTGGCTCGTTTACCAAGAAGAGATAGCATCAAAATAGATATTAGCATCCCAGACACCTTGCCTGATTACAAGATTGCCCCTTTGCTGATTTTGCCCCTTATTGAAAATGCATTTAAGTACGGAATAAATATGGATGAACCATGTTTTGTATACATAAAAATTACAATTGCTGGCAATAAACTCATCGTTGTAATCAATAATAGCATAGTGAAAGGCCCTATTAAGATCAAAGGAAACAACACTGGAATTAAAAATGTGATTGAGCGATTAAAATTGCTTTATACTCATAATTATGGTTTTGCACAAAATACCGATGGTAATACCTATCGAACAACTTTACAATTAGTATTAAATCCTTAACTAAAAGAAATCATGAATAAAGTTAAATTCTTTATAGCGGTATTGCTGTTGCCCTTCATGACCATTGCACAGGGAAATACAGAAAATTTCACACTTCATATTAACATTAAAGCTGTTGATGAGAAGGCAACAGTTTTTTTACTTTGGCAAGCAGAAGGAAAACTATTTATAGACTCTGCCAAAGCAAAGGATGGATTGTTTGTGTTAACAGGAACCGTAAAAAAACCGTTAGATGCAACGTTATTTACAGATTACGAAAATCTGGGCTCTAAACAATTGATGAAAAAAGCGAAAAATGGCGACGCCATTGATGCCCTGCAATTTTACATTCATCCTGGCAAGATTAACATTAAAACAGATCGTTTAATTAATAACGCAGTCTTTTCGGAGTCAGTTATCAATGCAGATAATGAACGCTTAAAGTTAATGTTAAAGCCGATCACAGACGAAGAAATGCGAATCAGTAACTTGCTCAGGGCTGGTAAATATGTAGGTAAAGATGCTCAAAAAAAAGGGTTATCCACTCAAGATTCATTGATGGTTACCGGATGGTTGAAATCAATCGATAGCCTGGCATCTGCGAAAAGAACAATCGTCGAAGCCTTCATTGAGTCGAACCCAGACAGTTATATTTCCTTAAAAAACATGGTGATTGTTGCAGGCGCATATCCTGATCTGGCAATTATAGAAACGATGTTTAATCGTCTTTCGCCAACTGTTAGAAATACCATTGAGGGGAGGGCTTTTGACCAATTTTTAAATAGTCGGAAAAATATGGTTCCCGGTACAACGGCACCAGACTTCACTCAGAATGACGAGTCAGGCAACCCAATAAGGCTTTCATCATTTAAAGGTCAGTATCTACTGCTCGATTTCTGGGCATCCTGGTGCGCCCCCTGCAGGAAAGATAATTCAGCACTCGTGAGCGTATTTAATGATTTCAGAACTAAGAACTTTACCGTTTTGGGTATTTCACTTGACAATGAAAACGGTAAGAAAGATTGGATTAAAGCTATCCAGGACGATAAGTTAGCATGGACACAAGTTTCGGATCTCAAGCATTGGGATAATAGTGTCGCTAAATTATATGGCATTCGTAGCATTCCGGAAAATTTCCTAATCGACCCAAATGGTGTTATCCTTGCAAAAGGATTATCTCCCGCTGATCTACGTAAAAAACTGGAACAAATATTTGCAAAATGATAATAACTATAGCTATTGATGATGAACCTGTAGCGCTTGATATCATTAAAAATCACTGTGAAAAAATTCCATTTGTTCATTTGGCAGCTACTTTTTTAAGCGCTACGGATGCTTTTCAATACATGAAATCAAATGTGGTGGAACTAATTTTTATGGATATCTCCATGCCTGGCTTATCTGGATTGGAACTGGCCGAAATGGTAAATAATACAGCTCAGGTTGTTTTTGTGACCGCACATCCTGAATATGCCATAAAAGGTTTCGAATTAGCAGCAACTGACTATTTGTTGAAACCGATTAATTATGGCCGTTTCTTAAAAGCATGTCAACTGGCAGAAAATAGAAAATTTGCCAGGGATTTAAAACCCGCTAAAGATGAAATCTTATTTGTAAAAGAAGGTTTTAATTGGGTACCTGTCAAATTAGGTGAGTTGCTCTATATCCGGGGGGGAGATAATTATGCCAGTTTATTTATGAAGGAGAAGTTTATTCTAACTCGTATGACTCTAACTGAATTTCAAAACAAATTACCCGACGGTCAATTTTTGCGTGTTCATAAATCGTTTATTATTGCGTTGTCTAAAATAGAGAAGATAGAAAAGCACCAGGTTACTATCAAAGATGCAAAAATCCCCCTGTCAATGGTTTCAGCTGATGCATTACTAAAAAAGCTAAATGTATAATCTGCAGGTATATTGAATGTAGCAGGGGATTAACTCAATAAATAGGTTCGACATTTGTCCTGTTGTTCTGACAAGATCCCAATGCAAGCTCTCCAATTTTGGAGTTTTTTTTATATTTATACATTGAGCAAATAAAAAATGCCGGGGATCACCCGGCATTTTTTATTTTAAGTAGTTCTTATCAGAGCTTATTTCCTTCCTTCGGAAAAATGATCCATGGCTTGAAGGTCTTGGCTTCTTCAAATTTCATATTGGCGTAAGAGATGATGATCACCACATCGCCTTCAGCACCTTTGCGGGCTGCAGGTCCGTTCAGGCAAACCACACCGCTTCCTCTTTTTCCTTTTATGATATAGGTCTCAATTCTTTCCCCGTTGTTTACATTTACCACCTGTATCTTTTCGTTTTCGATAAGATTGGCGGCATCCATCAGGTCTTCATCCAGCGTTAAGCTGCCAACATAGTTCAGGTTGGCTTCTGTAATTACCGCCCTGTGAACTTTCGATTTTAAAACTTCTATCTCCATTTTTCAAATTTTGGCAAATTTCAGTGAAAATTTGTTAACCAACGCACATTTTAAGCATAAATCGGATATAAATAACCGGTCCGAAAGCAGCAGGGTTTTCTTAATTTTCTGGCATGAAAAAAATGCTGTTTATATTGGCTGTTACCGGCTTCTTTTCCTGCTCCCAAAGCAATACTAAAGAACCGCATGTATTGATAAAAACTGACTACGGAGACATTGAGCTGGAATTATACCCAGAAAAAGCACCCAAAACAGTGGCTGCTTTCCTGGCCAATATAGATGCAGGAATTTATAAAGATGTTTCTTTTTACCGGGTGCTGAAAAATGAAGACCTGCCGGAAGAATATAACCAGGGAGTGATACAGGGCGGTGTATTCCAGGCCAAACCGGAGCTGGTGCCGGGGTTGAAAAAGGTAGATCATGAGTCGCCCAGGCAAACAGGCATGACACATGAAAGCGGCACTATATCAATGGCGAGAACAACGCCAGGCTCGGCTACATCCGAATTCTTTATTTGTATAGGCGATCAGAAACAGTTTGACAGCAGCAACCGAGGTAATTCAGATGGGTTAGGTTATGCCGCTTTTGGCAAAGTAGTGGAGGGAATGAAAGTGGTAAGGCAAATACAAAATACAAAGAGCAGTGGTGAAAGTTTTGTCAGCCCTATCAGGATCAGCAATATAAAAAAACTGTAGGTAATTGAACCTTTGGCCTGTTATTTACGTAATTAGAATATGCAGCAGGTAAAAAAATATACCGGCAACAGGTCAATTTTCATCTTTTTGTGGATGCTGCTGTTTTTTACAGCTGCCTGTTCAAAAGAAAATGAAACTGTACCGGTAGTTCCCATTGTTCCGCAGGATACTACACCGGCTCCCTTAGCTTATCTCGCTTTGGGCGATTCGTATACTATTGGCCAATCTGTTACCATTGAGGAACGTTTTCCTGTGCAGGCCGTGAACATGCTTCGGCAACAAGATGTCCGGATAAACCTGCCGACAATTGTTGCTACTACGGGCTGGACAACGGGTAATTTGCTGAATGCGCTGGCAGCCAGTCCGCCGTCTAAAAATTATGACCTTGTTACCTTACTGATCGGTGTAAATAATCAATACCAGGGGCGAAGCCAGGAAGAGTACAGGATTGAATTCAGCAACCTGCTTGGCAAAGCGATCGAATATGCCGGTGGAAGGAAGAACAGGGTGTTTGTATTATCTATACCAGACTATAGTGTAACGCCTTTTGCGCAAAATTCTGATACAATAACAATCTCCAACGAGATAGACGCTTTCAATGCGATCAATAAACAGGTCAGTCAGCAGGTTAGTGTCCGTTATCTTAATATCACTGATATTTCAAGGGAAGGCAGGTATGATGGGGAGATGAATGCAGCAGATGGCCTGCATCCATCCGGAAAGCAATACCGTAAATGGGCGGTATTGCTTGTGCCGGCGATGAAAGCAACACTTTAATTTTAGCAATTACTCTCCGCAAAGCTTTAGTAAATCAACAAGCAAGCCTGTGCAAAATGTGCCACCGGCACAACCTGCCTATTAGATAGTTAACATAGATCAAAACCAGCTCCGCAGGAGCTAACTGAAAAAAGACCCCTATAGCTTTACGGATCAGAGACAGGAAACTCCTACGGAGTTCATATAGCATTTGTAACCTTTGGGGTTATAAATAGGGAACTTCTACGGAGCTAATAAAAAAAAGGGCTGATTATGTATTTAAGAGCGTTTGATAAGATTACTCAAAAGCCTTTTTGATTTGAGACACTATCATTTTTTGTTAAAGTTCAAAATGTGAAGGAATCAATTAGATTTGCATGCCCGGATAAAATACCGGCACAGCAAGCTTATATGATCCGATTAGAATATTTCGAAGAAAAAGATTTTGAACAGCTCATTAATTGGATCAATACAGAAGAGCTGCTGACCAACTGGGCCGGTTCACTTTTTACATTTCCGCTTACAACAGAAAGCATGGAGTGGTATCTCAGTGATATCAACGATATGGAGCGGTCGGATGCACTGGCATACAGGGTTGTGGAAGAAGAAACGGGTGAAACGGTGGGGCATATTTCCCTGGGCGGTATCAGCAGGAAGAACCGTGCGGCCCGTATTAGCCGGGTACTGGTAGGCGATCCGAAAAGTAAAGGAAAGGGGTACTGCAGGCAAATGATGCATGCTGTTTTAAAAATAGGGTTTGATCAAATGAAGTTACACCGCATCAGCCTCGGTGTTTATTCTTATAATACTGCAGCATTAAAATGTTACCAGTCAGCAGGATTTACAATTGAAGGCACGATGAGAGATGTGCTTTTTTACAAAGACAAATGGTGGAGCCTTATTGAAATGGGCATACTGGAAGATGAATGGAAAGCAATGAACAAGGTATAGATCAATAAAAAATGTCCGCAGCTGCGGACATTTTTTATTTTATATCAAATTGCTCAATGATATCAGCGGGTTGGTGCTATGTAGCGTTTGGCAAAGATGAGCACTTTGGCCCTTCCTTTCAATATATTTCCTTTGCTACGGTAATTAAAATCAATGCTCCTGATGGTGCGGCCTTCAGGACCTAATTCAAAATCACGGCTGTATTGATCTGCTTCAATTTCCGAATCTACCAGTGGTGCAAGCTTATCGCCATTCTGAAACACCACATTAAAAGATTTCAGGCGTATTGCTTTATTCTCTACTTTAAACCTTACTGCGGTATAAGGTGTACTGTTCAATACTTCAATAGAACTGCGGTCTCTTACAAAATTCACTTTTGATTCGCCTACCAGTTCCCACCCTTCTTCAATAGCAATTGTTTTGCGGCTTGAAGAGCAGGATGTAATAATAAAAGCAAGTAATATGATTAAACTGCCTGATAAGAATACACGTTTCATTACAATCGGTTGATTTGATCTACGCTGGGTTAGACGCCGGCTAGTCAGCAAAGGTTGCAGCAATGTTTTTTTTGTTGATAACTTCTACACTACACCTGCCAATTCAAGGCTTTTCTTGCCGATCTGCCTGTATTCAACATTCTGAACAATAGGGTTCTTAGTGAGGATCAATGATACACCGGGTTGCTTCCACCAGTCATTTTGCTGCAATGCTTCACACTGTATGATGCCCACTACCCAGTTGTTGCTCTGTTCATTGTGCCATTCTTCGATCCATGCAAATTCTTCTTTATTTATTTTCTCAATATTATCAGCGCTTACAAACACTTTCAGGTAATAATCATTGCTTAATTCCGGCGTGTTTTCCTGGAGATATTTCTTGTATTCATATTTATAGTTATATCGCAATGCAGCAATATCGCTCAATACAGCGGCTGCAGTTGGATAAGCGCCTGCACCCTTTCCTTTGAAGAAATGTTTGTCTGCAAAGCTGCTCTCTGTGATCAGCGCATTAAATTCATTGGACACAGCAGACAGTTCATCCTGCTCATCCACGAACTGTGGTAATACAAACGCTGCCAGTTGCGAATCGTTGATCTTTTGTGCAGTAGCTATCAGCTTTATCTTCAGGTTTTTTTGTTGCGCCAGTTCTGCATCCGATTTTTTGATGGCAGTAATACCATTGTATAAAAATTGCGATGGCGCTGCGATCTTTCCAAATGCATGTGCTAAAAGGATCGACAGCTTGTTGGCAGCATCATGTCCTTCTATGTCAAGCGATGGATTGCTTTCAGCAAAGCCTAGTTGCTGGGCCTGCAGTAAGGCATCTTTGAAAGAAAGGCCATCGTCAAATATCTTGGTAAGAATATAATTGGTGCTGCCGTTTACGATCCCTTTTACAGAAGAGAGCAGGTCGTTGTCGTAATACTCTTCCAGGTTGCGGATGATGGGAATACTGGCACAACAGGCACCTTCATACAGGAAAGCCGCCTGGTGTTTGTGTTGCAGGAACAACAGCTCTTCAAAATGTGCGGCGATCATTTTTTTGTTGGCGCTTACTACTGCTTTCCCTTTTTGCAAAGCTGTTTTTACAATGTGGTAAGCAGCTTCCGCATCATCTATCAGCTCTACAATTACATTGATGCTGTCATCGTTCAGTATTTCATTGGCGTTTGTAGTGAAATGTTCCTGTGGTATCGCTCTTGGTTTATCTGCATTTTTGATACAGATCTTTTTAATGCCGGCCTGTAATGCAGGTGTACTGTGCAATACATCGTATAGTCCTTTTCCTACTACACCAAAACCAAAAAGGCCAAGGGTTAATTTTTTAGATTGTGGTAAGCTTGGTTTGTTATTGTTAGATGACATGATCTTCTTTAATTTTTTCGGGTGTTTATAAATAATTGCAGGTTATGCCCTGATGCCTGTATCAAGGGCTTCTTTTTTGTTTTCTATATTCTTTTCCAGTTTTTGAAATGCCTGTTCCAGGTCGCTGATAAGGTCTTCGCTGTCTTCCAGGCCAACGCTTAAGCGGATAAGGCTATCAGCCACACCGTTTGCACGCCTTGTTTCCGCAGGAATAGATTTATGCGTCATGTTCGCCGGGTGGCACAATAAGCTTTTAATACCGCCGAGGCTTTCTGCCAGCTGGAAATATTGCGTACCCGTTACAAACTGTATGGCTGCCTGTTCTGCATCATTTTTTAAAGTGAAAGAAACAATGCCGCCAAAACCTTTGGATTGTTGTTTGGCAATAGCATGGTTTGGATGCGATGGCAGACCAGGATAGTACACTTTATCAACTGCAGGATGTTTTTCCAGGAACTCAGCAACGGCCTGCGCATTGCGGCAATTTTTTTCAATACGCAATGGAAGCGTTTCAATACCACGTATTACCAGCCAGCTGTCGAACGGGCCGAGTATAGCGCCACTGGCATTTTGTATGAATTTTATTTTTTCGCCCAGTTCTTTTTCCCTTGCTACCACTACACCTGCAATGAGATCGCTGTGGCCGCCAAGATATTTGGTAGCGCTGTGCACTACAAGATCAGCTCCCAGCGAAAGAGGTTCCTGAAGGGCGGGTGTTGCAAAAGTATTATCCACGCAAAGCCAGCAGGAACGGGCCTTTGCCAGGGAGGCAATGGCCCGTATATCACTGATTTTTAAGGTTGGATTGGTAGGCGTTTCCAGCCAGATGAGCTTTGTGTTGGGCGTTATTGCATCCAGCACTTTACCGGCATCTGTTGTATCAACATAATTTACCTTGATACCGAATTTTTCATAGACTTGTGTGAAAAGGCGGAAGGCACCGCCATAGATATCGTCCACTGCCAGGATTTCGTCACCCGACTTTAAAAGCTTTACCACAGCATCAATGGCAGCGAGTCCGCTGCCAAATGCTGCTGCAATTTGTCCTTTTTCAAGGCGGGCAATCAGGTTTTCCAATGTAGCTCTCGTTGGATTGTTAGAGCGGGCATAGTCGTAGCCACGGTTTACACCAGGCGCTTCCTGCACAAAAGTGCTGGTTTGGTAAATGGGTACACTGATGGCTCCTGTTAAGGGATCAGTTGGAATGCTGTGAATCAATTGTGTTGCAT
>CAYOLS010000095.1:3854-12348 GCA_964404845.1 uncultured Ferruginibacter sp. | reverse complement strand
TCGTTGGTAAAAATGAAGCACATGGTTGATGAGAAAAGAAATTACAAAAGGTCGGTAAATAATTTAGGAGGAGGAACCGCTAAGACGCTAAGGCACAAAGTTGCAGTAAGAAGACCTTTTGCGTCTTACGCTTTTGTGGCTTTGTGGCTCTTTCATTTTAAAACAAAAAAGCCCGCTCAAAAGCGGGCTTTCTATATCAATCTTACTCTTACTTCACTTCTTCAAACTCTGCATCCGTTACATTTTCGCCACCTGTGTTACCGCCTTGCTGGCCTGCATCAGCACCAGGTTGTGCACCTGCACCGTCCTGTGTTGCTTTGTACATATCTTCACTTGCTGCGGTCCATGCTTCATTTAAAGCGGCTGTAGCGGTGTCGATCTGTGCAAGGTCCTGCGATTTGTGTGCGGTTTTCAATTCTTCCAGTTTGCTTTCGATGTTTCCTTTTTTATCAGCAGGAATTTTATCGCCGTATTCCTTCAGTTGTTTTTCTGTCTGGAATATCAGGCTGTCGGCCTGGTTGATCTTATCCACTTTTTCCCTTTCTGCTTTATCATTTGCTTCATTGGCTTTCGCTTCGTTCTTCATCCTTTCAATTTCTTCCTGGCTTAAACCACTACCTGCTTCAATGCGGATCTTCTGTTCTTTACCTGTGCCCTTGTCTTTTGCTGTTACGTGCAGGATACCGTTGGCATCAATATCAAATGTTACTTCGATCTGCGGAACACCACGTGGCGCCGGTGGAATATCGGCCAGATTGAATTTACCAAGGCTCTTATTCTGGTTGGCCATTGGCCTTTCACCCTGTAATACATGAATTTCTACACCAGGTTGGTTATCAGCGGCCGTGCTGAAGGTCTCGGATTTTTTAGTCGGGATAGTAGTGTTGCTGTCGATCAGCCTTGTCATTACACCACCCATGGTTTCGATACCAAGGCTTAAAGGTGTAACGTCGAGCAACAATACATCTTTTACTTCACCGGTCAATACCGCACCTTGAATTCCTGCACCAATCGCAACCACTTCATCAGGATTTACTCCTTTGTTTGGTTTTTTACCAAAGAATTTCTCTACGATCTCCTGTACCTTAGGGATACGGGTGCTACCACCTACGAGGATCACTTCATCAATTTGTGAAGCGCTCATGCCTGCATCTTTCAATGCGGCTTCGCATGGTTTCAGGCAACGGTCGAATAATTTATCTGCCAGCGATTCAAATTTCGCACGGGTCAGTTTTTTTACCAGGTGTTTAGGCACGCCGTCAACAGCCGTTACATAAGGCAGGTTGATCTCTGTTTCTGAAGAAGAAGACAATTCGATCTTCGCTTTTTCAGCTGCTTCTTTCAAACGTTGCAATGCCATCGGATCTTTACGCAGGTCGATCGCTTCATCCGCTTTAAATTCGTCTGCCAGCCAATCCATGATTATTTTATCGAAATCATCACCACCCAGGTGCGTATCACCGTTGGTAGATTTTACTTCAAATACACCATCACCCAATTCCAGTACTGAAATATCGAAAGTACCACCACCCAGGTCAAATACGGCGATCTTCTGGTCCTGCCCTTTTTTATCCAGCCCATAAGCCAGTGCTGCTGCGGTTGGTTCGTTCACAATACGGCGAACGTTCAAACCAGCGATTTCACCTGCTTCTTTGGTAGCCTGGCGCTGGGCATCGTTAAAGTAAGCCGGAACGGTAATAACCGCTTCGTTCACTTCCTGGCCCAGGTAGTCCTCGGCCGTTTTTTTCATTTTCTGCAACACCATGGCACTGATCTCCTGTGGCGTATACAACCTGCCATCTATGTCAATACGAACCGTATTATTGTCACCTTTTACTACTTTGTAGCTCCAGTGAGTGGATTCTTCTGTCACTTCATCAAACCTGCGGCCCATAAAGCGCTTCACACTGCTAATGGTGTTCTGGGGGTTGGTAATGGCCTGGCGCTTGGCAGGATCTCCTACTTTACGTTCACCATTCTTTAAAAATGCAACAACGGAAGGGGTTGTACGGCGTCCTTCATCGTTGGCGATCACTACCGGCTCATTGCCTTCCATTACTGAAACGCAGCTATTGGTAGTACCTAAGTCAATTCCTATGATTTTACCCATATATGTTTTTTTATTTTATTTTGATTATACCACTAATTATTCAATCATTATGCCAAGGGGGAAAGTGTGCAAAAATGTCAGCCGTTGGGAGATATGAACGATGAGATATGAGTTATAAGATAAGCCACGAGAAGCAGGGCGCTCTCCATGATCTATGGACTATCGACTACTGCAGCTCCGACAACTCTGCATGCCCATCCTTCTTTACCCTGAAGGTGAAATGACGCTGGGTGAAATAGCTGATGGCGATAACAAGCAGGATAGTGACCACCTGGCTGATAAGCGGGTTCCAATGCAGCACTTCCACCAGCAATTTGAGCATACCGTAGTTGAATACGAGGTTAAAGCTAAAGGAAAGGAAATACCTGAACAGTTGTATCCTGCCCCGCAAATAGGACCCGGTAAAAACAACGTACCTGTTGAGAATGAACCCCACGATAAAGTTCATGCTGCTGGACAAAAAGAGAGCGGCAATATGTGGTTCAAAAGCATAGAACCCGAAATCAAATACCTGCCCGGCAAAAATATAATTGTAACCAATAAAATATAACAGCAGGCCCAGCAAGGCATTTCCACCGCCACAGGCTGCATAACGGAATGTCTGCAGGGGCATAAAACGCCTGAAAGGCGGGTAAAAAAAGTCGATAATGCCGGTAATGAATGCTTTCATTGAATGGCAGCAAAGGTAATAAATGAAGTAACAAAGATGGAGGCGCTGGCAGTGCGGGGCCAAAAATCTTTGGAAAGAAGTTAAAGCTATTGAATTAATATACTATTCTCACTTCTAAATCATATCTTCAGGCGGTTATCGATTGTTTGACCAGCAAATTTTACCCTGGAATCATCAAAGATGGTTTTCAGCTGATCTTTTGCTGTTGTTTACATTTCTTTAGCGTACTGGTGGAATACGTGCGGATGCTAATTACGTAACTACCTTTTATTAATTGCAGCTTTATTTTAAACACAGGAATACATTATGGCATTTATTGACAGAATACTACAGGAACCTTCTTACAAATGGGCTGATGCAAACGGCGAGCTGGTAAAACCTTCCGTAGCAAGGTTGTTTAAAGAAGCATTTCGCAATACCAATATATTCCGCACAAAAAAGAACTGGATACCGTTCATAACCTGGTTCATGGCCATTTGTTTGCTGCCTTTTTTATACTTTTTTATAACGCAATATTTTTCCTGGCCTTTGCTGGGGATATTCTTTTTGTATACCATGATCATCATGGGTACGCACGGTACTATCTGGCTTCACCGGTATTGTACACATAAATCATTTACATTCCGGCATCCCATTTTCAGAGTTATAACACAAAACCTCGTCATCAAAACTTTTCCTGAAGAAGTATATGTGATATCACATCACGTGCATCATGCTAAATCTGACAAACCGGGCGATCCCTACAACCCGCAGGGCGGCCTGATGTATTGTATGCTGAGCGATGTAAATCACCAGGCAGTTGCCAAAGACCTTACAGAAGAAGAGTACCTGAGGGTAACAGGATTTTTATCGCATACAGGCCTTTGGATAAACAGCTATCAACAATATCTGAAATGGGGCTCTGTAGCTTCCCCTGTTTATATGATCGGGATATGGCTGCTTAACTGGAGTTTCTGGTATGCTGCTTTTTATTTTATCGGCGGACATGCTTTAGCTTGTACCATGTTCAGCTCTGCGCTGGTATGGTTCGTGGGTGTACGTGCCTTCAACTATACGGGTCATGGCAAGGGAGAAGTTAAACATGTGGATGGTATTGACTTCGATCGTAGAAATCTTTCTGTGAACCAATGGAGGCCGGGCTTGTTTGCGGGCGAATGGCACAATAACCATCACCTGTACCCGGGCAGCGCACGTGCGGGTTTTTTGCCTTTTCAACTTGATCTCCCCTGGATCTATATTTATACTTTGCATAAACTGGGTGCTGTAAAATCTTTCCGCTGCAATAAAAAAGATTTTTTAAGGAAATACCTGAAGCAGGAAAAAGAGCATGTTCTTACAGAACAACAATAAGCGTACCTGCAAGGATCAGCAATATGCCGATCCCTTCTTTAAGTGTCAGCGATTCCCCCAAAAACACCATTGATAATAAAATGGCGAAAGCAACGCTTAGCTTGTCAACAGGAGCCACCTGCGATACTTTTCCAACCTGCAGTGCCTTGTAATAAAAGATCCATGACAGGCCTGTCGCAATTCCCGATAATACAAGGAAAACAATATTTTGCTTCGTAAGCTGCTGCATCGAAGTATTGGCACCTTTGAACAATACGATCGTCCAGGCGAGGAATACGATCACAACTGTGCGGATGGCATTGGCCAGGTCTGAATCAACATTCTTTACACCAATCTTTCCAAACACAGCGGTGAGTGCAGCAAAGAAAGCAGACAGTAAAGCGTATATCCACCACATGATCTTTATTTTAAGCGTTTGTTGGTAAACAGGTAATCTGCCACCTGGTACCAGGCGATGGTCTCGCCCAGGAACGCTGAATCCATTTTAAGCGGTATTAAAAAATTATCAGCTTTTCGCCATTTATAAAATGCCTGTTTTTTCTGATCAGATAAGATCATTACGCTATCCTGCTTCATCAGCGCCAGTTTGCGGTAAGTACCCATTAAAGCCCTTTGTTCAAAAGAGCTGTCGAAAATATTCCTGCCGAAAAAGTTGGATTCATAATTCCAGTGAAGCAGCGAAAACAAAGTAGGAAAAAGATCGATCTGCGAGCAGAGCTTATCGATCTTTTGGTGCTGCGCTTCGGGCAGGTTCACAATGAATGCAGGAATATGGTAATTGGATACATCTATCTCGTTCTTTCCTGCACTGCTGGCGCAGTGGTCGGCTATGATCACAAAAACGGTATTACTGTACCATGGTTTTGTTTTAGCGATCGCAAACATTTTGCGGAGCGCATAGTCGGTATATTTTACAGCACCATTCCTGCCTGTGCCGGAAGGGATATCAATTTTACCAGCAGGATAAGTATAGGGCCTGTGATTGGAAGTGGTCATTACAAAATTAAAGAAGGGCTTTTTATTGGCATAATGTTCATCTGCCACTTTCAGCATTTTTGTATAGATATCTTCATCACAAATTCCCCAGGCATTTTCAAAGCTTACTTCCTCATCTCCGATATGGTTCCTCACTGTGCTGATATGTTCGCCCGGAATTGCCCTGTGACCCCGGTCATAAATATCAAATCCATTTCCGCCGTAAAAGGCATTCATATTATCAAAGTACCCGTCTCCTCCATAAAAAAACGCAGGTGCATACTGTTTTGCCCTGAAGACATTGGATATGCTAAAGAGATCATTGTTAGCAGGCCGTTTTACAATACTCTGTCCCGGCGTTGGGGGAATGCATAGCGTAACGGCTTCCATTCCTCTTACCGTTCTTGTACCCGTTGCAAACATATTGCTGAAGAAAATGCTTTGTTGTGCAAGACTATCCATGAAGGGAGTTATATTTTTATCATTGCCAAATTCCTTCATAAAATCGGCGCTCATACTTTCTATTAAAACAAACACCACGTTTTTATTAAGCGCTGTTGCAGTGGGATCATTCGTTATGCTCCTGTGAATAGAGAAAGGATCATTGGTAAAGACTGAATTGCTGCCTGACAACTTTTCCTTTATTGTACCGAAAGCTGTTGTATCGTTCAGCGTTGTATAAAACTCGGGGTACTTCATCTGGTTGTTGCGGAATGCAGCAAAAAAAGAATAGATGCCGGCCTTGGATATTTCTGAATTGTAACGGTTGCCCGACCATTCTGCCTGGCTGTTCTTTAAAAACATTCCGTAAAATGAACAGAGCGCAATAGCAGAAAGCAGCAAAACAAAACGTTGCTTCAGTGAAATTTTTGTTGCAAATGTTGTGCTGAAACCCTTTTTGTAATAAAAGAAAATGATCGTTGCTACTGTAAACAATAATACCACAGAGATCAATAAGGGCAGCGGGTATGACTCCCGTATATTGCTGATCACTTCATAAGTATATACCAGGTAATCTACTGCTATAAAATTAAATCTTGACCTGAACTCTTCCCAGAAAGTGATCTCGGCCAGGAAAACAAAGGTCAATACAAAAACAATAAAGCAGGTAAAAAACCACACCATGATCCTGTCGAATATAGAGCCGATCCATTTCCCCGGCAGCAAGGCATAATAAACAACAGCGGGCAGGCATACAAAAGCAATGCTGCCGATATCAAACAACAGGCCGGTAAGCAATGTTCTTACCACGTCTGTTATGTTCCAGGAAACCTCGTCGTGCTGCCATACAAAAAAGACCACCCTGAGTACAAAAGAGAAAAATAAAAACCAGCAAACAAAGTATAGAAGTAATTTCAACCTGCCGGCCTTTGCAAATGCAGTTGTCATCATGTAGATTTTAATATTTAGAAAGCCACCGTTGCAGGCTTTTTTGTATTCCATTTGTATTGGTGCGTCCAGTAACTAAGTTTCATCGACAGGTAACCCAGCCCTGCACCAAATAGCACATCGCTGATATAATGCCTGTTGTTTACCATACGCATTATACCAACAGAACTGGCCAGGCCATAAGCCGCATAAGGCATCCATTTAAAACGTCCTTTATATTCTTCAGATAAAAAAGTAGCGGCCGCAAATGCCTGTGCCGTGTGACCGGAAGGAAATGAATTGTAGGTGCTGTTGTCTGGCCTTAGCTGGTGGGTGGTCGTTTTTAAAATATATACAGACCCGGCCATTACCAGTTCGCCTTTGATCAATATGGCGGTCCTGTTGAGCAGGTCTGTTTTTGAACGGTAGCCTGCCGCATCCAAACCATAGGCGATGGCAATAGGAGAAAATTGCAGGTAATTATCTACTTTGGTGTGAAAGCCGGGCAGGTGTTCATTCCTTTCCTCTGCAATTTCTTTTTTAAAGGATTCGGTGCCATTACCATTGGTCAATACCCCGGATGCCATGAGCGCAACAGGTAAATAAAGTTTTGTCGTTCGGAATGCTTTGCGAAGCTGGTAAGCGCTGTCTGTTTGTTGTGCGAAAAGGGTGGTTGAAACAGAAAGAAAGCAAAAAAGAATGCCGGCTTTTTTCATTTTGAGCGATTGTTTTCTCAAAATTGCCATGCGATTTGGAAGAAATTCTGAATTAGCCGAAGTCTACGCTGAAACGATGAAAATTACCTGCAAAAGAATAGTTAATCTTCCACTGGTAGCGGTTGCAGATCTCTTTAATGATCGATAAGCCGAGCCCGCTGCTGACGTTTGTACCTGAAGAGATACCGAACCTTTCAAAAAGTGTTTCGGGGTTGAGCGCTGCCTCACCACTGTTGCTGAACACAAGTATCGACCCCTGCAAGTCAATCGTAACCTGTCCTCCATTGGGTGTATGCCGTATGCTGTTGATGAGCAAATTATTAACCAGCGTTTCCAGCAGGAAAGTATTGCTGTCTACAAAAAAAGACCGGGCAATACTGTTCTTAAATTTTAATTCCTTGTTCTGTATATAATCTGCCACGAGCTGGCTGCTTTCCTGTACAATGGCCGACAGGTCAATATGGTTGACATCACCAAACTGCCTGTTCTCAATTTTGGCGAGCAGCAGCAGGTTCTTATTGATCCTCGTCATTCTTGATACCGGCATTTCAATGCTTTCCAGTATGTTCAGTTGCTCCGTGGTCATGTCTTTATTCTGCAGCAGGATATCAATTTTGGAACGCAGTACCGCCAGGGGCGTTTGCAGCTCATGCGAAGCATTTTCGATAAAAACCTTTTGCTGGTTATAGGTGCTGATATTCTCCTTTATAAGCTTATCAAGCGTATTGTTGAGCTGCTGGAATTCTTCTATATCGGTCTGGTCAAAATTTATTTTCTGGTCTTTTGCAAGATCGAATGATTGTAATTTTTTCAGCGTATCACTGAAAGGCCGCCAGATACTTTTGGATATACTTTTATTGAGAAAGATAAAGCCGGCCACGAGCAGGCTGAAAAATACAAAAGTGACAAATGCAATCGCTGCAATGGTTTCATCAGCTTCCTCTATGTTGGTTTCAGTAGTGAGCAAATAGGTTTTTCCATTCGCCGTAATATAAGCAGCCAGGCCACGAAACCTGTCTTCTTCTTCATCCGTTTTGCGGGTGCTTGTGTACACGCTGTCGGGCCTTATAGCTGTTTGCACCGGTATCAGCTTTGTTTCCGGCTGTATGCGGTTCCATAATTTCAGTACGTCTTCCAGTTCTTTCTCATTCAAAGCTGCTTTTGTTAACCCATTCTCTATTTTTTGCTTAACAATATGGTTGTGCTCATCCAGCTCATGCAGCCAGATATTGTCTATCACCCAATAATAAACAGGAATGCTGCACACCAATATGATGAGCGCATAAATGGTAAATGCCTTAAATG
>CAYOLS010000095.1:0-3754 GCA_964404845.1 uncultured Ferruginibacter sp. | reverse complement strand
AAATGTTCTGCCAGCGCATTTTTTGATATTACCCTGTTTTTATTTCCTATAAAGAACAATAAAAGATCGTATTCTTTTTTTGTAAGGTTGATGTTCACATCATTTACCTGCACTGCTTTTGCAAGGAGATCAATTGCCAGCTCATGCTGATGGATGGTATTTGAATTGTTGAATTGTTTTCTCCTGATAACAGAGTGTATCCTTGCTAATAGTTCAGAATGATGGAAAGGTTTTGCCAGGTAATCATCTGCGCCCATGTTCAATCCTTTCACTTTATCTTCAATAGAGTTCTTTGCAGAAATAATGATCACACCGTCATTCAGGTTTTGCGCCTTCAGCAATTCCAGTAATTGCAGCCCGTCGCCCCCGGGAAGCATCAGGTCGAGCAGGATGCAGTCATATGTATAGATGCCGATCTTTTGCTCTGCCTCAATGAACGTGGAAGCAGTTTCGCACAGGTAGCTCTCCCCTGAAAGATAGGTCACCATATCATTGGCAAGGTTCTTTTCATCTTCTACGATCAGGATTTTCATACGCTAATGTACTATTTCAATTCTGAAGGAATTTAGAAGCAGCATATTAAATGCCGCATAATAAAAAAGACCGTTGAAATCAACGGTCCTTTCTTCATACAAATCTATATAACTAAAAAACATAACGGATCGCAAGGCCGCCCCAGTTGCCCGAGAAGCCATTGTAATCCCCGTTAAATTCAATTGATGGCTGCCAGTCGAGCGACAGGTTAATGGGTGCTTCCCTGATCTTGTAATCCAGGCCGATCACACCATCTACTCCAATGGCTGTGCCGCCGCCATACTTGCTGCTATAAAAACCTACGTGGGCACCGGGGCCAACGTACCATTTCAACCCTTCTACCCCATTGATATCATTGTGAAACTCGTACAAACCAGCTACCCTGAAACCCCTGTTCCAGAAATATCCCAGGCCTTCCAATGCTGCTTTTTCCTTTATAAAATGTTTAAAGGAAACTGCACCGGGATAAAACTTAACACCCAATGATGTCTGGTAGTCATGTGATCCGATATTGCTCTGTGCTTTTGTAGAAGAGGATAAAAGAAGTAAAACAAAAATGCTGCCTGCTAAGAATTTCATGTTGATGTTGTTTCGTGGCTAAAAAAATATCCGTGTAAAAATAAGGGGCTTTTAAAAAGCCCCTTGTTAAAGAATTACTATTGTTCTTTTACTTCAATGTATAGTTGAAGCCAAGACCAAACCTGCCGGCTGCGAAATCAGAACCACCATCACCTAAATACAGGCGAGGCCTCCAGTCGAATGACATTGCAATTGGCGCATCAGGAATTTTAAAATCGATACCAGCCATTGGTACCAGGTAAAAAGCAGAGTTGCCGTTACCGAAACCAACAGAAGGACCGCCACCCAAGTACCAGCTAAGGCCACGACCTTCGCTGAATGCACCATGGTATTGGTAAAATGCCTGCAGGAACGTTGCACCGCTTCCAAATAACAATTCACCTTTTACTGCGCTCTGAGGAGTAAAGAAATGTTTGATAGCAGGACCTACGAGGGTAGCGCCATCACCAAAATCGATACCTAAACCTACACCTGTTTTATAAGATTGTGCAGATGCTGACCCGCTAACAGCTAAAAAAATGCTGCCGATGATTAAGAGTTTTTTCATTTGAGTAGTTTTTAATTAAAAATTTATTTGAGTTAGTAAGTATATCAGAACATTAAATTAATTCAAACCCGGTAGAATTTGAAAAAATCGTGCCAAAGAAATGTTAAGCATACATTTCTTCCCGCAGCGCTTTTATTCTTTTATCATCCAGGTATTCGTCGTAGGTCATCAGCTGATCGATCATACCTTTAGGGGTGATCTCGATGATACGATTGGCAACAGTTTGCATGAACTGGTGATCATGCGTTGTGAACAATACCACACCAGGGAAGGAGATCATGCCATCGTTAAAAGCGATGATACTTTCCAGGTCAAGGTGGTTGGTGGGCTCATCCAGTATCACCACGTTGGGGTTTTGCAACATCATTTTACTTACCATGCAACGTACTTTTTCTCCACCGCTCAATACACTTGTTTTCTTTAAGATCTCGTCGCCGCTGAACAACATTTTGCCGAGGAAACCTCTCAGGAAATCCTCGTCGATGTCTGTAACATGCGAAGGTACAAACTGGCGCAACCAATCCATCAGGTTGAGGTCACTGCCTGCAAAAAATTCGGTATTGTCATTCGGAAGATAAGCAGTAGTGATGGTAGTACCCCACTCGTAATTACCGGTATCGGCCTTCTGCCTTCCATTGATGATCTCAAAGAAAGTAGTGAGGGCCAAAGGTTCACGACTCAGGAAAGCGATCTTCTGCCCTTTCTGCACATCAAAATTCAGCTTACTGAACAATGTTTTGCCATCCACAGATGCAGACAGGTTTTCTACTTTCAAAATCTCGTTACCCACTTCCCGTTGTTGCTGGAAAATAATACCGGGATATTTACGGTTGCTCGGCTGAATATCTTCGATAACAAGTTTTTCCAATGCTTTTTTACGGCTGGTAGCCTGCTTGCTTTTAGAAGCGTTGGCGCTAAAGCGGGCGATAAAGTCCAGGAGGTCTTTACGCTTCTCTTCCATCTTCTTGTTCTTGTCGCTTTGTTGCCTTGCTGCCAGTTGCGAACTTTCGTACCAGAAGCTATAGTTACCGGTGTATATTTTGATCTTGCTCCTGTCCACATCCGCCACATGGGTACAAACGGCATCCAAAAAGTGACGGTCGTGACTCACCACCAATACAATATTTTCATAATCGGCCAGGAAGTTTTCCAGCCATGCGATGGTCTCTACGTCAAGGTTGTTCGTAGGCTCATCCAATAATAAGATATCGGGGTTACCGAACAATGCCTGCGCCAACAGCACACGCACTTTCAGGTTACCACTGATGTCTTTCATCAGCATCTGGTGCAACTCATCTTTTACACCCAGCTCGCTTAAAAAAGTAGCAGCATCGCTTTCTGCCGTGTAACCACCCATTTCGCCAAACTGTTCTTCCAGTTCCCCGGCTTTTATACCATCAGCTTCGGTAAAATCTTCTTTTGCATAGAGTGCATCTCTTTCGTGCATCACTTCCCACATTTTTTTGTGGCCCATCATCACGGTATTGAGTACGGTATAGTCGTCAAAAGCAAACTGGTTCTGGTTCAGTACCGCCATCCTTTCGCCCGGGGTAATGGATACAGTCCCTTTGTTGGGCTCAATCTCCCCACTTACTATTTTAAGGAAAGTTGACTTGCCGGCACCATTGGCACCGATGACACCATAACAGTTTCCCTTGGTGAAATTGATGTTTACCTCGTCGAATAAAACCCTTTTGCCATAGGCCAGGGTCACATTATTTACACTGATCATAATTTTAAAATGGGCGCAAAGGTAAGCCAAAAACGCTAAAAAGCAGCTTTAAATTATGGTTGCAAAACGGGTTTGTAGGTGTCCAGGAGCTTTATGAACTCCGGGTCGTTTTTCACAGGAATAAAGTCGGGATCGGCTTCTATTACCTGCCTGGAGATATCTTCATGATAGATCTTTTCATTTTTCAGCAGTTTTTCCAGCGATGCAAAGCAGAGCTGGTTCTCCCCTGCCAGGGAATACCCGCAGGCAAGATTATACAGGCAGCTTCCTTCTTTTATAGATTCACCTTTCTGTAACATGCGCATGGCTTCATCTTTCTGGTCGCTTTTATTAAGTGCATTGCCCAATCCATTATAGGCGCT
>CAYOLS010000094.1:0-12360 GCA_964404845.1 uncultured Ferruginibacter sp. | reverse complement strand
TGCAAAAATTGAAGAACTGTTTCAGCGATCCTGATAACCCTACGGCCGATCCCCGCTACCAGCAGGTAAAAGACGGCTTGAAGGCAGTATGCAATGCAGGTACGGATATGATGCATCCTTTCGGTGCATCTACTACAAGAAATAACCTGCCTACCATTTATGGCGACAGGTCATTTAAAGATGTGATCGTACGGGTATTCGGATCTGAAACACCTACCTGTAATGCATTCCTGTTAGACTTTCCTTTGCCTTACGGCGGCGATAACATGCTGAATGATGCATTGCTGGATCAGCTTAGCAATTGCGGTTACAATTTATTGCAGCAGTACAAAAATGAATGGCAGGCTACTGGTCCGGACCTGGTCCTGTATCCAAACCTGGCTACCTATATCAAAAAGAAATACGATCCTAATTTTTACCTCACAGATGCGCAGATACAGGATCTTATTCATTCGTACGAAAGTGGTTGCCCGCTGCAAAGGCCGATCAAAATGCCTGGCTTGCTCACCCGCTGCGAAAATCCGCAAACGCCGCAATGTCTTACCTGTGTGCAACTCAATAATGTGAGGCAACAGTTCAGTGTGGCATACCCTGCGTTTACCCCGGATTTGCCAAACTATTACGATCTGTTGGCCGGTTATATCAACCAGATATACAGTATGAATGTAGCGCCGTCTGCAGTATATGCAGCCATACAGGCCTGCGGCGAATTTAATGATGATTGCGGGGAAGAACATTGCGACAGGGTGATAGAACTCCTTAATAATTTTTACAAGCTGATGCCAATAGAAGAATATTATAAACGCATCGGTTGTGGCGAATTAAGCTGTGAAACAGCAGTGACTGATTTCAGGCAACATATTGCCACCTGGTTAAACCTTAACCTTGGCTGGAGCTACAGCTTCAACCAATATATGGAGAAGTATCTTGCCGGCTGTGCAAGCGGTACTTTCCAGGACCTTGATTGCAGGAGGGCAGAAGCATACATCGAAGAAAATCCATGCGAACCATGCGATCGTAAACAAATACTCTATTGCTGCGATGATTATGAACCGTTAAGAATATTCAAGGAAATATATGGGGACAAACTCGATCCAAGAGTACTGGCATTCTTCTTTGAGTTAAGGAACTATACTTATTGTGCACCTTTGAACCTGCCCAATATTTCGTACCAGTTGCCTTATGCAACGATCGTTAATTATTTTAATACCATCACTCCTGCGGTGTTACCTTACTGCAACAACAACCCGGTTCCAAGAACGCTTAAAAACGCACCTGAATTAACCGCAACTGCAGCAGTGGCAGAAGCTGCGCAAAGGTCAGGCACCTGTACCATCTCCGGTAATGTGTGGAACGATAACAACGGGATGGAAAATAATGCAGTGGATAATTATGGCGGAGGGGCAACACCGGCCGGCATCTACGCCTACCTGGTAGATGGTTCTAATATCATCCTTAAATCAACATCGGTTGCTGCAGGCAGCGGTGCTTATACTTTAAGTGCTGTTACCTGTTCTCAAAGCGCAAAAGTGCTGATAAGCACTACCAACAGAGCCGTAGGCCAACCAGCACCTTTCTCAACATTGCCGGCCAACTGGGTGAATACAGGTCAGAATGGTGCAGGACCCGGTCATGATGGTGTAAACGACGGAAGAATGAATGTGTTTCCTGTGTCCGGTACTACTATAGCCAATTTTGGTATCGGTAATACACTAACCATGCCCGACTCCGTACTGGTGACCTATACTATTGAAGGTAATGTATGGGGCGATGCCAATGCCATGCAGGATGGAGTAGTGAATATGAATGGCTCGGGATCAGTTAACAACATTCCCGCAGGCCTTACTGCTTACCTCATCAAAGATTATACAGTAAATAATACAACCGTTCCAATGGTGATGGCATATACACTTGTTGATGCCAACACCGGTAAATACCAGTTCAACAACCAACCCGCCGGTAATTACAGCATTAAAGTAAGCGATGCTTTTGCTAACCCCGGTAGTGCATGGCCTCATACGACAGTGAGCCTGCCAAACGGCTGGGAGCATACCGGTCAGCAGATCGGCGTGCCGGGGCATGATGGGGTGAACGATGGTTCTTTGTATGTTACGCTTTCTTACACTTCACTATCAGAATGCAATTTCGGTGTACGTCCAAAACAAAATTATTGCTCTGACCTCTGGAGTTTCCATTTTGAACCTATCAGGCCGGTTATTTGCAACAACGGAAATCCTTTGGCAGATAGCATGGCATTGTGTACACAGCCGCTCACACCAGTGTTCCAAAGTGATAGCAATAGTTGTTTGATAAGTACCATCAACACAGCGCTTGCCAATGCAGAATATGCATACGAAGAATATATTAAAGAATTTATGAGGGATTACAGGGAGGCTTACTTTGCAAAATGTTTAAGCATTACGCCTTCGCTTGTAATGGAAAGCCAGCAGAATGAATACCAGTACACTTTGTACTATTACGACCAGGCAGGCAATCTTATTAAAACGGTTCCGCCAAAAGGAGTGGAGTATCTCACCGATGCCCAAATAAAAGAAACAGGCAGGTTAAGAGATGAAGACAATGCAGACTGTTACAAAAACAGTACAGCGCCAAGGTTCGAAAATACAGCATCGCACCAGCTCACGGTGCCTGCAGGCACTTACCCGCTGCACAATGATGGTGCACTCACCGTTGAAAGCTGGATCAAACCTGATAACACAACCAACAAACAGTTATTGTTTAACCAGTTTGATGCCAATGGCACTGACAAGGCAGGTTATTATGCCTACCTGCAAAATGGTAAGCTGTACTTTAACCTCTACGGCCGTTCCAAAGAAACATGGGTGAAAAAAGAACTGCATTGGTTGTATCCTAATATGTTGCCCAATGTAACTGCGCATGCTTATGTAACCACTATTGCTTCATTCGACAGGAAGCGGGCTTACAAAGTAGAATGCCATACAGAAAATAATATCAGCAGTATTCCTGGTGCTAATGATGGCTTCTATCATGTGGTGTTCAGGTACAGCGGCGATGCCAATGATCCTTACCCGGTAAAAGTGTATGTAAATGGTGTGCTGCAAACTATTAGCTGGAATACGTCCGGCAACATTGTATCGAATGCCTATGCCGACGGCTTACAGAATATTCCGTCTGTGCCCGTGCCAGCCATTGACCAGGTAAAGTATGAGCAGTTAAGCGTGCAGGTTCCTTTTACCACTGCATCTGCAACTAACCTTGTAATAGGTGCTACCACACGAAATGTAAACAATGAAACGATCGGCGGATTTATCGGCAGTATGAAACATGTGCGCATCTACAATGCCGCTCCTGAAGCTGCTGACCTGCGTCGCAATAGTTTTGAAGCCTGCTTCCTGCCCGAAACACAACAGGGGCTGGTATTATGGCTGCCGTTGCACCGGTTGGAACAACCCGGCCAGGTAGCAGAGTTACGCTCCGGAAGTCTTGCCGGTATACAGGCAACATGGGCCAACCCGGCTGTGCCGCAGTACCCGCATCACCGCATGCCAACTTACTATGCTTACAATTCACTCAATAATATTATAGAACAAACCACTCCCGATGCCGGTACATCCAATACCTGGTACGACAGGCTGGGCAGGCCGGTGGCAAGCCGCAATGCCGAGCAGAAAGATCCTGTTAACTCAGGCGAAGCATTCAGGCACAGTTATACTTTGTATGATGCCCAGGGGCGCATTCTTGAAGTAGGGGAGAAATCGGGTGCCGATGATGTTAATAATATCAATACCAGGGATGACCAGGAATTAACGAACTGGCATGCCACCGGCAAAAATTCGCAGATCACCAAAACGGTATATGATGCTCCAAACCCGGATATAACGGTGGATCCGGATATCCTGGCAGCACAGCAACGGCACCTGAACAGCCACAAGCGGGTAGTGACAAGTCTTTACATTGAAAATGAAAATATCGGTAATCCTGCTGATTACAATTACGCTACGCATTATGTATATGATATCAGCGGTAATGCAAAACGAATTTACCAGGAAAATAAACGCCTTCCTGATGGCACGGATGTATTTACCACCAAAACACTCGATTACGATTATGACCTGGTGAGCGGAAAAGTAAATGAAATGTATTACCAGAAAGGACGGCAGGATCAGTACCTGTACCGGTATAGCTATGACGCAGATAATAAACTCATCAACGTACAGAGCGGCCGGGATAAAATTACACTGCGTACCGATGCCGACTACAAATACTACAGGCACGGGCCTTTAGGTCGTATGGAGTTGGGGCATGATAAGGTACAGGGCGTAGACTACGTTTATACATTACAAGGTTGGCTCAAAGGTATCAATGGGCTTCGCCTGAACAAAGGATGGAACGATAGATACGACCTGAACGGTGATGGAGAGCAGGGAGGAAATTATGAAAACATTCCTGCGGATGTGTACGCTTACACACTGGGATATTTCCATGGAGATTATCAACCTGTTAATACAAGGGACAACAATCACCCGATCACACTGCATTCATTTAAATTTAATGATAACAATGATGGTACAGGGCATAACCTTTACAATGGCAACATCGCCTATACCACTTATGTAAACCGTATGTTACCCCAGAATGGTGATGGCTTAAAGCCTAATACCTATAGCTATCGGTATGATCAGCTGAACAGGCTTACTGAAATGAATGCACATGAAATATTCAACCCTTCCACACAGGACGCATGGGGACATTTTACTACGGTGAATGAGTATGCAGAAAGGGTGGGTTATGATGCCAACGGTAATATACTGAGCTACCAGAGAAACGGAAATAATAGCCAGGGTTTGGATATGGATAAGCTGAACTATCATTATCCCGACTTTGATAACAACAATAAGCTGGGTTATGTAAGTGATGAGGTTGGGGCCGGCAATTACAGTGAGGATATAGACAACCAGGGAGAGAAGAATTACCAGTATGACAAGATCGGTAATCTTATACGGGACGAAAGCGAAAAGATAAAGGATATCCAGTGGACAGTATATGGTAAGATACGCAGCATAACCAAAGATAATGGTACACAGATACGTTATGCTTATGATGCGGCTGGTAGCAGGATTAGTAAAACTGTAGAAAAAGGTGGTGATATTGTAACTACGTATTACTACCGGGATGCATCGGGGAATGTAATGGCTGTATATACGAAAAAAGGGAAAGGAGCACAGATGCACTGGCAGGAACAGCATTTATATGGTGGCAGCCGTTTGGGATTATGGCAACCTGATATGGAAATGTATGATGGCTGGAGCAGCAACGGGTACGAAGAAACGAAGATTGGCACCCGTAATTATGAGCTTACCAATCACCTGGGCAATGTAATGGCCGTCATTACCGATAAGAAAAATTTCGATGGTGAATGGTGGAGGGCTGAGGTAGTGAATGCCAGTGATTATTATCCTTTTGGTATGCAGATGCCGGGGCGGACTTATGATGCGCAGGTGCCGTACAGGTATGGGTTTAATGGAAAGGAAAAAGATGAAAAGATTGCGATTGATGATTATGATTATGGTGCAAGGATTTACAATGCAAGGATTGGGCAGTGGTTGAGTGTTGATCCAATGGCAGATAAAATGCCGGATTGGAGTCCATATAACTATGTATTCGATAACCCGATTAACTTAATTGATCCTGATGGAAATGAGCCTACTGATTGGTATTTAAATTTAAAAACTGGAAATTTTCAATGGATTGAAGGATCTGCTAAAAGAAAAGGTTTTATAAATGTCGGCAATAGCACAACCGTTGCGACAAATACAAATGTGTATAAATTAAGGAACAATGGATCATTTGTAGATACAAGATCAGGAAAAACCTATGCTTATGGTAAAGCATTGAATATTGGAAACAATCAAAAAATTATTTCAAAGGCTTCAAAAGGTTTTTGGGATAGTGAAACTACTCAAAAGGTTATTAAATCCATCGGGCCTGTACTTAATATCGTCGCAGGAGGACAGCAGGTTGTAGCCGGAAGCGGGTTGGCAGCGGTTCCTGAACCAACTTTAACTAAGGCAGGAGCAGCATATCTATTACTTGATGGAACTACAAGAATTGTAGGTAGCGGGTTTCAATTATATGGGGTATGGACTGATAGAGAAAAATATGAAAATGCTCCATCAAATCTATTAGGTTTGGTCGGAAATATAATTGATAATGCAACGGATGATAGTAGAGAATATACCACAGGAGGAAAGTATCAATTGACTGGTGAAATTATTGGAGATCTGGGAGCATCAAAAAGAGGGTTGATAAATGCACTCAAAAGCAACCCAACATCTAAAGCAGGAAAAGCCAAGAAGTCATTTGATGTTATCAGGAATACGGTGACACCACCTGCTGCTAATTCTTTAAAAGCAAAAAAATACAGAGATAATCAGAGGTTAAAATTATAGATGAATAGTAATTCTCCGCCTAGGTTCGTGCGACACGAACCGAAACAAAAGATAAAGCCTGCAAATTAATTGCAGGCTTTATCTTTTAAAAAAAAGCCCTCAAAAGTTTTGACTTTAGAATTTTGAGTATTAGGTTTATAACAGTTACCTGTTGATTATGTGATCGAAACCGGGTTCATGGTCAATACAAGCGGTACTACCTGGTATGCTTCCAGCCAGGTGTATGTACAAATGGGGATGATGAACCTGGTAATTTTCGGTAATTTTGAAGAGCAAAATCCTTCCTGTTAGCAAATAAAATAACAATAAGAATTTTATATTCTTTCACCTGGTAATAAAACGGAGCTGTCATAACAGTTCCGTTTTATTACATACCTTTCATAAATTCAGGGATCGGTTGTTTACGAGTTTCAAATTAATGTTAGCTGAAAAAAAATGTAGAAACAGTTGCAGGGCTATGATGTAAATATTATATTTGAAAATATGAAGTTTTCGAATAGTGAAAATTTAAAAGATCTAGCCCTATAATCTCACCTCCGCTTGATTACATACCCGATAAAATTGGGATTCTCTTGTAAACGCAATTAAGACTTAAATTATTTATTATGGCTGATTCATCTACTACTGGGATCAAGACTTTATTGGATTATATCCATATTTTTCTTAGATATATTGCTTCCGGCTTTGTAGCGGTAGGTGTTTATTTTTACCTGTATTCCCCGGCTTTGCCCAATTTAAAAGATGATGGTATGTTTCTTGTTTTTGTTACAGCAACCATTGGTTTTGTTACTTATGCTTTACATTACGCTACTTTAGATAAAGTTTTCTATGCATGGAGTGTTATGTATTTTTTAAAGCAAGGTGGAATGAAAAATTTACCCCCTGAACTATCTAATCAGATTGTTAACTGGGAAAGACTTAAGGGCGATTCTGATTTTAAACAAGGAAAAATTTTTGAAGGAATAAGCCAGGGGCAAATCCTAAGAACTAATTTTAATGGTGCTGTAAAGAGGAAACTGCTTTTCGCACTTGCTAGCCAGACCTATCTTCGAAATTTAGCAGACAATCCTAAATTAAAATCTATTCAAACTCAGGTAGAGAGCCGGCTTGCAATGTTAAATTTTCTATATTGCTCGTTTTATCAAGTGACCTTTATACTCTTAGTATTTTCTCTAAAGAATTTTGATTTTAGCTTAAGCTTTAATGAGACACTTGTTTTTAAGTTTGTTCTATTGCTTCTTTTAGATTTACTATTAATAGTATCTGCTATCAAGTTCAATAGGAGGATATGCTGCCGTGAAATGTGGTTAGTATTCAATTTTCCACAAACTATCGAAAAAATAATTAAAAAAGAAGAATCGAATGATCCTAAAATTTATGCATAAGGTCTTCTATGTCCAACAAAAAATGAAAGGAACGACTGTAAAGCCGTTCCTTTTTCATATCTATACTTTTTCAGCGTTGGTATTCCGCTAACTGATCCGGTGTTATAGGTCTCGGTACAATATTTTCTACCGGTTTGGTAGATTTTAAATAAGCGAAGATCGCTTTCACATCTTTGTCTTTGATGTTCTTAAAATTTTCCCATGGCATTGGCGGCAGCAAAGTACGGGAACCATCCAGTCCTTTTAATTTTCCTTCGGTTAATGCTTTCTTGAATTGCTCCTCCGTCCAGGTACCAATACCAGTATCATCCGATGTAAGGTTGGCTGCAAATGACGCACCCCATGGTCCCACCATTGCAGTACCGCTCATATTGAACAACACCCAGTTTTTGGTAGTGCTTGTATCAAACGGCATGATCGGCATACCTGCGGGATGACCTGATAAAAGCCTGTCCGTATCAAATGCAGGTCCGTGGTCTGTCATTTTACGGGGAGTATGGCAATCATTGCAACCCATAATACTTACCAGGTAAGCACCTCTTTTTACAAGGCTGTCATGCGGGATAAGCGGGTAAGTGCCCTCTTCCTTATTTTCTTTTTCTGAAGTACAGGCAACGGTCATAAAAACCGTATAGAGGATGCCTGCCAATACAATATTCATTTTTTTCATGGTGATGTAGTTAAGTTTTGTGGTACAAATCTGCATGATGCTTTGCTGTTATAAAAGCAGTATGCGTATCAGATGTGTATTATGCCGTATGAATTGTAAGGTCTGCAGGGCAGGCTGCAACAAGCTTTTAGCCATATAATTATATTGCTGCATTTCAAACATAGCTTCCCTCAATTCGTACAGCATCCGCTTTCTTTCTCTCTGGCAATGTCAAATATTTGCACCCATAAAAAAAGTATCATGAAAAAGATCGCATGCATCATCATTGCATTGGCTGCAGCAAATCTCGCTGCCAGCGCACAGTTCGGGAACTTTGTCAACAAGGTAAAAAACAAAGTATCCTCCAAAGCCAGCCAGCGTATTGATAACAAGGTTGATAAAACAATCGACAGGTCGCTGGACGTTGCAGAAGGAAAAACAAGTATACAGGATACCAAAGTCGTAACAGATGAAAAAACAACGCCAGCCAAAGAAGGCGACGAATTTAAATCCTATTCAAAATTTGATTTTGTTCCCGGTGAACAGGTTGTGTATGCAGATGATTTTGCAACAGATGAAATGGGCCAGCTGCCACTGAACTGGAATACACTTGGCAAAGCCGAGCTCGTTACGCTGGATGCGGCAAAAGGTAACTGGCTTCGCTTGTTTCCTGCCGCTGTATATCTTACCAGTAACACAAAAGAGTTTACTAAAAATTTTACGGTAGAATTTGATCTTATACTGGACATGCACAACAGCGGTTATTCCTACCCTTATTTTTCATTCGGCATACTGAGTAGCGGCACTTCATCACCTAATGATAATGAGCTGCTCAGGGATCACAGGGCTGTGCAGTCGGCAGAAATATTTTTAAGATTATCATCCGGCGGTACCACCGGTACTTACATGGAAAGCTATAGCAGCGGTAAAAGGCATTTTATTACCGAGCAACAACAATTGAGCGCCCTGGAAAAATATTATGGCAAATCTTCACATATCTGCATACAGGTACAGGAAAGCAGGCTAAGGGTTTGGATCAATGGCGAAAAGAAATTTGACCTGCCCAAAGCATTGCCCGTAGATGCCATCTTCAATAATCTTTTCTTCCGCACTTATTCTTCCAGCTATAAGGAAGACCAGCTTGGCTTTTATATCAATAACCTGAAAGTTGCCACCGGCCTGCCCGATACCCGTCATAAATTAATTGAAGAAGGAAAATTTTCTACCACGGGGATTTTGTTTGATGTGAACACAGCCAGCATCAAACCCGGGAGCAACGGTGTATTAAAAGAATTAGCTGAAGTGCTGCTGAAATATCCCGACATACGAATTAAGATCATCGGCCATACCGACGGCGATGGCAGCGACGCCAGCAACCTCGAATTATCTAAAAAAAGAGCCACTGCCGTAAAAGAAGCCCTGTCCGCTGATTACAAGATCGACGTAGCAAGACTGGATGCAGATGGCAAAGGCGAAGCCGAACCGGCAGGCGACAACAAAACAAAAGAAGGAAAGGCCCGGAACCGTAGGGTAGAGTTCATCAAATTGTAATCAATCATTTAAAATAAAGTAAAACAAAGACCATGACAACAGCAACAACAACAGTAGATCTTTCTTACAAAAGATTTGCAATGCCGGGAATGATATTCACTATCAGGCTGGGCAGTGAAGAAAGTAACGGCAGCATTGTGATCGCAGATTTTGAAGCAATGCCCGGCTGCGAACCTCCAAGGCATATCCACACACTGGAAGATGAAATATTCATCATCAAAGAAGGTACTATCACTTTCTTTATCGGCGATGATATCGTTGAAGGAAAAGAAGGAGATGTGATTTTTCTTCCTAAAAATGTAGCGCATCATTTTGCCATTACATCCGATCGCATGAAAGCTACGGTAATGGCCACCCCGGGCAATATTGAACACTTCTTCCGCAGCATCAGCATTCCTTATGAAACAGGCGATATTCCTGCGGTAGAAATTCCTACACAGGAGCAGGTAGATTATTTCGTACAGCAAACGCAGGCATTCGGAATGCAATTCGTGTAACAATTACCATCAAAAAAATTAAATCTATTAGCGAATGAAACGTATCTCACTACAAAAGAACCTTGTTATTGTAAGGCTTTGTATTATAGCAACCATACTGGTGATCATCAGTCTTTTCCTATTATCCTTTAAAGTTGCAGAAAGGCTTACAGGAGACCTGTGGAAACAGCTGGGCATAACAGAACAACAGGCATCAGAAAAAATCAGGAACGGCTTTTTCTATGGCTACCTGGATCAAAGCGGTACCAAAAATTTCAGGAACCTGGCCAGCGGCGATAAAGCTGCCGTAGCCAAAGATTTTGTGAATTATACAAAGTCCTATTTAAATGGCACTGCATTTAAAGCCGCTTACAATAAAGAAAGAAATGCTTCCAGGCCGGAAGCGCTTCAACTGGCGCCGGTTACAAAAGAAGCTATAAGAAAGCAAAAGATCGAAGAGATGAAAAAAAGCATCAGGGAATCCGAAGCATTGATAAAGGCAATGCCAGCCATTGAAAAAGATGTGCGGAAATCTATCGCAGACATGGAAAAAACGATCAAAGAGTATGAAGCGCCAGACAGCAAAATGATCACCATTTTTTATGATGGTGCTGTGAGCGAACAAAAATATGCACAGGATAACTATAACAAAAGAGTGAAGGAATGGGAAAGCAGCTATCCGCAGGACCCCAGGCAAAAAGTAAAAACCAACCTCGAAAAATACCTGGCGATCGCTGCAACAGTAGACTTTGATGCTGAAACAACTACCAACTACAACAGGAAGGTATTTGTGAAAAGAGAATATGAAAGCAAAAGCAAGGATTGGAAAATGATCTTTCGTGCAGGTAAAGAAGTATATACTGCTGTGAAGCCTGTAGCAGAACAATGGTTAAAAGAAATTCAATAAACCAACCATGAAAAAATATTTGATCCTGTTGCTCAGTACATTTTTGCTGGGCAACATTTGTACTGCGCAGACGAGGCCTGCAATGCCGGATGTAAACAAGCTTCTTAAAATGATCCCGGCCGAACGGGAAGCATATAAAGAACAAATGATCAAACAGCAGTCGGATGCTGCGATCAATATTGCTAAAAAGAACAATCTCAATGTAGATGTTACCCGGTTTCCCGGCTATGAAATGAAACCTCCTGTAAAAGATGTGGCCAAACTATCGCTTATCCCGTCGAGGCCTCCCACAAGGCAGGAACTGGTGAGCGGTGTGCAGCAATCCATGAGCCAGCTGAAGCAGGGCATACCGGCGCCTAAAATGCAGGAGATACAGGAGTTCAGCGCTACACAATCCATTGCTTCCATTCATGATGCAGCAGTAATGAGTTTTTACAATAACAATCCATCTGAAGCAATGATGCTGATGATGCAGGCGGTATCAAAAGCACCCGATTCCTTACTCATGATCAACAACCTGGCGGCGATGATGAACCTGGTAGGCGTAGAGCACAAAGCCATTCCATTGCTGCAGTATTGTTTGGATAAGCTGCCGGAGAGCAGCACGGTGTTGAACAATATGGGTCAAAGCTTTATGGGGCTGGGTGACCTGTTGATGGCTGCTGATTTTTTGAATAAATGCCTTGCAATCGACTCATTGAACATAGAAGCGAACCATAGCATGGGTATGATCCATATGTTTAAAAAAGAGTACGACCAGGCCATGAAATATTTTGAACGGGAAATGAGCGTGGCGATACGGAAGAGCACCCTGGCAAGAGCATATAAGACAGGTAAAAAATTCAACCTGCGGGAAATTGCCCGGAGAAAACACAACAGGAACGGCCGTCCGCAGAAAAACCATTTTGAAGAAGTGACGCTGGGAAAATTTTCTTTTCCCAATTATCCGTCATCAGCCCGG
>CAYOLS010000093.1:0-12401 GCA_964404845.1 uncultured Ferruginibacter sp. | reverse complement strand
TTGATGAAATGACCGGCAAAGAACGGTATTGCCTGTACCCTTCCTTAAAAAAATGCTGGTAAAAAAGCCAGAAATAAAAAAAGAATTGAATGGGTATCCCGTAAAATCTGAAAAAGTAATTGTTCAGCTCTTTATCGTCCAGCACTTTTAAAAAATACATACTAGCCAGTTCGTTAAAAAATATTATTCCCAGGAACAGGATGAAATATTGCCAGTAACTGCTGTTGTATTTTTTCCAACAGAAAAGGCCTGTAAGAAATGCCAGCAATTCAAAAAAGATCAATAACCAGCGAAGCCATTCAATTGTTTTCATAATCATCTTTTCTTAGTTACCAAAAATACCATCGCCCCTTGGAGGTTCCAGTCCGCCGTGGTTGTTACCCTGTCCGTCGGAAGAAGCATTGCTTTTAAGTATAAATGCCACTTTCGCAGTATCGGTATACATTTTTCCTCCCTGTTTTTCCATTTTTGATCTTTTGAGGAATCTCAGGTTACACCCTGCACCGATATACCGTGGATCAAAATCTACCAGTTTATTATCAATGATATATCCCGGTACCATTGCCAGCGAATGAAGATTGGCATATTCCGCAGGAACGTCTCTCAAATCTTCATCAGCCTGGGGTGTTCCCACATTGGAGGGATACTTCATATAATAAAATCTGATTCCCAGTTTACTTGAATCAGGACAATCTGATTTACACAGCTGGTTCTCTATATACCAGATATAGTGTTTTATTTTTTCAAGGGAGAACCAGATAGACCTTGCATCTTCTACAGAAGACCTTGTTTCACTTGTTAGTGAAGCCGATACATATTTTTTTCCCGGGTCATTTTTGTAATCATTCGTCATGGATTGAAGTACCCTCCCACTTATAAGACCTTCCAGGGGAATTCCCGTATAATCTTTACAGTTGCGTTGTGTACAATCAGCAACAGGGTCAACAGGATCATTTATAACAGGGGTTGGAGAAGAGGGCCGGTTGCATGCATAAATACTAAAAGCAAGAATAAGCAGGACATTTAATGCCAGTGATAGCGTTTTCATATTAGAGTCTTTAAGGTTGAATGAATAATGTTCACTCAATAAAAGTATTCTACAATGTAAAAAAATCTATCCGTTATTTAACGGAAATCATTTTAGTTCATTATGGTGTTGAAATGAGTATTCAACGATTGTGTGCGGCTTAGTGGTTTTGCAATTTTGTACTGTCCGTTTTTAATCCGGCCCGGGGGATACCGAAAACCTGAACCAAGAGTAGGTACTTAACAAAAAACTTATACGTATGTTAACTTTCAAAGAATTGACGATCTATTTTGATCCAACCAGCGGCAGAAAACAAACAGAAACCGCTACTGCTGTTTTTGGCGGAACTGTCAGAACTGCACAGGCTGTTCTTAAAGGCTTCAACGTCAAGTATTCTGATGGCGATCATCACATACTTGCACAGGAAATTGACCTGGATACTTCGATAAATGGCAGAGCGGTGAATGTATCTGCAGACTTACTGCTGAGAGACAGTAGCGGTAATATCGACGACCGTTTCGAGGGATGGATTCAATGCGTAGTGATAGCAGATATCGTTTAATATCAGCCTGACTCCAATAAAATCCGGGATTTATTCCCGGTTTTTTATTTAGGGGAACCCAATTTGAATCATAATTTAAAAGCGGGGAAAAAATTTCCTGCTTTTATGATAAAATAAAAACCACACAATGGGAAATATTTGCACACAATTAATTGTACCGCAACAAACCATTTAGATGATACCGGCAGGTAAAGGATTGGCATAGTTTTATTTATACAACCATCAAACAAACTATCAATTATGAAATTCCTCCATTACCTGCCCGCTGCTTTATTAGTAGCTGCAACGACAATATCCTGCAACGATTCAAAGAAAAGCGATGTCACAACAACAACAGACACAAGCGCAACTGTTACAACTCCTGAAACTACTGTAACCACTGTCAGGTACAGCGGCGATGGGAATAAAACGGTTATCACAAAAACAGATGTACCTGCGCCCGTTTCATCAAGCTTTGATAAAAAATTCGCAAAAGCGGATAAAGTGGAATGGGTACGTTATGACCCGATCCCGGAAGACAACTGGGACCTTGAAAAAGATTACTATTTCGCCAATTACGAAGTGTCGGGTGTGCCTTACAGTGCCTGGTATACGCCCGAAGGTGAATGGATAAAAACAACTACTCCTTTTAAAGACATCAAGGGTTTGCCTGCTGCAGTAAGCAAAGCCATTGCAGATGCATTTCCTGGTTTTGATGTAGTAGAAATAGACAAAGAGAATGACAAGGATATGGATATGTACGAAGTAGAAATGAAGAAAGGCAATGAAAAGGCGAAAGTGAAATTTTTACCGGACGGCACCATATTTAAAGCAAAAGTAAAATCATAGATGATCCTTTTATGTCCCCGAAGAAGACACATTAAAAAAGAAAATGGGCTGGTAAGTTACCAGCCCATTTCTTTATGATTCGATCCGGTTATTATTTCAAACCAAATTCTTTTTTCACATCTTTTACTGCATCCAGTTTTTCCCATGTAAACAGTTCTACTTTTTTCTTGATAGATTTTCCATCAGGTGAGAAGAAAGTTTTTTCAACTGTTTCGCTTTTGCGGCCCATGTGTCCGTAAGCAGCAGTTTCGCTATACATCGGGTTGCGCAGCTTCAGGCGTTGCTCAATGAAGTAAGGACGCATATCGAAGCATTTCATTTTCATGATTTTTTCTGCGATCTGCCCGTCAGTCAAAGCAACATTTGCAGTACCATATGTATTTACGTTGATACTGGTTGGTTGCGCTACACCGATTGCATAAGAAACCTGCACCAGTACTTCGCTGCACAAACCGGCAGCTACCAGGTTTTTAGCGATATGCCTTGTAGCATAAGCAGCCGAACGATCTACTTTACTTGGATCTTTACCGCTGAATGCGCCACCACCATGAGCACCTTTACCACCATAAGTATCTACGATGATCTTACGGCCGGTCAAACCAGTATCGCCATGCGGACCACCGATCACAAATTTACCGGTTGGGTTAATGTGGTACTTGATCTTATTATTGAACAGGTGCGCATATTTTGGGTATTTTGCTTTCACCCTTGGGATCAGGATATTGATGATGTCTTTTTTGATTTTTGCAAGCATCGCATCATCTTTACCAAAGTCATCATGCTGTGTAGATACTACGATGGCATCAATACGCACAGGTTGGTTATTATCATCATACTCCAGCGTAACCTGGCTTTTGGCATCAGGACGCAGGTATTTGATTTGTTTGTTCTCTCTTCTTAATGCAGCCAGCTCTTCCAGCAGCTTATGCGCAAGATTCAATGCCAGCGGCATGTAATCTTCTGTTTCGTTGGTAGCATAACCAAACATCATACCCTGGTCGCCTGCACCCTGCTCTTCTTTTTTCTTACGGTCAACGCCCATGTTGATATCGCCTGATTGCTCATGGATAGCAGATAAGATACCACATGAGTTCGCTTCAAACATATATTCGCTTTTGGTATAACCGATCTTACGGATCACACCTCTTGCAATTTCCTGCACATCTAAATATGCCTTGCTTTTAACTTCACCTGCCAACACCACCTGGCCGGTTGTTACCAATGTTTCACAAGCCACTTTACTGCTTGGGTCAAAAGCTAAAAAATTGTCGATTAATGCATCGCTGATCTGGTCAGCTACTTTGTCCGGGTGTCCCTCACTAACGGATTCTGATGTAAATAAATAAGGCATATATTTTTTTTTGAATGTGCAAATATAAGGTCGTATCACAAACGAACAAAGTCCTTTTGAATTGTTCAAAAGGACTTTGAGTATATAAATTAGATTTTAGACCAAATGATGACCATCCTCATTTTTCGGAGGCGATCAGGATAACCACCACTTTTCAGCCTTACCCTACCCCAACCAAGTGGATTATTGAAAGGAATAGCTCCGCTGCTTGCGGTATGTTGTGGATATATCATTTCGTATGCAGGGTACAAACGCATGGTATAATTAGGTGTTCCTTTGGTAACGATCTGCTGAACGTGGCGTGTGGTATTCAAAGTGTAGTACACCACTTTTTCGCCCATATAATTGAAGCGTGTGCGTCCGTAGCCACCAAAATAATTGAAATCTATACCACCGCTACCAGGGAAATAAGGATAGCCCGGTTTTTTGAAATCAGGATCATAAGGCTCGTTCGGGCTAAGATCGTAATAGATCGGCTTCCATTTGGTAGCGCCTGTATCCACCAGGTCGAGGTACATATAAGTAGGTGCAGAGAATATACTGTCGTCTGTATTACCTATCTGGGGTTCCTGCTCCATGTATATTTCAGCCCTGTGTACGATCCTGTTGCTTAAGGTATCCAAAGCAGGCACACGCAGGTTAGCAAATGTACCCGGGCCGGTAACGAGGTACAGGCTCGGCGTGGAAGGATTGCTCACTTCCGGCGTAAATGTGCGTTTGATATAGTTGGCAGTAGCCGACGGGTATGTCGGGCTCGTGGTATTGATCGTAAAGCTGTTCACTGTTGTATCCAGTGCGCCGGTGTTAGCTTTCTTCTTCCTGAAATATACTTCCAGTTTTGTTTTTGTATTGTTGGGACTGATATACATGATAGCATTGCCAGCCAACGCCTTTATTTCAAAACCATTGTGGTATCTCCTGTACAGCGAATCGTTCCGGAAAGCATTTTTAAGCGAGGCTGCCGCTGTATCCCTTTCAAACAATTCTGCTGCATAGCTGCTGCTGAGCTTTATCCTTATCTGGTTGTTTACAGAGTCTCCTCTCAAACGAATGGTGTCTTTCAGTTTTTGTATATTAACATCTGTTGTGCCAAGCAGGTCAGAAAATGTGCCGGGAGTGTATTTGATGTTGCGGAAAATATTGGGAGAATCAGCAAAATCCTGTTGATTGATCTTTCTTACCTCCAGGCGAACCGGCGGAATGCTGTCGCCCCAGAAACCTGCATAAGCAAGGCAAAGCACCACGGAGTCTACCCCTACCAATGTATCGCCTGCATTACCAAAATAAAAAGGAAAAGCGCTTTGAGGCTTGAACTGCATATACATATTGGCTTCTGTACCACCAAAAAGTTCATCCCCCGTTATCTTCCCGAGGATATTGTTCTCATTGCGGGTGACCATAAAAGTATCATCAAAAACCCCCTGTGTGGTTACTACATCAAATGTATCGGAGAAAGTGTGTACGTTGTCAACCACCGGTATAAGGTCGCTTCCAAGCGTTGTGGTATCCAGTTTGGTACAGCCCCAGTTAACAATTACAAGAAAAATATATCCTATAAGAGCAGCAGGTAAAAGTCTTTTAAACACAAATATTATTTTAGAAAGAAGATGAGTGTATACTATTTAGCAAGGTCGGTATATAATTGTAAATAGTCTGTTAAATCAGATTCTGCATCGTATTTCAGCACTTTTTTGCCTTTTACTTTAGAGAATTCATCCACCAGCTTCTTATCAACTTTTTCAGCGCCGAAGGTAATGGCATCTGCATAGGTAGCGCCACCACGGAACATTGCCGTATTGTTGTTGTCCTTATATACTTCCTGGTCCTTTGCCGTTACATTATCATTAATGGCAAGTAATTTCTGGAAATCGCTGCCCAGCTTTTCCTTAAATGTATTTTCGCCGATGGTAAAAACAATTTTGCTATGGCTGAATACCGGTTCTTTTTTATACGCCGTTTTAATATACATGGGGATCAAGCCTGTCATCCAGCCGCTGCAATGAATAATGTCCGGCGGCCAGCCGAATTTTTTTACCGTTTCCAGTGCGCCTTTGCAGAACAGCACGGTTCTCAGTCCATTATCATCAAACCATTTGTCTTTTTCGTCGGTAAAAATAGATTTACGCTTAAAGAAATCTTCATTGTCCAAAAAGTAAACCTGCAGTCTTGCATTTGGCAGCGATGCTACTTTGATCACCAAAGGATAATCATCATTGTCAATGGAAACATTAATGCCCGATAACCTCACTACTTCGTGCAACCTGTGCCTGCGCTCGTTGATGACACCAAATTTTGGCATGATGCATCTTACTTCCATATTATTGTCGTTGGAAAGAACAGCCAGTTTATTTACAATTTCAGCAAACTCGGTCAATTCGAGGTAAGGAGACATTTCATTAGCAATAAATAAAATTCTTTTCTTTGTAGACATATTTACTATGTTAGATGCGTAATCCTTTCTAAATTTTTAGAAATGGAGTGCAAAAGTACTGAATTTTATCTAAATAGCGTTATTACAGGCTTTACGGCCCTTAAACTCAACTGAATGATCCTGGTAAAAACAATATCCGGTCTCGGCGAAATAATAGCAAAATACAGGTTGGAAGGTAAAAGCATCGGGTTTGTGCCCACCATGGGCGCCCTGCACAGCGGGCATATCTCTTTGATAGAAGCTTCCCGGCAGGACAATCCCGTTACGGTCTGCAGCATTTTTGTAAACCCAACCCAATTCAATAACCCCGAGGATTTTGAGAAATACCCCGTTACCATTGAAAAAGACATTGATATGCTGGAAAAAGCAGGCTGCACAGTCCTGTTCCTGCCATCCACAGCTGAAATGTACCCCGCCGGTGATCCTGTGGAGCATTATGAACTGGGGTTCATTGAAACGGTGCTGGAAGGAAAATACCGACCCGGTCATTTCCAGGGCGTATGCCGTATTGTGGATAAACTGCTGAAAGCTGTTAAGCCCAATACCCTCTACCTCGGCCGTAAAGATTACCAGCAATGTATGGTGATCAATAAAATGATCGCATTAAAAGGCCACCCCGTTAAATTGCAGGTATGCGATACCGTGAGGGAAGCAGACGGTCTCGCCATGAGCAGCCGCAACATGAGGTTGAACCCGGAAGAAAGAAAGCAGGCGCTTCATATTATTAAAACATTAAAAACGATAAAGGATAGTATCAAGCCCGGTGACCTGCATATGGTTCAACAAAATGCACAGCAATACCTGGAAGCAAATGGCTTTAAAGTAGATTATGCAGCAATAGCAGATGCTGTAACACTGGAACCGCTGCGCAACTGGGATGGTCAACAGGAAATTGTTGCGCTCATCGCCGCTTTTTTAAATGAAGTGCGCCTCATTGATAATTTAGTGCTAACATCTCCGCAAAACACATGACAAAGCATTTCTCTTTGTAAATTGTAGCCATGCGAAAAAAGATATTTTCCATTCTTCAATACATCCTGTTCCTTGGTGCCGGCATTTTTCTCACCTGGTGGCAATTGCGGTCTATGACGCCTGAGCACCGGAAAGATTTTGAATCGGCTTTAAAAAATGCGAATTACTGGCTGCTCATCCCTGTTATCATCATGAGCTTGCTGAGCCACCTGAGCAGGTCAATGCGCTGGAAGCTTTTACTGGAACCGCTGGATTATCATCCCAAACTTAAGAATACCTTTGCCTGCACCATGATCGGCTACTTTGCCAATTCAGCTATTCCCCGTTTGGGAGAAGTATTAAAATGCACTTTTTTATCCCGTTATGAAAAGCTGAAATTCGATAAGGTATTTGGTACCATCATCGTAGAAAGGGCATTTGATTTTGTGTGCTACCTTATTTTCATCGGCATTACTGTTTTGCTGCAGGTGCAGCTTATCGGCGATTACCTCGATAAAAAGCTGAAGGCAATGGGCAATCCCGATGGCCTCCCCTTCTGGGCCAAAATGATACTGATCGTTGCGGGAATGGCATTGCTGTTCCTTGGATTGAAATGGCTGCTCAAAAAATTTCCGCATAATAAGTTCATTGGAAAAATAAACGGCTTTATCAAAGGAATTCTAACAGGCTTTTCGTCCATTAAAAATCTAAAGAAGCGAAAACTATTTTTAGCGCATACCTTCTTCATCTGGACGATGTACCTTTTGCAGATATATATTGGCTTCTATGCTATGGAAGGCACAACAGGTCTTGGGATCAATGCAGCGTTCTCTGTGCTGTCGCTTGCCACGCTGGCGATGATCGCATCTCCCGGCGGCATTGGCTTCTTCCCTATTTTTGTAATGGAAACGTTGATATTATACAACATCGCATCGCCACAGGGCAAAGCCTTTGGCTGGCTGATATGGGGTGCCAATACATCGATCGTAATTATTGCGGGACTTGTATCACTGGTATTGCTTCCTTATATGAACCGGCAAAAAGAAAGTGCGGGGCCTGCACTTCACTAAAATTTAATATTGGAAAAACTTTATTAGCCAATAAATTTGTCCGGCATCATTAAACTCTTGCTTTGCAAAAACGTAAAACTATTGTCAGGGATATAAGCTGGCTTTCCTTTAATAACCGTGTACTACAGGAAGCCGCAGACGAAACCGTTCCGTTGAGAGAGCGCATCCGCTTCCTCGGTATTTTTTCCAACAACTTAGATGAATTTTTCCGGGTAAGGGTAGCTACGCTCCGCAAAATGACCGAGCTCGGCAGTAAGGCCAAGATGCACCTGGAAAGCCAGCCACAGGCCATCCTGGAACAGATACAGGAAATGGTGAACCTGCAGCAGGTGGAGTTTGAGCGCATCTGGAAAGAGATACAGAAAGAGCTCGGCAAACAAAATATTCTCCTGCTCAGCGAAAAAAAACTCAACAGCACGCAACAAAAATTTGTGCTTGATTATTTCAATGAAGAAGTACGGAGCTTCATCATCCCGCTCATGATCGAGAGCATACAGAATTTCCCGGTGCTGAATGATAAATCCATTTACCTTGCATGCAAGCTGTCGAAAAAAGACAAGACCATCCCGCAGCGTTTTGCACTGGTATCTGTACCTACAAGGTCATTACCCAGGTTTTTAATATTGCCTTCCAAGCCGGAAGAGCACAATATTATTTTGCTGGAAGATATTATCCGCTTCTGTCTTCCCGTAATTTTTTCTTCGCTTGGGTACGACCAGTTCTCTGCGCATATCATCAAACTTACCAGGGATGCGGAGATCGATATCGACAATGATATTTCAACCCCACTCATACAAAAAATAGAGAAGGGTTTAAAAAACAGGAAGAAAGGTAAGCCGGTGCGTTTTGTATTTGACAAAGAGATCGATATTTCCCTCCTCACCTATCTTGTAAAGCGATTAGGACTTTCTTTAAAGGAAAACTTAGTTCCCGGCGGGCGCATTCATAATTTCAAAGACTTTATGAATTTCCCCGACAGTGTTTTTTCGCAAAAGGGTTTACGGAAAAAACCATTTACCCATCCCCTGCTGAAAAATGCAGGAAGCGTTACTGCTGTTGTATTTAATAAAGATGTATTGCTGAATTTCCCCTACCATTCTTTTGACAGTGTGATCGACCTGCTGAGGGAAGCAGCCATCGACCCCAATGTTGTAAGCATCAAGATCACCTGCTACAGGCTCGCCTCCCGTTCTAAAATTGTGAACGCCCTTACCAATGCTGTCCGCAATGGCAAACAGGTAACCGCTGTGCTGGAACTGCGTGCCCGATTTGACGAAGAAGCCAACCTTATGTGGAAGGAAGAACTGGAAGATGCCGGCGTGAAAGTATTGATAGGATTGCCCAACCAAAAAGTACATGCCAAGCTCTGCCTTATAAAGAAAAGAGTAGACAATATCACTACACACTATGGCTTTGTAAGCACAGGCAACCTGAATGAAAAAACGGCAACACTCTACGGCGATCATTGCCTGCTCACCAGCGACCGGAAAATAATGGCCGATGTGAACCGCATCTTTAATTACCTCGAAAGTCCCAAAACAAGGCTGGAAGTATTGAATGGTTGTAAAACCCTGATGGTAAGCCCCACGGGCATGAGGAAGCAGATACTCTCCCTTATCAACAAAGAGATCAAAAATGCAAGGCAAAAAAAGCAGGCTTCCATTACGCTCAAATTAAATTCGCTGAGCGATGAGCAGCTTATACTAAAACTGGAAGATGCCGCCAAGGCCGGCGTAGAGATAAAGCTCATCCTGCGTGGTATCTGCTGCATGTACACCGAAAATAAAAAGTTTAAAAAGCATATACAGGCTATCAGCATCATTGATGAATACCTGGAACATGCGAGGGTAATGATCTTTCATAACGGAGGTAATATTAAAATGTTCATCTCTTCGGCAGACTGGATGGTGCGTAACATTGACCACCGGGTGGAAGCCGCCTGCCCTGTTCTGGAAAAAGGTATACAGAAAGAGCTCATCGACATCATCAATATACAGCTGAATGATAATATCAAGGCAAGGATACTGGACAATGATCTCAGCAATGAATATGTGAACCCAAGGAATAAGACCAAGGTTCGTTCGCAGGTGGAGACCTATAACTATCTCTACCAGAAAAAATAAGTTGATCAGTTAACCTGTCATCTGGTTAGCTAACTTCCCATCTTTGGTCTCTTTATTGTATTTTTAAGGCTCTTAAAAATGATCATCATTTGATATTAGCAGCCATCGATATAGGAAGCAATGCCGCCCGTTTGTTAATTACAGAAGTAATACAAAAGGGCGATGACAAACCTGTATTCAATAAACTCAATTTATTCCGCATACCGCTCAGGCTCGGCTTTGATGTGTTTGAAACAAAATACATTTCGGCAGACAGGGCAAAAATGCTCATAGATACCATGCAGGGCTTCAGGCACCTGATGAATGCCTACAATGTACAGGCGCTCAAAGCCTGCGCTACCAGCGCCATGAGGGATGCGGCCAATTCGCAGGAAATACTGGAACAGGTGTACGAGGCTTCGGGCATTAAGATAGAGATCATTTCCGGCGATATGGAAGCCAACCTGGTGTACGAGAACCATGTAGCCGAGAATATGGATACCGATCACAGCTATATGTATATCGATGTGGGTGGTGGCAGCACTGAGATTTCCTTTTTTACCAATGGCATTTTAATTTTTAAGAATTCTTTTAATATTGGTACCATACGTTTGCTGAAAGGTTTGGTTACGGAAACGCATTGGGAGGAAATGAAAAATACCATTAAAGCAGTAACAAAGGGGCAGAAAGATGTAATTGCGATTGGTAGCGGCGGCAATATCAACAAGGTATTTTCATTAAGCAAGCGGAAAGATGGCAAGCCTTTGCACATTGACCTGTTGAAAGACTATTACCAGGAATTATCTGCCTTCCCGCTGGAAGAAAGAATGGATCGTTACAAAATGCGCCGTGACAGGGCGGATGTGATTGTTCCTGCATTGTCCATTTACATCAACGCCATGCGCTGGGCCAATGCAAACGAGATCTATGTACCGAAAATAGGTTTGGCCGACGGGCTGGTACAGCATCTTTGGGAGGAAATGAAAAAGTAGAGATGAGATATGAACGATAAGATAAATTTAGGTAGCATGCCTCTTAACAGGAACATAAAAAATATCATTAGTTGTGCTGTTTGGGTTTTCTTTTGTTGCAGAGCATCTGCACAATCATTCGTTACAAAATTTGTTGAGAATAAAAATATTCAGTGGGCTGCTTATATTACAGACACTGCACACTTCAGTAACCCTAATCTAAGTCTTCTGCTGAGGAACAGGTTAGAGAAAGATGAAATAAAAGTATTCCTGCCTTTTTTTACAGGATTAAATATGGCCGGACTAAAAAAGTCTGGTATTACCTATATCACAAAAGATTCCCTTTTCGATGCCGGTCATCACAACTCAATACCGCTTTATGATGAGGATGGGGAATTAATTGAGACCCCGGCTGCAAAACGAACAGATCTTTTCTCTCCGCAAAAGTTTGACAGCAGGACAAATGACATGATTGAATTCGATCAAACTATTTATGTAGAGTCGGGTAAACTTAAAAATTTAATAGCGGCAGTATCACCAAAATATAGCGTTGTTACACCACAAGGCACCTACCTCGGGTTTTCAAATATATTTACCACCGGTCTCAATACAGAAAGAACGATACGAAAAGCAATAAGAAAAAAAGCTATCGCAACCGGGACCACCAATACCGTTTATTCTTTAAAAAATGATGCCCGTTTGGCAATGCTCAAACAATTGTACGGGCAAAACCTGTTGGAAGTGTTATGGCCGCATCTTTGGGAAAATGGATATGAAGTGATCAGCATAGACTCAGCAAGAAAGATCAGCAAAGAAGAGTTAAAAGCAACTTTATTCGGCACTGCTGAATCTGTTTATGTTCCCGTATATGATACCGAAGGAAACGTAAGTTCCAGGTTGGTGTATGGGCCTGAGATCGATGCAGCATATTTCAGTTCTATTGGCATTACACAGGAATGGTTTTATAGTAAAGAAAAAAATATATTGTTTTGCAATATCCCCTCGTTAACACTTTTTATTTTAAAACCGGCAGGGGAAGAAAAAAAGACCGTGGAAGTGCCTGTGCTTAAAATCAATATCAAATAATTTTTCTTCCTACATTTACAGT
>CAYOLS010000092.1:0-12435 GCA_964404845.1 uncultured Ferruginibacter sp. | reverse complement strand
GGGCAATCATTCGCATGTGGTAGAAAAACTGGCGAAGAAAGGTATTTACAGTTGCTATCACCTGCACCATAAACAGGAACAGGGAAAAGAAGTGCACCCTACTTTTTATTTGTACAGGCACCGGGACAAACCTTATCACCTGGATTATTGTTTTGCATCGAAAGATTTTACAGATAAGATCGTTTCTGTAGAAGTAGGTGAATATGAGCAATGGAAAACACACAGTGACCATGTTCCCGTAATTATTACATATGCAGCGATCCCGGCGAAGGAATGATCATGTATGTCAATAAGCAAGCTCGTGGGCGAATGGGAAGGCACAAGTAAAACCTGGTTCGAGCCCGGTAAAATTGGGGATGAATCTCCTGTTAAGGGTACAATGCGCCTCATTTTGGGTGGCCGTTTTATCCTGCATGAATATACAGGCAGCATGGGCGGTGCTCCGCTGGAAGGCATTGCTATTTATGGTTATCATGTAGGTTTGGGTAAATACCAAATGGCCTGGATCGATAGTTTTCACAATGACACTGCCATGATGTTCTGCGATGGCGACAGAGGCAATGATAATTTTAATGTATTGGGAAGCTATGCTTATGTAACCCCTGAAAAAGTGCATTACTGGGGATGGCGCACTGAGCTTGAATTACTGAATGATAATGAGATCAGGCTAACCGCCTACAACGTGCCTCCAGCCGGCGAAGGCGAAGAAGCAAAAGCCACAGAGACATTGTATAAACGAATAAAATAAATCGTATTCATCAACCCTAAAAAGATTGCCAGGCTGAGCTTGTCGAAGCCGGAGTTAAAAATATCTAACAGGCTTCGACAAGCTCAGCCTGGCATTTCGTTTATTTTAAATAATTCTCATGTTACCATTCAGTTGTTAAAAAACTTTAGCTGCCGCAATTTTCACAATTCACCCGGCACTATGGCATTATTTTTTCCTGTGGTTGATCATTAAATCACATGAAAAATTACCAGATGAAAAAATTATTCCATATACCGGGTTATTCCCGGCTGATCCTGGCAGGCCTTGCCTTTACAGCCATTGTACTCGCTTCCTGCTCTAAAAATGATGACAACCAGTTTGATCCGCCTTCAACAGCACAGCTGATGGTCTTTAATCTATCTCCCGATAAACCGGCCGTAGGCTTCACACTTACGGGCAACCAGTTGGGGAATGTGGCGCTTGGTTACACCAGTTACAGCGGCCGCTATTTCCCTATCTATCCCGGAAGCAGGGAGCTTCGCTCCTTTGATTTTAACAACGGGGCAACCATCCATACAAGCACAGAAACTTACAATGACAGTACTTATTATTCTGCCTTTCTTATTGGTACAGCGGGGCAATACCGTCATGTTGTAGCCGAAGATGATTACAGCGATGTTGTGCCTGTTGCGGGCAAAGCATGGGTGCGTTATGTGAATGCAGTAACAGATACTTCTTCAAGGCCTGATGTAACCATTGCAGGCACAACAGAAGGCGCTTTCTTTGGAACCGTATCCGATTTCAGGCAGGTAGATGCAGGCACAGTAAATATTTCCATTGCCGGCGGCAGCTTCAATGCAAGCCGTAGCCTTACGATGGCAGAGAACAGGATATATACCCTGTTGTTTGTAGGACAACCGGGCGCAACTGATCCGGGCCTGGCTGTACAGGTTAAATTTATTGAGAACGGAACTGCTACCAATTAGCAGTTGATAATGTATTGATTGATGCCGGGCATAGCCCGGCTTTTTTTATTGTACTATAGCAGTCGAAATTGTCATTTGAACGAAATTGTCAGGCTGAGCTTGTCGAAGCCGGGTTTGCATATCCTGATACTGACTTCAGCAAGCTCAGCCTGGCAGTGTTTTGAATTTGGTACTACGCTTTGTATTTTCAGACAGTAATTTTATTTTATAAACGGCTCAACGCATTCTCACCTACTGTTTACTTTTAATTCAATCTAAACGATCACTCATGAAAAAATATATCCTTATTGCCAGCTGCTGTTTGTACAGCCTTGCCGGTTGGGCGCAGACCGATAAAGATGCTGTAAGCAAAGCATGTCTTAATTATATCGAAGGATTTTATGAAGGTGATACCACCAAACTCATACAAAGCCTGCAGCCATCGCTGTATAAATTCGGATACTGGAAAGACAAAAACACCGGCAGGTACGGACCTGACGGCAATATGACCTATCGCCAGGCGCTGGATTATGCAACAAGGGTTTTGCTGAAGAAAAATTTTGCCAAACCCGGCTCTCCCAAAAAAGTAGAAGTGCTGGACATCAGCAATGCAATTGCAGCCGCAAAAGTCACTGCATGGTGGGGCGTAGATTATATACTGCTTTCCAGGCAGGGAGACAAATGGATGATAGAGCAGGTTCTTTGGGAAGGCCCGTTACCATCCTGATCTTTACTTTTTTACAAAGCTGAATTTTTGCCTGCCTCTTTTATAATCAATAAGCGCATAATAGGTGCCAGACGGTAAAGCTGAGATATCTATGGTATAAGGCGCATTGCCATTCAATCGCCTGCTGTAAACGATTTGCCCTGCAGCATTGCTGAGCCGGAGCAGGCTGTTGCCGAGAGAAACGGTGCTGTTTATTTTCAGTTCCTTTTCTGCAGGATTGGGATATACAGCTATGCTGATGCCCGCTTTAATATCCACTGTTCTTACATCGCCAAAGCTGCTGCTGCCATCCGCATCTTTTATAACGATCCGGTAATAAACAATGCCCTGCGGCGCTGTGATATCCTGGTAAGCATAGGAAGCCCCGGCCCCGTTCACTCCAGTACTTGCCAGTGTAGCAATATCATCATACTGAATACCGTCTGTGCTTCTTTGCAAAGTATACCCCGAAACATTGGTCTCTCCCAGCGTTGTCCATTGAAGGTTTACTTTGTTATTATTGGTAAGCGTGGCGCTGAAGCTCAATCCTGTTACGGGCAATACGGTCAGAAATCTCCTGTATTGCAACATCCACTCATATACATTCAAACCATTTTCCCTGAAGGAAGTATCGTAGGTTCTTGTCCATGCATCATGGTTGTTGGAAGGCACGGTGAAGATCGTTCTTTTCGCCAGCGGGTTCGGCGGCACGGGTGCTGAATTGATCAGGTTCACATAATCGATGGTATAAGATGGAGGTACCGTATTATCGATGCTGTTGTGCGTGGCCCATACCGGCAGGTTGGCCGCCGCCATCGTTCGGGCATGTGATGAATAGGGATAACCTGCGCCGCAAACAGGTACAATGCCTGCAATACGGATGGCATGGCTCATATCATTCCCTGAATAATTCCACACAGTTCCTCCACCCATGCTCAGGCCGGTGAGGTATACCCTGTTGATATCGACAGGATAATGAGCGATAAGGTAATTGATCACATTGTCCACATCGTCTTCCGTAGGCCATTCCGTGAATTGCGGCGAAATGATGATGAACTTATAATTCACATTATTTACCGTAAAGCTTTTGGGAAAACGCCCCTCATTGATCAGTTTCGGCGGGCCGTTCCTTAGCACGGCGGGCAGGCTGGCGGCCGTACCGGGACCTGCCTCTCCCGATCCGTGCAAAAAGATCATCAGGGGATATTTCCTGTTCGCTTCAGGATAGCCTTCCGGCAGGTATTCATAATACGCATTGGTATGAGGGATCATGGAAATGAACCGGGGCGTTTGTACCTGGGCTGTTGCTTTGTTGAATGGAAATGTTACTGCCAGTAACAATACTGTATAAATGATTTTGACCGGTCTCATGCTGATATTGGACGGTTAAGGATGATAAAATAATAAGGGTATTGCTGTTTAAACAAAAATGAAGCCAATATTAAGTAAACAGACCAAACACCGGTAAGCAGGTTATTAGAAAACAATTGTATAGCTTAGGAGAATGAGGAACATTTTGACATTTATAGTAGCAGTATTTCTTTTGCTCAACTGTAACAATCCGCAAACAAAGGATAACGAAAACAAAAATAGAGTTGATCTTATACCTGAACCTGACAGGCACGACAGGTTAATCGGTGAAGCAATTCAAAAACTCAGAAAACTAAACTGTGATTTTTCTGAACCGGATACTTCCCTATCCGGGATAATATTACGAAATTCTTCAAGCGCAGGAAAAGTTACCGGGACTGACAACAAAGCAGATGAAAGAGAGCAATATCATTTCTATTCAAAATTTGACCGGGAAACACTCACATTAACTCAACATCCCGGGGATGGACAAAATCAAATTTCGATTGTTAGTGTTTCATTTTCTGATAAAGCAGACCATGGTTATAAGCAATTAAACATTGACACATTCCAAACAGAAAAAGGGATCAGGCTTGGCTTGACAAAAGAACAGGTAGCCGGAATTCTTGGTAATTGCTATGCAGTAGTTGACAGTACGAAAGATTGTCTTGAACTTTATTACAGGATAGAAAGTTCGAAAGACAGCAGAACTAAAATTTTAGCTACCAGCAATATGCCTGTTTACTATGCAACATATATTTTTTGCAAAAACAAATTGAACTTCTATGAATTTGGATTTGAATATCCCTAAAAAAATATTCATTCAAACAAGCTCCTGCAAATAACCTCCGCCGCCACTTCACTCCCCTTTTGTGAAGGATGGAACATATCAGGCCCATAATAAGAAGGATCACGACTGCTGTCAATATGTGCCTTCCAAACCTTACCCACAGGGCACAAGATGGAATTGGTAGCACTGGCTACGTCACTATAATTTTTGATCACACCGTCAAACATCTGGTAATTGGAAAATGCAGGCCATACCATGTAAAATGCCAGCTTCGATTGATGTTGATCACAAAGCGCTTTTATTTTTTTACCATACTCCATTAACATCTGCCGGCCCTCTTCCTGCGACGAAGGCCCTTGCTGCACCACTACAAAATCAAAATGCCCTGAAGCAAGCATTTGTTGCAGCTTTCCACCTTCCCAATGATCCGGCAGCGCATAATTAGGATAAGCGAGCATCCCTGTTTCTACAGCAATTCCCTTTTTTGCGGCAACGGCAACAACCAGCGCTGGCAAGTCGTTGGTATAAGTAAGACTATTGCCAACAAACAGGATTCTTTTCGGTATCGTTGCATAAGACAACCGTTTTACAGGAAGAAAAGCTGCTGACACAACCATGCAACCCAACAACAATACAACAATTCTCAGTTTGCCATAACAGCTACGCATGCTTTTTTTCTTAAGGTAGTCAGGATAATTTGCCGTAAGTTTATTTTTTTGACCAGTGGCGGTATTGCAGCTACAGCTGGTACAAAAATTGACCATTGTTTTAATTACTCAAACAAAAAATCAGAATGGAATTTAGTCCTGCCAATCCTGTTATACAGCTTTGCCTGCAAGGCATGAACATGGAAGATAATGGCAATACCGAAGAAGCAGCCAGGCTATTTCTGCAGGCATGGGAACAAGCTGCCAACAGCTTTGAAAAATTTATAGCCGCTTATTATGTGGCCCGGCATCAAAAAAGTGCAACGGAAAAATTAAAATGGCTGGAAACAGCTTTACAACTTGCATTAAACATTAATGATGATACAGTTAAAAGCGCATTCCCTTCGCTGTATGCGAACATTGCAAAATGCTACGGGGAGTTAAACGATACTGATAATGCAAAAAAGAATGATGAGTTATCAAATTCTTTTAAGTATAAACCATCTGACAATGGCCCGTTCTATCATGGCACCAGGGCTGATCTGCAGGCAGGCGACCTATTGGTAGCCGGGTATACATCCAACTACCAGCCTGATCTCTTAATGAACCATATTTATTTCACTGCACTGATGAATGGAGCAGGTTTGGCTGCTGCATTAGCCAAAGGTGATGGACTGGAACGGGTCTATATCGTTGAGCCGACAGGCGATTTTGAAAACGATCCAAATGTTACCGATAAAAAATTCCCGGGCAATCCCACCCGCTCCTACCGCACTGATGCGCCACTCAAAATTGTTGGTGAAGTAACGGATTGGATAAGAATAACACCGGAAGAACTTCAAAAATGGCGGAATAAGCTGGCAAACAATAAAGGGAATATTATTAATTAAAGCTCACCGGCATAGTAACCTTGCTTGTATTGTACACGAATAAAAACTATTTTTACTACTACCAAAATAAAACTGTGTGACCAGCCTCGACCTAACTACCATCAGGAATAATTATGCTGAAATGACAGATGTGCAATTGGCAAATATTGCGCTGGAAGACGGACATAAACTTACGCCTGCTGCATTCCAGGTATTAAAAGAAGAATTTGCCAGGCGCAATATTGACAATAGCCCCATCGCCGCAGCAGAAAACAACCGGCAGGAAATGCAGGAACAGGAAATACAGGAAGTAAGAGAAAGTACCCCGGAAAAATATGAAGCCGCTATCTGGGATTATTTATTTGAGGAAAAAGAAAAAAATACTCCTGAAACAGAAATTGTTGCAGGGCTTTGTGCAAGGGCTGTAAAGGAAGAGGAAGCGCACAAAATGATCGCCAATGCCGACGATAGGTTGAACGGCATCATCAGCGGGTATGATAAACGGGCCGCTCTCAGCGGCTTTATTGCATTTGCAGGTATATTGCTCACTGTATTTACTTTTACCAATGCAGCGCTTCATGGAGGCACTTATATTGTTGCCTGGGGAGCGATCGTTTTTGGTATATATGATTATTTCCAATCAGCAAAAAAGCGAAAGAACTATAAATTACTTTTAGCGAATATTAAAAAGCACAGCTCCTGATGGCTGTGCTTTTATTGTAAAGTTTGTAAATAAAATCCTACCCGTCTATCTGCTCCTGCAGCAATAATGCAGCACAAATATTCGCCAGCAAAAAAGCTTCTTCTTTGTCTGTCGTATTAATAAAGACCTTGCCTTTGTCTAAGAACGACACAGTAGCTACGGATTTATTTTCCTTGTTGCGCAGGTCTAACCCGATGCTGCCAAACAAAATATTTTTAGCCTCACCCTTTTTATTCAGCATTTTGTTTACGGGAACAAGGCTGTAATAATGATCATTGTCCAACGCCACTTTGCCAATATAGGTCTTGGCTTTTGCCTGCACCGCATTGTTATCCAGCAGCAGGTGCCATGGCCACTCCTGTCCGTTGATGAATATCAGTGCATAAAATGTGTTGCTGCTTTGCGAACCCCTCGCAATGTCAAGAATGATGTTGGGAAGGCTATTGGGATTTTTCCCGATCACCAGGTTCTCCGAATCAAACCTTGTAACACATCTTACCTCACTGCTGTTATTGCCGGCATCTGAGAGACTGAAATTCACCGTCTGTTTCTTTTCGGTATATTCCATGCTGACGATGTTATCGTAGGTTGCATTACCAACACTAAGGCCGGTTCGGGATGTACCACCCTTTGTCCAGGACCTTTTTACAGAAGTTGTTTTATAATCCCCGAAAGATAGTTTTTGGTTAATCAAAAATCCGTTTCTTCCTTTTACGGGCATTTCGGTAAACCCTTCTCCGTTGAGAGCGATCTTTGGCGTGCTGCAGCTGCTAACCATCAGCAGGGCTGTCATTACAGGTAAAAATTGTTTCATGCTATACTTTTCGGCAAAGAAAAAGATAAATGCTCTTACTCCAACCAAAGGAACTGTGAAAGTTGTATAGCTTGTTGATAACCGCTATCAAATTGACGCAACCTGCTCTTTTATTGTCGCCTTCCAATAGTGCAGCAACACCCGTAGTAAAAGCATTGCCCGGTAATTAATTTTTGAAGGGATATATTTACACTTGCATACAAAGCAATAAGTAAAAATAATAATCAACAACATGCCCATACAATATAGTTTTGATAAACGCCCAACCGTAGACCAGGTTATTGAACTGTACGATAATTCAGGTTTACCAAGACCTACAAAAGATAAAGAGCGGATGCAGAAAATGTTTGACAACTCAAACCTGATTGTAACTGCCTGGGATAAGGATGTATTGGTAGGTGTGTCCCGCTCTATTACAGATTGGGTTTGGGCATGTTATTTGTCTGACCTTGCTGTAAGACAAGAATATAAAAAAGAAGGCATTGGAAAACAGCTTATCAACCTCACCAAAGAAAAGGTTGGAGATCAATCAATGGTCCTGCTTTTATCTGTGCCTACAGCAATGGAGTATTATCCCAGGGTAGGTTTTGTTAAACAGGAAAGCAGTTTTATTATGAACAGGGCAGAATGGAAATAGAGCCAATATCATGCTCTAAATTTCAACAAAAAAAATAAGCGATCATGGTGAAAAGTAATTTACTCCGCATGGACAATATCGGTATCGTTGTAGCATCTCTCGACAATACCATTCCTTTTTTTACCGAGCTGGGACTGACCCTGGAAGGGCGGGCTATGATCGAAGGTGAATGGGCCGGCCGTGTTACGGGGCTCGGTGATCAGCATGTTGAGATCGCCATGATGGTAACACCTGATGGCCATAGCAGGCTTGAGCTGTCGCAATTCATGCGGCCCGCAGTAGTGGCCGATCATCGCAACGCACCGGTAAATGCCCTGGGCTACCTGCGTGCCATGTTTACTGTTGCTGACCTGGATGATACCATTACCAGGCTTCAAAAACACAGTGGAGAAGTGGTAGGCGAAGTGGTTCAATATGAACACCTGTACAAACTATGCTATATGCGTGGACCCGAAGGGATCCTTATTGGCCTGGCCCAGCAACTTACCGACCAGTCATCTGCATTGTAAAATTGCCGTTATTATTTTTTTGTAACCTGATCATTAAATCCATTAATTTAGCCTTTCACTTAACAACCCACGCATTTTGAAATTTGATAAAAAGCACCTTTTTGTAAAAAGGTCGATGTTGCCGGCAGCCGGCAAAGGATTGTTCACCAAAGTTTTTATTCCCAAAGGCACTTTTATTGTAGAATATACCGGCAAAGTGAGCAGCTGGAAAGATGTAGACCATGAAGATGGCATGAACGGGTATATTTATTACCTTAACCGCAATCATGTGATCAATGCCAGCAAAACTACCCAGGCGCTCGCCCGCTATGCAAACGATGCCCGTGGACTCAGCACTGTAAAAGGACTGCTCAACAATTCTGTGTATGAAGAAGACAATAAAAAAGTCTATATCAAAGCAGTAAAAGATATTGAACCAGGCCAGGAAATACTGGTACGATACGGCAAAGAATATTGGGATGTGATAAAAGAGAACTATAAAAACAAATAGTCCTTTTCTTTTACCTAAGCCGAATTTCTCCCGGAGTTAATGATGCCAAAAGAACAACGCATCACCAGCTTTTCAAAAGCGGTTTTCAATGCTTCATTGCTTTCATAATCCTCCAGCTCCCTTACTTTGGTAATGGCATATTGTTGTATCGTCAGCAAAGGCAATACGATCCGCTCCCTCATTTCTATAGAAAGCTGGTCTACAGGCTGGTTGGCCATCAACTGGTCTTTGCCCGTGAGCAGGAAAATATATTTTTTGGTGCGTTCATATTCATCATACAGCATATTCCATATTTCGCCATACTGCGGGTGATCAGATAAAAATGCCGTTAGCGGGAAAAAACATTTTTTCATCGCCATTTCGCAATTGTCGATAAGTGTTTTGAAAAACAAGGATTGATCATACAAGGATCTTACCTCTTCCCACCTGCCCTGCTGCTGCATTTTTTCGAAAGCATATCCTACACCATAATAGCCTGTAACATTTTGCTTGATCTGGCTCCATGCTCCAACAAAAGGAATTGCCCTCAGGTCTTTTAAAGTCAGCTGTGTACCTGCTCCCCTTTTTGCAGGCCTTGATCCAATATTGGTATCTGAATAAAAACGTAAAGGGCTTGCATGCAATAGATAATTAGCAAACTGCGGGTGATTTTTTAATTGCTTATAGGCCTCATATCCTTTATCAGCCAGCTCCTGTATCAGGTCATATTCCGCATCGGGCATTTGCCCGTCCTTGGAAGGAAAGAGCTCATTGGAAATACCTGCGTGCAGCAATTGTTCAATATTATATTGCGCTGAATCAATGGTACCGAAATTAGAGCTTACAGTTTGCCCCTGTATCGTCAGCTGTATTTCCTTGCCCGATATTTTATTACCGAGTGATGCATAAAAATTATGTGTTTTTCCGCCACCCCTTGCAGGCGGACCACCACGGCCATCAAAGAAGACCACATCAATACCATACTCTTTTGAAATGGCGGTAAGCTCTTCTTTGGCTTTGTAAATTCCCCAGTTGGCCATCAGGTAGCCGCCATCCTTGGTGCCATCACTGAAGCCCAGCATGATCGTTTGCTTTTTATTCCTGCGAACCAGGTGTGCGTTGTATTCTTTATTGCTGTACAATTGTTGCATGATGGCTGCTGCGTTCTCCAAGTCGTCTACCGTTTCAAACAAAGGAACAATATCGATCGTCAGTGCTTCTTTTTTCCAGCCGCCAAGCAGGAACAACCCGAATACTTCGATAGCATTCAAAGCGCTGTTGCACTGGCTGATAATGTAACGATGACAACCTGCTTCGCCGTTCAGTTGCTGGATGGTTTTGATCGCTGCTACAGACTGAACAGTATCTCTTTCCACTTCATCTTCAAAAACGCTGCTGTCAACAGGAGTATTTACCTGGAACAGTGCATTTATTTTCTCTTCACCAGAAAGTGATGCATAGTTTGAAGGCAACGCATTGGTTTTAGCAGCAATGGTATTCAATGCTTTTCCATGAACCGAACTTTCCTGTCGCACATCCAGGCTTGCGAAGTGCAGACCGAATACTTCCACTTTTGTGATGAGGCTTTCTACCAGCTCCACAAACAGGCTGCTGTGCTCTTCCACCAACTGGCGTTGAATGGCTTGAAGACTTTCCAGTATCTCTTCTTTTGTAAGATTGAACTGGTGATCGGGTAAAAAAAGATTGTCGTATAATTTTTTATCCAGCGCTGCCAATGCAATATCTACCCCCTTGAAAGTAAGCCTGCGCTTGAGCTTGCGTACATCGAGGTAATAACATTTTACGGCTGATTGACGCAGGGCATTGGCTACTTTTAAAGTAGTGTCAGCATTTACAAAAGGATTGCCATCCCGGTCGCCGCCCGGCCAGAAGCCCATCTTCATGATCGGTGTGCCGGTATTGACAGCTTTTGGAAAACGGCTCTTTAAAAAATTCACTACCCTTCCTATGGAATAATAAAAAATATTTTCCAGGTACCAGATAAGCGTTACTGCTTCATCATAAGGTGTGGGCTTTTGCTTTTGAAAGAAAGGTGTACGACCCAGTTGCTGTAAATAGCTGTACACCTGCTTTTCATTATTGGCATTTACACTATTAGAAAGATCGTGGATGATGCCTAATACCGCATCCCGGTAAAACTGCGTGGGATGTGCGGTGAGTACCAGCTGTGCAGAAAAATCTTCCAGCTTTTTTGCAAGCGCTTCCTGCTTTTGCTGTGTTTCTACCTGCAACGAAAGATGCTTTAATGTTCCTGCACCGCCGAGATCGTGGATCTCTTTAAAAGAAGCATCTTCCAGTGCATCAAACAAAACTACCTGCCTTTCTATATATTGCACCAGCCGGAACAGCAGGTCGAGTTTATCATCATCTTTTGTAAAACTGGTTTGCTTGCGGAAAAATTCTTCAATGATGTCAACGGGACTTAGTTGTTTCCTGTAGCCATCTTCACAGTTCAGCAATAAAATGGGTACTAAAAACCCCGTATTCTCTATCCGGTGAAATGGCAATGCCGTGAACAGGCTGTTATACAGCTGGAACTTAATACCCACCAGGTTTTTAAACTGCTGCAGAGCAGTATTGTTGATTGAACTCATAGATTTTTCTTTATGCGGCAGGCAATGGAAAGTTATACTAAAATTAAGCTAAAATGATTGCTGCAACAAACATGCTGCGATTGGTAATTATACCAGTTTGAAAAAGCTAATTATGCGTAAAACTCCACAGGAGCTATTTTAAAGCAGCTCCTGTGGAGTTGATATCAACAATAGTAAAATGCCTGGAAACAGGTTATACCTACGCCGCTATTCTTTGTACGTTATTAATATTTTTACCTGCTTGCTGCATATATAGGCGCAGGTTGCAGCATTATTCTGAATAACGATCTGGGTGGGATTGATAAAATAATTGTATCGCAATAATGGATCGGAAGAATATTCTGTTGGCACAAAATAACCGGGCGCCCATTCCATCAAAGTGCTAACACTTAAAATCTTTGATGGGTCTAAACCGTGGCTTACCGACGACTGCCCTGTAGAACTTGCAGAAGAAATAACTGACAGTTCTTTCATTTTTATAGCGGGTGCCCCGCTTGCTGCTGTGCCCAACCTTGTATAATCCCTGATATTTACTTTAGCATTCAGCTTTAAGCTATCAGCCGAAAAATCACCATAGATAAGTGCATTGTCTTTATTGGCGTTGCTGTTTTCAATGTATAATTTATCAGATGTGGTTTCACTTTGACCGGCA
>CAYOLS010000091.1:0-12488 GCA_964404845.1 uncultured Ferruginibacter sp. | reverse complement strand
CTAAGTGCCAGGCAACTTATGGCCTGATTTTTTTGATAATGTAAAAGTAAGACGGAATGTTGCGCAGTAAAAATCAACTTATTTAAAAAAATGGCACGGCCAAATATTGTATAAAATGTTAAAACCCTTTACTACAGGGCATTTCATGAGCACAGGTGATACATGCCCAAGCTTTGAATAAACCTGATAAATATTGATCAGTTTACATTAACGTAACAAAAAATACTCCTCGTATCAATAAACCTACTTATTTAATAGACTATAAAAGTAACTGGCTGTCTTCTATATGCATTTACGAAACGGCCATTTTGATTTGCAGGTATCCATTTGGGACTTTTCTTTAATACTTTTATCACTTCTTCTTCCATGCCATAGCCATGTTTGGTTTCTGTTACAACATCGGCAATAGTACCGTTCTTGTCTATTATGAAACGTGCTATCACCTTATATTCTCCTGTAGGGGCCTCTGTTTCAGGCGCATCAGGATCAATATTCTCCATCAAAAACTGCTGCCAGGCTTTACTTCCTCCCGGAAATTCTGCTTCTATTTCTATTGCTGTCACCTGTGTCTTGTCGCCTGTTTGGGGGGACCATGTATCCCGGTCTGTAATGATCAGCTGACCAATTGAGAACATCCTCGTTTTCATATATCCGTTTTAAAATAAAAATAGGTCTTTCAATATTATACTTCTTCTATTACCGACTCCCCTTCTGAAAGATCGCCGGAAGTCCATTTCCATTTTTCATACAGCCGTATTTTTCCATCCGGTAAAATTTCGGGGATCGAAGTACATACACCTGTCATGATCTCTCCTTTATCATTTACCTGCTGGTAACGAAAATCAAGCCTGCCATCTTCAGCAACGATACCCAGCAGCTGGCCTTTTATTATTTTTCCGCCCCCGTATTCAGCGCTCAGGATATTATCTTCCTGTATATAATGGAATATGGTATCACTGCTCGTTTCTCCATTGGCTGTATTATTTACCGGCCTGAAATATTTATCGTTGTAGTTGATCATAACGTTATTATCGCTGGGGTTATTTTTTTAAATTGCAATATCAAAAATATATGATTTACCGCAACGCAACATTGAATGATCTGCCCGCCATTGTAGCCATCTACAACAGCACTATTGCATCCCGTTTGGTTACGGCCGATACAGAACCATCTACTGTGGAAGATAAAATGGATTGGTTTAAAAAACACCAGTCTGCCAACCGGCCTTTATGGGTAGTAGAAAATGAGGGTGAAATGATCGGCTGGGTAAGCTTCAACAATTTTTATGGAAGGCCTGCCTATGATGGCACTTCGGAGCTGAGCATTTACCTGCACCCGGAGTCGAGAGGAAAAGGATATGGGAAAAAAATATTACAATATTGCATTGAACAGGCGCCTTTATTAAGTATTCACACTTTGCTTGGTTTTATTTTCAGTCACAATAAACCCAGCATTGTATTATTTGAACAGGCCGGTTTTGAGCAATGGGGCTTATTGAAAGACATTGCGGTAATGGACAATAACAAATACAGCCTGAGCATTTACGGATTAACCTTATAATTATGCTGGAATTAAACTTCAACCCCTTTCCTGTTCTGCAATCGGAAAGATTATTGCTTCGCAAGATATCTACAACAGATATCGACCAGGTCTTTTTAATGAGAACCGATCCTGCATGTATGGAGTATGTAGGCAAGCCACTTATGAAGAAAAAAGAAGAAGCATTGGTTTTGATCAACAGCATGCTGGAAAATCTTGAAAAAAACGAGGGTATCAGCTGGGCGATCGCATTAAAAGATGAGCCGGATGTTTTGATCGGCACCATTGGTTACTGGCGTATCATGAAAGAACATTTCCGTGCAGAGTTAGGTTATATGTTATTGTCACGGTACTTTAATAAGGGTTACATGACAGAAGCTATCCAGACTACCAACAGCTATGCTTTTAACCAGATGAAAGTGCATAGCATCGAAGCTAATATCGACCCGGCCAACATCGCTTCTGAAGCTATTCTTATTAAAAATGGTTTTGTAAAAGAAGCGCATTTCAAAGAAAATTATTATTACGACGGCAAATTCACTGATTCTGCTATTTATTCGCTGCTCAATCCTAAAAACTAAGATCAACATGACGATAGCCATCAACGAAACAGTATCATTGGAACTTGCTTCACAACAGCATGCTGCAACATTGTATGCAGCGGTGGACAATAACCGGGAACATCTTTCCCGCTTTCTTCCATGGGTTGGCAACATGCAATCTGCTGATGACATGAAAAATTATCTGCAGTACTGCGAAACATTGTATGAGCAAAAAACAGAAGTAAGTTTTGTGATAACAGTTGCGGGCAAGATAGCAGGAAGGATCGGCCTGCATTATATTCACCCGCACAATAAAACAGCTGCTATCGGTTACTGGCTGGGTAAAGAGTTTGAAGGCCGTGGTATTATCCTGCAATCCTGCAAAGCCCTTATACAGTATGGCTTTGAACAGCTTGGCCTGCATCGCATTGAAATAAAAGCTGCCGTTCAAAATACCCGCAGCCAGGCCGTGCCGGAAAAATTGCATTTTACAAAAGAAGGCATACTCCGGCAGGCTGAACTGGTGAATGGTGCGTTTGTTGACCTGGTACTATATTCTTTGCTGCACCCCGAGTGGAAGGCTGCCTAAGCCAGGGTGCGGGTTACGGTTGCAACCTTGAACTCTGGATCCACCATACGGTAACTCGTAACGTTTCATTAACTTCGAAAAAAATCCTGATGCTCATAGAAAAAATACGAGCTGCTACATCAGCCGATCACAAAAAACTGGAAGACCAGCTGTATCCTTTTCTTGAAAATATTCATTCCAAAGAACAATATGCACAATTGCTCAATGCTTTTTACGGCTATATTTATCCTGTGCAGGAAAAAATAGCGCAATTCATTAACAGGGATCTTGTAACGGATATGGACCAGAGAAGGAATGCTTCGCTTATTAGAGACGATATACGTACACTTGACCTGTCATTAAATGGAACATTGAGTACACATTTGCCGGACATCTTCGATCACCCGTCTGCATTGGGTGCATTGTATGTACTGGAAGGCTCTACATTGGGCGGAAAGATCATTGCCAAAACCATTACAGAAAAATTAGGGTCAACCGAAGCGCTTAGCTTTTTTAAAGGATATGGCCCCGAAACCGGCCCTATGTGGAAAAAATTTACACAATACCTGGCGTTACCACTTGATCAACAAGCGGCTGAAACTGTTGTATATACGGCTACTGAAACCTTTCGCCGCTTTGGCACATGGTTTGAAAATCAATTAGTTTAAACTCTAAACATTTCTATGGACTTTAAGGCAGACCTCGGCAATTGTGATCGTGAACCTATACATATTCCCGGCAAAATTCAACCACATGGTGTTTTATTGGCACTTGATAAAGAGAGCATGCTGGTAACACATGTGAGTAATAATATCTCCGCTTATTTCCCTGTTGAACCATCGCAGGTACTGGATCATTCATTTGATGATTTTACAGGCTCGGCAGGTATTGATACACAAAACAATCACCTCTATGGTTTTATCAGCAATCGTTTATTGAACAAAGATGCAGAGAACGGTCTTATAATCAGCACTTCCAGTAAAGATGAATTTTACATGGTAGTAAATGAAAGTGGCAGTTCTGTACTGGTAGAACTGGAACCCGTTCGGTCATTAGCCAATGAAACTTCGCAAAGTATCATGGAAAGCCTGCTCACAAAAATACTGGGCGCAAGATCGCTGGACGAAACCTTGCAATGGTCTGCTGTGCAGGTGAAAGATATTATCGGTTACGACCGGGTGATGATCTATAAGTTTGCAGAAGATGGGCATGGTGAAGTGGTGGCCGAAGCAGTAAGTGAAGGCTTTGAATCTTTTATGGGGCTGCACTACCCTGCTTCTGATATTCCCAAACAGGCCAGGGAATTATACAAAAGGAACCTGGTTCGGATTATTGCCGGTGTAGATGCTACGGATGCGATGATAGAAGTAAACAACGAGCAAACAAAAGAAACACCGCTTGACCTTACGGACTCAGTATTACGTGCGGTTTCACCCATTCATATACAGTACCTAAAGAACATGGGCGTAAAAGCGAGCTTTAGTGTATCGCTTATTTCTGATGGCGAATTATGGGGACTTATTGCCTGCCATCATTATGCGCCTAATGTGATCGATTATAAAAAAAGGAACAGTTGCAAAGTGATTGGGCAGTTGTTATCAACATCATTGGTATACAGGGAAAACGAAGAGGCCAAGGAACAAAAAAGCCTGTTCAGGGATCGCATGCTGGATATGATCAAACTGGTGAGAAGCGCCTGGGATATTCCTGCTGCATTAACAGATGAAGCCAATAATTTACTGAGCATGACCGAAGCAAGCGGTGCTGCTTTACTATACGAAGATAAAATTTACACACTTGGCGAAACGCCGCCTGAAGAAGCCATTTATTCTATTGCAAAATGGCTGCATATCCACTCTAAGAACCAGGTGTATCAAACCAATCATTTAAGCAAAGATTTCCCGGAAGCTACCGCCTACAAGGATGTCTGCAGTGGGCTCATGAGCTGTACGCTTTCAAGGGAACTGAATGAATATATTTTCTGGTTTAAAAAAGAAATGCCGCAGACAGTAAAATGGGCAGGCAACCCGCAAAAGCCGGTGGAAATAAATGCAGATGGCTTAATGTCTTTAAGTCCACGCAACTCTTTTGAAGTATGGACAGAAGAAGTGGAAGGCGTTTCTGCACCATGGACGAGCAACGAGATCGGTGTAGCTATGAAATTCAGGGAAGAACTGGTACATATCATCAGTGAAAGGGCCAACCAGATACGCAAACTGAATGAAAAACTGAAACAGGCGTATGATGAACTGGATACTTTCAGCTTTACGATTTCGCATGACCTTAAAACTCCTTTATCTTCCATTAAAAATTATACAGAACTGCTACTGGATGATAACAACTATAATATAGAAACTGCCCGGCCTATGCTGGAAAAGATCATTAAAGGTGCTGATAAAATGAACCTTTTGATAAAAGAAGTGTTAAGCTATTCAAGGATCGGCAGGCAGAATGTGAAACAGGAGCATATTAACATGAAAGAAATACTGGAAGATATCAAAGCTGACCTGCTGATGGCTTATAAAGATGCATCGCCGGACATCAATATTCATAATACAGTTGATATTTATGGCGACAGGATAATGATGTACCAGGTTTTCAGCAATATCATTGGCAATGCTGTGAAATACAGTTCACAGCAATCAAAGCCTCAGGTGAATATCAGGGCTGTTGAAAATGGAAAAGAAGTTACTTACAGCATTGCGGATAATGGTATCGGGATAGATATGAAAAGCGGCGACCAGATATTTGACCTGTTTAAAAGAATGAACAATGCCGGCAGGTTTGAAGGAACGGGTGTGGGGCTGGCAATTGTTAAAAGAATACTGGAAAAACACCAATCAAGGATATGGTATGAAAGCGAGCCGGGAAATGGCACAGTTTTCTATTTAAGAATTAAAAACGAGCAAAATGCAAAATGAAAAAAAGGATATAGATCTTTTTTACATTGAGGACAACGAGGATTTTATAGACTTTGTAGGCATAGCTTTAAAAAAAGTGGATAATAGTATTAATTACAGCTATGTAACAGATGGGTTAAAAGCCAAGGAGATCTTAGATAGTGATAATATCGACAGTCCCTATAAAAAAGCAAAACTTATCTTACTTGATTACAATTTGCCTGGCGTAAGCGGGATGCAGCTATTAGATAAAATACGCTCCGAAAGCAGCATAAAACACACGCCTGTAGTGGTTTTCTCTTCATCTGATGATCCACATGATATTCAGAATGCTTACAATCATGGTGCCAATGCATACCTGGTAAAGCCGATAGGGATGGCGAATTTAAAAGAGACTATCCAGACAGTATGCGATTTCTGGTTGCATAAAAACCAACGCTGCTGATAAAAATCAGATATGAAAAAAATCTTTCACCTTGATGATAATGCCGAGCTTGTAGAAATCACTCAAATGGTACTGGGAAAGCAATATGAGTTCAGGAGCAGGTCAACTGTGGAAGGAGTTGCCGGGGAATTGAGACAATTTAACCCCGATCTCATATTAATAGACCATTTTATCGGTGATATTAACTCTGAAGAGTTGTTAAAAGATATTCACACTGTTATCCCGGGTTTCTCCATACCTTTTATACTATATTCTGCTTCTTATGATATTGAAGAAAGAGCAAAGAAATTAGGTGCGGCAGGTTTTATTGAGAAACCATCCAGCATTAAATATATTAAGGATTATATAAGGGATTTTTTTGGGGAAAGCAGCTAAGTTTCAATAGCTCAATGTTTGAGCGTTCCAGGTGTTTAAAAAGTTCCAAGGGTATGAACTCATCGTTCATAACTCCTGTCTCATTAAAAAAGCCCTGCAGCAAGCTGCAAGACTTTTTCCGTTTGTAAACAACCAACTTATGCTTACATCTTTGGCATTAATACATGATCAATTACATGGATCACGCCGTTACTTTGATTAACATCGCTGATGGTAACATAGGCTTTGTTTCCTGCTTCATCTTTTATAACGATCTTTTTCCCTTCCATCATTGCCCATAATTTTCCGCCTGCAACGGTTTTTATTTCTGCTGTACCGTTACCTTCTTTGATCATTTTAGCAATGTCTTTTGCGCTCCATTTACCTGCTACTACATGGTAGGTAAGAATGCCGGTGAGTGTTGTTTTGTTCTCCGGCTTTACAAGATTGTCAACCGTACCCGCAGGTAACATATTGAATGCCGCATTAGTTGGTGCGAATACAGTAAAGGGACCTGCGCTTTGTAATGTCTCCACAAGCCCTGCAGCTTTTACTGCTGCCACCAGTGTTGTGTGATCTTTACTGTTCACTGCATTTTCAACAATGTTCTTAGAAGGGTACATGGCAGCACCGCCGACCATTACTGTTTTTTCCTGCGCAAAAGATGTGGTTGCAATTAAAGCAGATGCGATCAGCATTGTAAGAGTCCTGAACTTTTTCATAATTATGTGTTTGTAAATTTTAAAATAGTTTACAAGCATGTACGTGGACTTAAAAAGAATGGATTTTGTTTTTTGAAAAAATTTCAGGCAGAATTTTTTCGTCCCGGGTGAGTCACCTCTGTTAAGGTGACTCACCCGGGACGAAAACCCGGAAGGCAAAAAGAAAAAAGCAGCAATTGATTTGCTGCTCTTTCTATTAATAGTCATTATCGTTTTTTGGTTTTGCCTTCGGCTGATTTTTTTTATCATCTGCCGGTTTCATCTGTGCTTTTGGCGGTGCATTTTTATCATCCGGCTTCTTATTATTTTTTGGCGTATCTACTACAGGTGCAAACTCATTTTCTTCCGGTGTGCTGCCATCACCATAGTCTGAGCCATCGCCGTTCCCAAAATCTTCATTCAGGCTGTCGCCCCTGTTGGCAAGGTCTGCGATGTTTACGTCTGCAAAGATCGGGTCGTTCTTTAACTCTGCAGGCGCATCAAATTCTTTCTGCCTGTTGAAGAGTATTTTATTATCTGCATACACTTTACTCATGAAGATACCCCATTTAGGACCACCCATTTCCGCACCACCCACGTTGTTCTGGTAAACAGGAATAAAAGGATCGCCGCAACCAACCCATGTACCTGCCAGCAGGTCGGGTGTGTAGCCAATGAACCAACCATCAGTGTTCCCGTTGGTAGTACCTGTTTTGCCCGCTTTCTGCGCAGGTATATTGTAGCTGTTTATTCTCCGGCCGGTACCGATCTGTATCACACCCTGCATGATCTTTACCATCGTATACGCATCGGCTTCACCGATCACCTGCTTGCTTTGCGCTACAGGAAATTCGTGTATAAGGTTACCGTTCTTATCTTCTATCCTTGTTACATACACAGGTTCTGTACTGTATCCTTTGTTGGGGAACATAGAATAAGCCTGCATCATTTGCATCATAGGAATATCAGCAGAACCCAAGGCAATGGAAGGATAAGGAGGTATTTTTACTTTAATACCACATTGCTTTGCAAATTCGATCGTCCTGCTTACGCCGATGATCGCCATCAGCCGCCATGCCGCAATATTTTTAGAGAATGCAAGACAGTTGGCCATGGTACCACCACCACCAGTAATGGTCTTGCCACTCAAAGTAAGTGATCCTCCGTCAATATAGGTTTCAGGAGTATAACCAGCGTCTGTAACAGCGAGGGTGTATAACAAGGGCTTGAAAGTAGAACCGACCTGCCTTGAAGCAGTAACGTGGTCGTATTTGAACCACCTGTAGTTGATACCACCCACCCAGGCTTTAACTTCACCGGTTTTGGGATCCATGGCTACAAAAGAAGTCTGCAGCAATTGCTTATGATACTTGATAGAATCATAAGGTGTCATGGTAGTATCTTTCTCATGTTTGGCATCGCCTTTCCAGGAAAATATTTTCATACGGGTTGGCACCATGAAAGTTTTTTTGATATTCTCTTCAGACATCTCATCTTCTTTCAGGTTCTTCCATCTTTCAGAATGACGCATACCCTGTTCTACGATATTATCCCTGCCTTTCCACAGGTCCTTTTTTATTTTAAAATAAGCATCCGCTTTTCTTTGCAGTTCAGGCATGTGCTGCTCAACGGCTTCCTCTGCATATTTCTGCATACGGGAATCAATAGTAGTATATATTTTCAAACCATCTTTGGTAAGATCGTATGGCTCGCCTGTCCGGGGGTTGATGTTCTTATTGCTCCATTCTTTTAATACGGTCAACAACACCCTGCGGTAGTAAGGGGCAATACCGATCGCTTCATCAATAGGTTTGTAATTTGTAACCAGGGGTTTGGCTTTCAGTTTTTCCCCTTCTTCTGCTGTAATATAACCGCCGCTTTTGCCTTTTACTTCTGCCTTTACCATCTGGTTGATCACGACATTCCGCCTGTCGATGGCATCTTTGGGGTGACGAATGGGTTCATATACAGAAGGCCCTTTCAGCATTCCTACGAGTACAGCGGCTTCTTCAATTTTAAGATCGATGGGTTCTTTCTGGAAATAGGTACGGGAAGCATTCCTGATACCGTACACATTGCCCCATGGTGCCCTGTTAAGGTATAATGCAATGATCTCTTCTTTGGTAAAATTGCGTTCGAGCTTTACAGCAACGATCCACTCTTTCATTTTATCAATACCCCTGGCAAGGATATTTCCCTTGCCCTGCTTCAATATCATTTTTGCCAGCTGCTGGGTAATGGTACTACCACCGCCCTGCGCACCCAATGTAGCCACAGCCCTTGCTACGGCCTGCGCATCAATACCGGAGTGATCGTAAAAACGTTCGTCCTCGGTAGCAATGAGCGCATTGATAACATTGGGAGAAATTTCCTGATACTTTACTTCGCTCCTGTTTTCGGTATAGTATTTACCCATCAGCATACCATCGGCGCTGATGATCTCGCTGGCCAGGTCCGCTTCGGGATTTTCCAGTTCTGCTACGGATGGCATTTTACCGAATAGGCCAAAGTTGGCGCAAACGAATAAAAGGATTACAAGGATAAAGCCGCCTAAAAAAAGGCGCCATAATATTTTTACTGAACGTTTCATGTAATGCTGGGTTGATGTTTTTTTCAGATTTGCTCTCTCTTATCAAAATCTGTTCCCGAAATTGTCATTCAGGATCTTTTTGTATCCATCCAGGTCTTTATTTTTCTTAAGCTCCTGTAAATTGTCTTCAGAAATGATCAAAAACGAGTATTTATTGGCAGGAAGCCAGGAAACTTCGCCTGGTGCAGCTTTCTTAACTTTATCATAATATTTTATAGCGGCCTCGGCATCGTCGAATTTGGAGAACAGCAACAGCGCCCTGTCTGTATCCAATGCATCCCTTGTTACCTGCACACTTTGTAATAAATAATTGCCTTTGTTGAAACGGGTGAAAGCATTTTTGGCCTCGTTAACATAAACATAGTCTACTTTGTTCAACACCATCATAACATAGTGTGGCACTTCGGGTCTTAATACAAATCCTGCTATTTGTGCAATTGGTTTTACCGCCGCAGAAGAATCCTTGTTGATCGGCTTGATGGTAGCAGGTGCTGGTTTGGTTGTTACAGGCGCAGGTGCCACCGGCGTATTCTTCACTACAGGTTTATCATCTGCGATTACGATCATTTCTTCTTCCTGCCTGGTCACTTCCAGCTTAGTCAAATATTCTTCAATCTGCGCCCTGCGGCCAAGCACATCTATTAATGTGGCAGCTTTTTCTTTTAAAGGCGATTCAGGATAAAGGTTGATCAGTTGCTGCAAACCCGCAATGGCTATGCTGTCATTTTTCTCTCTCACATGATACATCGCTTCAATGTACAGCAGCTGTGGTGTCCAGTAGTTGGTACCATACAGGCTGTCTGCCTTTTTCTTTTCAGCAATGGCTTCTGCAAATTTCCCTTCAATGAACATATCATAAATGCCCGCATAGCGGCCTGTAGCTTCCGGCGATTTAATATTTGGATTCAGCAGCGATGGATTGGTTACCAGTTTACCTGCATCTGTATTTGCATATTTGGTGGTAAGCAGGTTTTTGTAGCGTGCAGCCTGTGCAGTGTTGCCCAGCTTAGAATAGCAATAGTACAATCCTAAATAAGCTTCCGCTTCTCCTTCTGCCGATGGGAATTTCTGCAGGTAATCTTCATACGCATCAATAGCAATTCCATATTCCTGCATATCATCCTGGAATACTTTGCCCATTGCCAGCATATTCATTTCAATGATCTTATTGCTGCTGTCTAATTTTTCTGCTGTCAGCGGCAGGCCGAGCAACAAGGATGCTACCGATAATTCGCCTACATTGGGCGCTGATGGGTCAGTTGGTAGTACCGGTGCGTCAGGGCTCGACATGTCAGGCATTTTGGTGGCGGCATTGAGAGCTTTGGAACGGCGCCAGTTATCAACGTTGGGTCTTTTGCCCCATTTGGTCACAAACTCGCCGTACCCTTTGCCACGGGCATTGTTATTGTAAAAATACCATTCACCTTTGCTGCTGCTTCCGAAAAGATCAACCGCTTCCTGCTTTCCGTTGTTATTAAATGTAATGGGAGCGGTGCCAGCAGAAGCATCTTCTTCTTTAAGGCCCTGTTCTTTCCTTAGCTTTCTTAATATCTTTTTTACGTACGCTTCTCTCTCTGCTTCGGGCATGGCCGCAATCCTTTGCAGGCTGTCTTCCCTTTCAATGGCATTGATATGCGTTACCAGTTTTGTAAGCGATTGTTTTCTTTCATTTAAGGCGATCCTTGCAAGGCTGTCTTTTAATTCATCTACCTGCAGGCTATCGTAAAATGCAGCGGCTTCTTTAAAGCGTTGTTGGTTGTAAGCAATGTTGGCAAGGTCTAAAAAACTATTGCTGCGGTATTCGTTGTTCGCAGTATTGTATTTCAACGACCTGTTGAGCAAATAAATACCGCCGGTGGTATCAGGTTTTTGAAGACTCACCTGTGCAGCTGCATAATAAATAATATCCCGGTAAGCATCATACTTATCTTTTTTAGCCATGTGCACCAGCCTTGCGATCGTTGCATTCATTTGCATGGTATCGCCTTTGTCACGCATCATTTTGGCATCGTTCAGGTTGGCATAGATCTCCATAATAGGATCAACCGTATGCTTTGCTGCTTTGGCATAATAATCAGAAGCAGCATCGTAGTTACCATTCATTTCATTCAGTTGTGCCAGCAAAAATTCCCAGCGGCCCTGGTCCTGTTTTGAAGGAGCAGTGGTCAGTCCTTTTTCCAGGTAAAAAGCTGCGCTGTCAAAATGATTCTGTGCATAGAACCAGTAAGCGGTCACTTCAGAAAGATCATTCTGCAAACGATCCGGCAGGTTAGGATCATTTCTTAAAATATTGATCAAACCTGCGGCATCACCATATTCTTCCTGTGCGGTAAATGTGCGTGCCAGCCATATCAGCGCATCGTTGCGGCTTGGCGGGCGTGACATTATCTTTTTAACAAAATTTCTTTTTTCCGGATTGGCAATAGAAAGACCGCCCGTTCCCGGTGAATTATTGGTTCCCACTACCCTGCTGTCATCCTCATTTTTTTTGCGGGGAAATAAATTGTAGTTGATGAACTGGAAGGTCATAGCAGCAGAATCCATTTCATTGCGCAGGTAATAGGCCTTGCCGATGAGCAGGTACATATTGTCTACCCAGTCGCTCCGCAGATCGTGAAGCAGTATGCCTGCTGTGGCTTTATAGATCACAGAATCCAGCTCTGTTTTTTGAGCAGCCGTATTTTCCAGTGTATAAGGATAAAAGGACAGCAGCTTGCTGTAGTCCTCTTTTTGTGAGATTTTGGCCCTTTCTATTACCGCATTGATCTTGTTATTGGCATTAAAAAAATAGTTGTAATGCGTGGTAGTATTGTGCGTAAAGCGACGAATAGTGGTAAATTTTTTTTCGC
>CAYOLS010000090.1:0-12513 GCA_964404845.1 uncultured Ferruginibacter sp. | reverse complement strand
ACGGGTGCTGCTGTGTTACATTGGGCATAGGTTAGTCTTCCGCATACTAAAAGCAGAAGAAGCGTCAGGAAGTTTTTCGTCATTTGGATATTGGTTGTTTTTTTTCTTAACGAATAAGAAAGTGTTGGTCATAGGTTTTCACTTTCCCGTTTGATGGCTGCATATTTTTCAACAACCATACCATGAGAAGCATTCCTATAACGCAAAACAGTTAATGTTTAGTTAGTAAAAACAAAGTTTTTTTTCTGAAACTCAGGGCTAATATTTTATAAAAAATAAAAAAGATAAATATTTTATGACGCTGTAATAATCGCTATGACCCGCTTGTAGTATATGTTTTACAGGATAAGAATTTTGGATAATGCGAGGATTGTGAAGTAGTATTTTTAAATAAATGTTCTTGTTTATGAATACGGATCTGATCTTGGGTGCCGATCCTACATTTTCATTTTAGCCAATTCTTCTTCCAGCCGGTCGAAGTTCTCTTCATTTTTTTCGGGGGCAATTTTCATTATCTTATCTCTTTCTTCTGTTGTTGGAAAGATCATGCGGTAAGTGATCCTGGTGCTGCTGTCCGTAAGCGCTTCAAATGTGGCGATCACTTTAAATACGGGTGGGGAAACATGGTCGAAGGAGATCAGCGTTGGTTCCTGTATGTCCAGGAATATAGATTCGTTAACATAGTTCCCTCCTTCCGGCCCGTGCATTACAAAGCTCCAGTGGCCACCGGGGCGAAAATCAAAATCATTGAATGTATTGGTAAAACCTTTCGGTCCCCACCAGTTGCGGAGGTGGAAGGGATCGGATCAGGCTTTGAAGACGAGGGCGATGCTGGTGTTGATGTCACGGATAGAAACTATTTTAAATGATGCTTCCATATTCATGTGCTTAAGTATTTATTGAATGTCGGAATGTTTGTAGTCAATATTGCAAACAGTTTTAAGCAGTGGCAACTGAAAATACCCTAAGGTTATTTGTATTTCACATCTTCAAATTCTTTAATCCCCGTCGGAATATCCATTTCCTGCACACCAAGCCTGAAATTATACAGCTTGTCAGTAATAGTCCAATTGATAAAGGGTTTGATATAGTATTTTTTACCAAACTGAATATTGATCGTTGCGCCTGCGCTGTCTTTCAACAACCTGCTATGTATATTAAAAGAACCCTCTTTTAATACTTTGAAAACATACCCTCTGTTATTACTGCTTACACACATTATGTTGTCATTAAAGTAAACAAGAAAATTGCTCAGTGAATGAGTAAACTTCCCTGGTCGATAAACATGCAATAATGCATATTTTGAAGTATCAGTCATGATTGCTGCTTTTCTATACAATTCCTTTGGTACAACCTCAAATAATGTATTATCAGGTATGCTAATTTTTTCCGACATCCAGATAGTATCCTGTTGGATGGGGTTATTTTTTATATTATCAAGGTAGCCGGTAAATGTATAATACTGATCAGTAATACCTGTAATCTTATAAACAAAATCATATTTCTTCGTAACCTTCTTCATTGCTTTATCCATAGCCAGGCTACTGCTGATAAAGCTGAGTCGGTAAGTACACTCAGAATCCCATTTTATTTTCCAATGCATTGTATCGCCTGTGACAAGGCTTTTTTCTGTGAGAAAATCTCCCTCTCTTATCTCGATGAGCCTTTCTTTCGAGTTTTGAGGGTAGAAATAAAAAATTCCATTCTGTATTTCTTTGCATCTTTCCTTATCAACCTGTGCATACCCATCCATGATATTAAAAACGAAAGAAAATAATATTACGTAAATGCGGCAGGATTTCATGCAAGTATTTTTATCCGGGATTTTTTACAAATCTATATTCTTTGTAAATAACAATCTGCAATTATAAAATTATACTCCTGTCATGCTGAGGTACGAAGCATCTTAGTTACCAAATCCTGAGATCCTTCGTTCCTCAGGATGACAGCTCCGTAGTGAAAGCTTTATTCCTGCGACTAGTATGATTTTCCTATCATTATCCTATTATCCACTCGCCTTGGTTTGTGGCACACGAAACAGGGCGGGTGTGCTTCTGTCATGCTGAGGCACGAAGCATTTTAGTTACCAAATCCTGAGATCCTTCGTTCCTCAGGATGACAGCTCCGTAGCAGAGGCTTGTTCCTAAAAACAAAACCCGTTGCTTTCGCAACGGGTTTATATCTTTTAAGAGATGGTTTTGATTAATACCCCATTCCACCCATATCCGGTGCACCATGGCTATGCGGTGCTTCTTCTTTTGGTTTATCGGCGATCACGCATTCTGTGGTCAGCAACATACCTGCAATAGAAGCAGCATTTTCCAACGCTACACGGCTTACTTTGGTTGGATCGATCACACCTGCTTTGAACAAGTTCTCGTATTCTTCTGTGCGTGCATTGAAACCGAAGTCAGCTTTGCCTTCTTTAATTTTCTGTACAACGATAGAACCATCGATTCCAGCGTTAGAGGTCAGTGTGCGGATAGGCTCTTCCAGTGCACGACGTACGATCTGTACACCTGTTTGCTCGTCAGCGATCTGGCCTTTTACTTTTGCTTCAAGGCTTGCAATCGCACGGATGAAAGCAACACCACCACCTGGTACAATGCCTTCTTCCACAGCGGCACGGGTTGCATGTAATGCATCATCTACCCTGTCTTTCTTTTCCTTCATTTCTACTTCGGTAGCAGCACCTACATACAATACAGCCACACCACCTGCTAATTTAGCAAGACGCTCCTGTAATTTTTCTTTATCGTAATCGCTGGTTGTATTTTCCACCTGCGCTTTGATCTGGTTAACACGTGCAGCAATTTCTTTTTTACCGCCTTTACCACCAACGATGGTTGTGTTGTCTTTATCAATGGTTACTGAAGAGGCCTGGCCCAAAGTAGTCAGCTGAACATCTTCCAGCTTGCTGCCCAGCTCTTCGCTTACCACTTCACCACCAGTTAAGATAGCGATGTCGGTCAGCATTTCTTTGCGGCGGTCACCAAAGCCGGGTGCTTTAACAGCAGCCACTTTAATGGTACCACGCAGCTTGTTCACCACCAGGGTTGCCAGCGCTTCACCTTCAAGGTCTTCTGAAATGATCAGCAACGGGCGGCCGCTTTTTGCAACGCCTTCCAGGGTTGGCAGAATATCTTTCATTGCAGATATCTTCTTATCATAAATAAGGATATATGGGTTCTGCAACTCTGCCTGCATTTTTTCGCTGTTGGTCACAAAGTACGGGCTGATATAACCACGGTCGAATTGCATACCTTCTACAATATCAACAGTTGTATCAGTACCTTTTGCTTCTTCTACTGTGATCACCCCTTCTTTACCCACTTTTGCAAAAGCTTCAGCGATGAGTTTACCAATGGTTTCATCATTGTTGGCAGAGATCGTAGCTACCTGTTGAATTTTTTTGCTGTCGTTACCAACGGTTTGGCTTTGACCACGCAGGTTTTCAACAACCAGCTTCACCGCTTTGTCAATACCACGTTTCAGATCCATTGGGTTAGCGCCTGCTGCTACCATTTTCAGACCTTCGCTGATGATAGCTTGTGCCAGCACGGTTGCAGTAGTGGTACCATCACCTGCAATGTCTGCAGTTTTAGAAGCCACTTCCTTCACCATTTGAGCGCCCATGTTCTCGATCGGGTCTTCCAGTTCAATTTCTTTTGCTACAGTAACCCCATCCTTGGTTACCTGTGGAGCGCCAAATTTCTTTTCGATCACCACGTTGCGGCCTTTTGGTCCCAGGGTTACTTTTACGGCGTTGGCCAAAGTGTCCACACCTTTCTTCATTTTATTTCTTGCTTCGATATCGAAGTAGATCATTTTAGACATAAAAAATTAATTTGATAATTTGCTAATTAGCAAAGTTGTTAATGAATTATTTTTTTGAACAGCTAACTGCCTGAAAAATTAGCCTATTAGCTAATTAAACAATTGCCAATATATCGCTCTCCCTCATGATCAGGTAATCCTGACCTTCGATGCTTATTTCCGTTCCGGCATATTTGCCATATAATACGGTATCACCTGCTTTTACAGTTACAGGATCATCTTTTTTACCAGGGCCGGCGGCCAGTACGGTACCACGTTGTGGTTTTTCTTTTGCAGTATCAGGAATAATGATACCACCGGCAGTTTTTTCTTCAGCCGCAGCAGGTTTCACAATTACTCGGTCATGCAATGGAGTAATGCTTAACTTTTTCGCCATAATTCTATGTTTTGATTAGTTTTAAAAGTAATATCCCATGAATTGGGATTGCAAATGTAGCTTAATAAATATTATACCAGTTCTATAAGTTGAAATCTTGGCAGTTCAACTTGGCAGTTTTTTGACGGTGAAAGACAATTTTTCCATTTTAGCCATATTTATACGTAAAACAGCGGTTATCCAGTTTTAAAAACCTTAATTTTGCCCCCTCAATAAAGTTCTTTCAGAATGATCAGCAGAAGAAATATACGGGTAAAAGTGATGCAGACATTGTATATACTGGATAGCATGGACGGTGAGATAAAGGCCGCCGAAGCCCAGAAAATGCTTACCAAAAAGATCGACCAGACCCGTTTATTGTTTACCTACCTTATTTACTTTATTACCGAAGTGGCCCGTTATGCGGAAAAGGATGCCCTTCAAAAAGCCAGCAAACACCTTCCTACCGCCGCCGACCTGGCTGTAAATACAAAGATCGCAGGCAATGAATTGCTTTGGAAGATACTGGAAGACAGCAGCTTTAAAGCTTCTGTTGAAGAAGCTAAGTTCTATTCCTTAATGGACAATGACCTGCTGAAAAAGATCTACCAGCAGTTGGTGCAAACAGAAGAATACAAGGAATACATTGAAGACCAGGGAAGGGATAAAAAGAACGAGAAAAAGATGCTCGACTTTATTTTTAATCACCTGATGTTGCCCAATGAAGAGTTCATTAACCATGTGGAAGAAAAATTCATCAACTGGGACGATGATGCGGAAATGATGCAAACCCTTGTGCTGAATTATTTCAACCGCCCGGTTCAGCAGACATTCCATGATATACTGAGCAAAGAAAAATGGGCTTTTGCCAAAGACCTGTTGCAAACGGTACAGGATAAGAAAGAACAAACCCTGGAACTGATCAAACCCAAGCTGAAGAACTGGGATGCGGAAAGGGTGGCATCACTTGACCTGATCCTTTTACAAATGGGCATCTGCGAGTTTTTATATTTCGAAACCATTCCTACCAAGGTTACTATTAATGAATACATTGACCTGGCAAAAGATTACAGCACACCCCAAAGCGGGCAATTCGTGAACGGGCTGCTGGATAATATTCACAAAGAACTTTCTGCTCAGAACAAAATAGAAAAAAAGAATTTCAAGAACAGCACTATTTAATCAATTAAAAATTATCTGCCATGTTAAAGGCTCTCCTATTTTCAGGTTTTGTTGCCGTATCGCTGATGAGCTGCGATGTACGTACCAAAGATAAAATTGCTGACGGCTCTGTTGCATCAAAGGATTCTGCAAAAAATGCTTTGGCTGCCAACACTACTCCTACCACAGTTCAGATCATTGACAGTGTTTTTGATTTTGGCAAAGTGGCAGAAGGCGAAGTAGTTGAATTTAGCTACCGTTTTAAAAATATCGGCAAAGAACCATTGATCGTAGCGAATGCGGCTGCAAGCTGTGGTTGTACAGTGCCTGAAAAACCTGAAGCACCTATCAAACCAGGTGAGACCGGTTTTATCAAGGTAAAATTCAACAGCGAAGGCCGTGTAGGCATGGCACATAAAACTGTAACGGTTACATCCAATGCACAACCTGCATTTCCTGAACTGTTGCTGAAAGGCGAAGTACTCGCAAAAAATAAAAATTAATTTAAAAATTATAAACCAACCAATAACATGCAACTATTAAATGTTTTCTTAATGATGGACCCCAGTGGTAAAAGCAGCAGCACAAGCACTTTGATACTGATGGGTATGATGATCCTGGTATTTTATTTCTTTATGATCCGCCCGCAGGCTAAAAAAGCAAAGGATCAGAAAAAATACATCAACGACTTACAAAAAGGTGATAAAGTGGTGACCATTGCCGGTATCCATGGTGTGATCAATAAAGTAAACGACGACAATACCGTTAACCTGGAAACCAGCCCGGGCAGCTATATCAAGATCGAAAAATCTGCTATCAGCATGGAATGGAGCGCAGCGTTGAATAAAGCAGCTACTACCGAAGAGAAAAAATAATCTTCAAATACTAAATTCTAAAATCCGGGTTGAAGGTTTAACTTCACACCCGGTTTTTTTTTAGAATTTAGTATTTATCTTTTAAGATTTAAGCAATGCTCAAAATCGGTCTCACAGGTGGTATCGGCAGCGGCAAAAGCACCGTAGCCAAAGTGTTTGAAACACTGGGCATACCTGTGTATTATGCCGATGATGCGGCTAAAAGAGTGATGAATGAAGATGCAGCGCTTCGCAAACAGATCATTCAGCATTTTGGTGAAGCGAGTTATGAAAATGATGAGCTGAACCGGGCACATATTTCCGGGCTCGTATTTAATAATGCTGACAAACTTAACCTGCTCAATTCTATTGTACACCCTGTTACCATTGCAGATGCAGAACAATGGATGCAGCAGCAAGAATCACCTTATGCCATTAAGGAAGCGGCGTTGATATTTGAAGCCAATGCCGATAAGCAGCTGGATTATGTGATCGGCGTTACCGCACCATTTGACCTTCGTTTAAAAAGAGTAATGAACAGGGATAATATCACTCCCGATAAAGTGCAGGCCAGAATGAACAAGCAAATGAACGAAGAAGAAAAAATGAAGCGCTGCGATTTTATCATCTTTAACGATGAAAAACAATTACTCATTCCACAGGTAATTGAACTTCACGAAAAATTATTTGCTTTAAGTTTAGAACGCTGATCGTTATGATCTATCGTGATGATCATGAAAATCTGCATTCTATAATGGTCGGACCGGAACGGTCAGACCAATAAAAATATAACTATTGCGACTGAAATGATCAACAAAAGAAATTGTAACAGCCGGTAGATCATCAGGGCGATCGTCCTGTATTTCTGCTCTTCTTCATATTCCATAATAGCGTCATTAAGTTTTACCAGGTAGCAGAAATATCCGCATATCCAATATATACTTTGACTATTACAGAAGCGTTGGGTGAGAAAAAATAAAGACACTCCTACCCAACCTTTTCATTTCAGGTTGAGTATATCGGTCGTTCTTAATAAGTGGAATGAAAAGATCATGATTTATCATGACCATCATGAAAATCTGCATTCTAAAATTTCGGGTCTGCCCTTCGGTACCGACCCTATGTTAATGATTCCAGGGCTTTCCTGATTTTACCGAATCCTTTTTCAATATTGGCAATACTGTTGGCAAATGAGAGCCTGATGCAATTGGGTTCGCCAAATGCTTTACCGCTTACAGAAGATACGTGTGCATCGTTCAGCAAATACATGCACAATTCATCGGCATCATTGATGAGCTTTCCATCGGGTGTTTTTTTGCCGAAGAAAGTATGTACATCGGGAAATACATAGAAAGCGCCCGGTGGTTCGCTGCATACCATGCCCGGTACTTCAGCGATGAGCTCCAGCACTCTTTTACGGCGCAGCTTAAATTCCTGTACCATTTCTTCGGTCGGCTTAAGGTCGCCGGTGAGGGCGACGATGGCTGCACGCTGCGTAATGGAACAGGTAGCGCTGGTAAACTGGCCCTGTAATTTATCTGCTGCTTTGGCTACTTCCAATGGTGCGGCAATATAACCGAGCCTCCAGCCCGTCATTGCAAAACCTTTGCTGAGACCATTTATAATAATTACCCTGTCTTTCAGAAAATCAAACTGGGCAATGCTTTCATGCTTGCCATCAAAAACAATGTGCTCATAGATCTCATCACTCATGATGTACACTTCAGGATGTTTCCTGAACACTTCTGCCAATGCCGCCAGCTCTTCTTTATTGTACACCGCACCAGATGGATTGCAGGGAGAAGAGAACATGAATAATTTGGTCTTGTCGCTGATTGCATCTTCCAGTTGTTTGGGAGTGATCTTGTAGCCGCTCTCTAATGTTGTAGGAACAAGGTTGGGAACACCTCCGGCCAGCCGTACAATTTCACTATAGGTTACCCAGTATGGTGTTGGTATCACTACCTCATCACCTGCATCAACCAATGCAAGTACGGTATTGGCAATGCTTTGTTTGGCGCCGGTGCTTACAACAATTTGTTCCGGCGTGTATACGAGACCGTTATCCCGCAGCAATTTTGTGCAAACTGCCTGGCGAAGATCAAGGTATCCTGCCACGGGTGTATAATGACTGTAGTTTTCGTCAATGGCTTTTTTGGCTGCTTCCTTAATATGTTCAGGCGTATTAAAATCAGGTTCACCAAGGCTCAGGTCAGTGATATCACAGCCTTGCGCTCTCAGTTCACGGCCAAGTTTTGCCATTTTAAGTGTTTCCGGTTCGTTAAACCTGCTCATTAATGATGATAGAGACATACAGCGAATCAGTTTAAGTGGCAAAGGTAATTATTTATCGTAGGTAAATCTCATGGAAGAAAGATCAGGCTTGTTTTTTCTTGTCCTGTTCACTTCATAATTGTACAGCACACGGCCCAGGTTTTTCATAAAAGGATAACCGATGCTGTCATACGCATACTTGTCATCGTTGTATATTTTATCTGTATTGCAATCGATGGTAGCTGCAACAATGAACTCGATGTTCTTATCATAATCTACAATGTAAGCTGCTTCTGTAAGCTGCCCATAAGCAGTGCCTGTTTTATTGAAGATGCGTATAGATGGCGGAGGTGTTCCCTTCTCCGATCCGAACAGGATCATTTTTACATAAGCATCGGGGTAAGCCGACTTATCATAAAACGGGTACACAGATTCACCAGGATACTCACTCATGTATTGCAATACAAATCGCCTGTCGTCTTCAGTAATATTAAAACGCTGTGATGCTTTTACTTTCGAAGGAAAAATTACACTCAGCAGTATATCATGAAAATCCTGCAGGTTCATCCTGTTCTTTTTGGAAAAATCCATCGGTTGGTTTACCAGTTTACCGCCACTGTAATAACCGCTGCCTAACAGGTCATTCCGCTTTGCATACTGGCGGCGGTTTACCTGCATCGGCACCTGGTATAATAACCTGTTGCTGCTGTCAAAAAAACGAATGGGGTTGGTGGTCCTGTTCTCCTGCTCTGTGAGGAAAATATTCAGGCGATGTAATACCTGCATTTCGTCATATCCTTTTTTATACAGCTCTGCATTGATATATTCCTGCCCCAAAAATTCATACAACCTGTTAAACGCATCATTATCGCTTACCAATAATATTTGTTTGATGTATTGGGCGATCGTAGGTCTGCCATCTGACGTATTAGGGTCATTGTATGTGGCAGTCTGCCCGCTGAAAGCAGCATCGGTGATCATGGTGCTGTTCCTGTCGAGACCCGCAATACGCAATTCATTAAGCTTTTGCAGCGCCAGTAATGCTACGGGGAATTTTACCGTAGAAGCCGGATAAAAATACTGGTCGTTCTTATTAAAGCTATGATGGGTAAAACGGGGCGTGCCATCTGCATCCCTGTCTACCTGGGTGTAAATGACCTGCACATTCAGGTCTTTCCTGTTGGCCAATATATGGTCGAACATGGCAGGCTGGCTGCGCATAAGGTTAACCATAAATTCATTTTCCTTTGCTTCCCCCACGGGTGCAGGTTGATTTTGGGCAGCAGGAGCGCTGGTTACAGGTGCCGGGGCCGCAGCCTTTTTAGCCGGCGAACAAGAGCAGATTATCGTTAATATGTATAGGCCGGCCGGAACCGCAAAACTCCTGATAGTCATAGTGTTTATTTGGCTGCAAGTTGGGTAAAATTCTAAAAAATACAAGCATCTCCCGCCAAATGCTTTTTCCCCTATCTTTGCACACTTATCAAAATTTAACAACGAAGCAAACAAAAGAATTTTTACAATGAAACTGAAAGGTTTAGTTTGGTTTTTAACAATTGCACTCATCATTATTTCCCTTTGGGAACTTTCTTATACCTGGGTTGTGCGCAGCTATGAAAGTGATGTGAAAGAACAGGCTACCCGCCTTGTAAAAAAAGATCCGGCCCTCGCTACTCTATCTCCTGACCAAAGAGACGCTGCGATCGAAGCAAAAACACAACGCATTTTAGACAGTACAAAGGACAAAGAAATTTATCCTGTATTTGGAACTACCTACCAAAAGTGCAAAGAAGCGGAACTGAACCTTGGTCTTGACCTGCAGGGCGGTATCAGCGTAACAATGGATGTGGCGCTGGATGGTTTGCTGAAATCCCTGAGCAATAACTCACAGGATGTACGTTTAAAGAATGCACTGGATGCGGCCAAAGGAAAAAAAGCAACCAGCGAAGCAAATTTCATTGACCTTTTCACACAGGAATATATCAAACAAAACGGCCCGGGTAAACTGGCTTCTTTGTTTGCAGGTCCTGGTAAAGAAGTAAAAGTAACAGACGACGATAATACCGTTACAAAGAAATTAAGAACGATCGGTGATGGTGCTATCACCCAGACCTATAAAATATTGCAAAAGCGTATTGATAAGTTTGGCGTTGCTCAACCTAACATCAACCTGGATGAGAACAAAGGTATCATTACTGTAGAGCTGGCTGGTATTAAAGATCCTGAAAGGGTTCGCAAACTGTTACAGTCCTCTGCCAACCTGCAGTTCTGGGAAACATGGCGCCTGGATGACAATGGCAATGCCCTGTACAACGCTGTTGTTTCAGCAGATAAATCTCTCCAAAACTACCTGAATGGTATTGCTGAAGGTGATTCTACCAAAGCAAACGATACTACATTGGCCAGCAAAAATCAAAATCCTTTGCTGAGGCTGATGAACGTTATTCCTCCGCAGCAAAATCAAAAGACCGGCCAAATGGAATACGCTCCGTATTTCGGTCGTGTGTTGCTTCATGATACTGCAGCCTTAAATGATTTCCTCGCAAACCCTGTAGTAGCTTCCAAGCTTCCTGCCAACCTGAAATTCATGTATGGCCTGGAAGAGAAAGTTGACAAAGGCATGCGTGTGGTTTCCCTGTATGCGATCAAAACTGTACCGGGTACTGAAAAAGCACCGCTGGAAGGTGATGCGGTTACAGATGCGTCACAGCAGTTCAATCAAATGGGCAAACCATCTGTGAACATTAAAATGAACCCAACTGCTGCAAGGATCTGGGCTAAAATGACCGAAAAGAATGTTGGCCGTTCTGTTGCCATCTCTCTGGATAACACAGTTTACAGTGCTCCTAATGTTAACGGTCCGATCCCAAGTGGGGATACCGAAATTTCAGGAAGCTTTACTGTGGAAGAAGCGACTGACCTTGCGGGTGTACTAACCAGTGGTAAGCTGGATGCTCCTGCTAAAATCGTTGCTGACCAATACGTAGGTCCTACCCTTGGTGCGGAAGCCGTAAGCGGCGGTGCGATGGCATTTGCGCTTTCTTTCGTTGTGATCTTCATCCTGATGCTCGTGTATTACAACACCGGTGGCTGGGTTGCCAATATCGCATTGATCTTAAACTTACTGTTTACTGTTGGTATCCTTGCTTCTTTAGGCTTTACACTTACAGCTGCAGGTATCGCAGGTCTGGTGCTTACCATCGGTATGGCAGTAGATACGAACGTAATCATATTTGAACGTATTAAAGATGAGCTTGGTAAGGGCAAGTCGTACCAGCAGGCGGTCACGGATGGTTACAGCCGTTCACTGGCGCCGGTACTGGATGGCCACATCACTTCTTTACTCACGGCTATCATCCTGTTGTACTTCGGCCTGGGTCCTGTATTGGGCTTTGCCACCACGCAGATCATCGGTCTGTTGCTGTCATTGTTCTGTGGTATCCTGGTATCAAGGCTGGTAACAGATATTTATACCAACAGGAACCGTCACTTTAAATATTCAACTTCACTTTCAAGGAACATATTTAAAAATGCGAACTACAACTTCGTTAAGTTCAGGAAAGTAGCTTATGCGATCTCTGCTATCGTATTTGCTTTGGGTATTGCCTCTTTCTTCAACGGCTTTGAGCTGGGTGTGGAATTTAAAGGTGGCCGTAGCTATACCGTAGAATTCCCTGCTTCAGTTAAGAACGATGATGTAAGAGACGAACTGGAAAAAGTGTTCGGCGATTTCCCGGTTATTAAAACTGTAGGCGATAACAAGCACCTGAACATCACCACTTCTTATAAAATTGAAGAAGAAGGCGCAGATTCACTTGTTCAAACCAAACTATACGAAGGTTTGAAAAAAGTGTTGCCGGCTAATATCACTTACGAGCAGTTCGTTAAAAAACATGTGCAGGACAGGCAAACTGTTCAGCCAAGCATTTCTGATGATCTGAAACGTGGTGCATTCAAAGCTACTATTTTCGCCCTCCTTATTATATTCCTGTACATCTTCATCCGCTTTAAGGACTGGAGGTATTCAATGGG
>CAYOLS010000089.1:0-12631 GCA_964404845.1 uncultured Ferruginibacter sp. | reverse complement strand
TGAATTCCGTTTCCATTCTGTTAAAAGTTTAGCAGTTATTTTTTCTTCGCCGCTTTTTTAGGCGCAGCCTTCTTTGCTGCCGCTTTCTTTTTAGGTGCTGCTTTTGTTTTTTTGTCAAAGGCTTTTGGCTCCTGTGCTACGATCATTTTTTTGATCTCCTCCAGGTCGATCACCGCCAGTTCTTCAGCACTGTATTTGCCATTCGGTCCTGCCATCAGCTTCAGCATTTTTTTTCCAAAACGGATAAATGGTCCCCAGCGGCCATTTTCAATAGCGATCTTTTCATCGGGCCATTGCTGTATAAAGCGGTTGGCTTCTTTTTCTATCTTTTTAGCGATCAGTTCATCGCAGTCTTTTTGTGTAAGCTCATCAAAATTATACGCACGGGGTACATTGATGAACAGGTCGTTCCATTTAATGAAAGGCCCGAATCTTCCTTTGCCCTTGGTGATCGGTTTTTCGTCGTAAAAACCAATAGGCGCATCTTCTACCTGTTTTGCTTTGATGACTTCAACAGCTCTTGCCAGGTCAACTTCTGTGGGCTCTTCGCCCTTGGGCAAAGAAATAAATTGCTCTCCCCATTTTACATAAGGACCAAAGCGGCCGATATTCACACTTACTTCGAGGCCTTCATGTTCGCCCAGCATCAGCGGGAGTTTGAACAGGTCCAGCGCTTCTTCCAGCGAAATGGTCTCAATACTTTGCGTAGCTTTTAAGCGGGCAAATTTTGGTTTCTCTTCATCTGTCTGCGAACCTATCTGCACCATCGGGCCATAACGACCCATGCGGGCTGCGATCGGTTTGCCGTCTTCACTCACACCCAACACTCTTTCACCCACGGCACGTTCGGCAGTTTCCAAAGTATGTTCTACTCCGGTGTGAAAGGGTTGGTAGAATTCATCCACCATTTTGTTCCACTTCATTTTGCCGCCGGCTATTTCATCAAATTCTTTTTCAATATTAGCAGTAAAGGAATAATCCATTACATCTTTAAAATGCTGGCTTAAAAAATCTGTTACCACCAGGCCAAGATCGGTCGGGAATAATTTTGCTTTTTCTGCACCGGTATTTTCTGTCTCCGTAACTTTTTTGATGTTGTCGTTTTTCAATTGCAGCACCCGGTATTCTCTTCTCACTGCATCCTTGTCTTTTTTCTCTACATAATTTCTTTTGATGATAGTAGAGATGGTAGGAGCGTAGGTACTCGGGCGGCCGATGCCTAATTCTTCCAGCTTTTTTACCAATGATGCTTCGGTATAACGTGCCGCATGCTTGGTAAATCTTTCCGTAGCCGTCATCTGGTTGAATTCCAGTTGCTGACCTACGGTGAGGTTGGGTAACCTGCTATCACTGCCTTCTTCATTTCCTTCTTCATCATCATTGCCTTCCAGGTAAACTTTCAGGAAGCCATCAAATTTCAACACTTCACCTGTAGCGGTCAGTTCTTCATTGTTGGTGCTGATATTTATTTTGGCGGTTGTCTTTTCAAATTCTGCATCGCTCATCTGGCTGGCGATGGTACGTTTCCAGATCAGCTCATACAAGCGGCTCAACTCAGGATCACTTACACTGTGATTTTCCATGTATGTAGGGCGAATGGCCTCATGCGCTTCCTGTGCGCTTTCATTTTTATTCTTGTAACGTCGCTCCTGTAAATATTGTGCGCCGTAACTGCTGCTGATCTCTGCTTTAATGGCATCTCTTGCTGTATCGCTCAGGTTCACACTATCTGTACGCATGTAAGTGATCTTACCGCTTTCATACAATCTTTGAGCAAGCAGCATGGTCTTGCTTACGCCATAACCGAGTTTGCGGCTGGCTTCCTGTTGTAAGGTTGATGTAGTGAAAGGCGCTGCCGGTGTGCGTTTGCCGGGACGAACCTGTATGTCTTTAACGGTATAATTTGCACCGACACAGCTTTCTAAAAAATGCTGTGCATCAGTTTCTTCGGTAAAGCGGTTGCCTTCTGCTTTAAAATTCACAGAACGTTCGTTCAGGTCTTTGGCAGCAAGGGAAGCTTCTACTTTGAAGCTGCTGGTAGGGGTGAAGGCGTTGATCTCCCTTTCTTTTTCTACGATCAGCTTCACGGCCACGCTTTGTACACGGCCGGCACTTAATCCACCCTGGCGGCCGATCTTGCGCCAAAGCACAGGACTTAATTCAAAACCCACCAGCCTGTCCACCACACGGCGGGCTTGCTGGGCATTTACCAGGTCCATATTAATGGTACGTGGGTTCTGCACGGCTTTTTGAATGGCAGGTTTGGTGATCTCGTGGAAAACGATCCTTTTAGTAGTTTTCGGATCCAGTTTCAAAACTTCCGCAAGGTGCCAGCTGATGCTTTCTCCTTCACGGTCCTCATCCGATGCCAGCCAAACCTCTTCGGCTTTTTTAGCAAGGGCTTTCAGGTCTTTTACCACTTTTTCCTTTTCGGCGGGCACAATGTATTTTGGGGTAAAGTTGTTGTGCACATCTATACCCATGTCGTTTTTCTCCAGGTCACGAATGTGGCCAAAGCAACTTTTTACCTCGAAATCCTTCCCCAAAATAGCTTCAATGGTCTTTGCTTTTGCCGGGGACTCCACTATCAACAGGTTTTTAGCCATAATGTTTTTTTCTGTATTAAAACGGCTGATCACTTTAGTTGTCGCTCTCAATCCGTTGATTTTCAATTGCAAACTTATTGTCATGGAAACAAATAACTATTCCTGGAAGCCAATAAGATTACTGCAATATTAGTTTAAAATTGAAAAAAGGGAAATTTTTTAGAATCAAGCAGAATAAAGAGACGAAAGAGAAAGGAGTTTAAAGGAGAAGACGTACAGCTCTTTAGAAGTCATTTTATTAAAGAATTTACTCTTTTCAGCTCTTTTCTCTCTTAGCTAATATATTCAAAGAAAATCCATAATAGCCTCCTTGATCCCCGCATCCTTATATATCCGCTGGTGACCGAGGCCTTTGGTAATGATGAACCGCACATTGGGATGGTTGTCTTCTTTTACCCTCAGCGCATCTGCCAATGGTGTTACATCATCCTCCTCGTCATGCACCCACAGCACAGCGGCTTTGATGTTTTTAATAGCCCTCCGGATAGAATACCATTCCGTTGGCTGATTTCCTACCATATATATATGCTCATCCAGCGCCTGCCTTACTTTTGGATGGGTGATCCGGAGGAATGCAAGGGCGCCATCCACAGCCGAGCTGGTTTCAGTAGCAGGAGCAATTAATACTAGTTTGGTTTGTTCGGTATGGGGTATCTGCTCCAGTGCCAGGCTTGCCGCAATTCCGCCAAAGGAATGACCCATATAAACATCAATGGAGCCGTAGGTTTTTGCAATGACCTGTATCATATTGCTGTAGTCGAGGGCATTTACCATTTTGCCATCACTGAAGCCGTGGGCCGGCGCATCAAAAGCCAGTACCCGGTAATTTTTTTCTATAAGCGCCAGGGCATATTTGTCAAATTTGTGGCAACTGGAAGAAAAGCCGTGCAGTATAAGCGCCGTTTTGGTGCCTGAAGGGTTGCATTCATAACCCCGTACCGTGTTGCCGTTTACCTGCAGCTCCAATTTTTTCCCGTTTTTGAAAACGTCGGCTTCTTTTCCTTTATACCTTACGAGCGGCGTACAAAACAGGCGGAACGCTTCTTTACCACCTCTACGTTTACTGATAAGCGTTAGTACCGTCAATTTATTTTTAATAAAACTGATTGCGAGCTTTTTTTGTACATTCATTATAACAAAGATAGTTATTGGAGAGATGAGATAAGAAATAGGAACGATGAGTGATGAACGAATACTTAGCTAACAGCTCTAATTCGTGTAATTCGCTTCAATTCGTGTAATAGAATAAAAAATGAAAACTAAGCTAAGGGCTCATGGCTCATAGCTCACAGCTAAATATAAACAAATGAAAATTGCATTAATAGGTTCCGGCAATGTAGCCACTGTATTGGGAAGACTGATCGTAAAAAACGGCCACGAAATTTGCCAGGTCATTAGCAGGGACGCAGATCATGCCAAAACACTGGCAGATGAACTGGGCGCAGCATACACCAATTTTGATGGCACACCGGACCGTTCTGCCGATCTTTTTATCATTGCCATTTCTGATGCAGCTCTTGATAATTTCTTTGTGAAAGGCGCTATCAACGATAAGATCGTAGTACACACCGCCGGTTCTGTAAGCAAAGATATTCTCCGGAATTTCGCCAACCATTATGGTGTGTTGTATCCCTTGCAATCACTGAGAAAAGAAATGCATTATATCCCTGCTATTCCTTTGTTGGTAGATGGCAGCGACAATGCAACGACTGCTTTCATTGAAAACTTTGCCAGGAGCATTTCTCCCAGCGTACAGCGCATGGGCGACGAGGAACGACTAAAACTGCATGCGGCAGCAGTAGTAGTAAGCAATTTTACCAATCACCTGTATGCCATTGCAGAAGATTTTTGCGAAAAGGAAAAAGTAAACTTTGATATGCTGAAGCCGCTGATCATTGAAACGGCGGAAAGGATCAGCTATGCATCACCTTCCAAAGTGCAGACGGGGCCTGCCATCCGTAAGGACATTCATACGCTTGACAAGCATCTTCGTTTATTTACAGCACACCCGAAATTAAGAACAACATACCTGAGGTTGACGGATAGTATTATGAATCCCTAGGATAGTAAATAGACCATGGTCCATGGCTCATAGATCAGCCTTAGAAATGTATCAGCTTGATTTTTTTGAAAAGATCTTCCATAATAACGACCTGCTATGGACTATTGGCCATGGACTATGGACTGCTCCCTACTTATACGGGAACACAATATCCGTCTGCACCTTATAAGGATCAAGCATTTTTCCATTCTTATCCATCGGGTCTGTTACATACACTTCGTAAGGCAGGGATGAGCGGGTCTTTTTGCGATCCTTCAGCCATTCAGTCAATACTTCGTAGCCAACGAAAGTGCTGGAGTAAGGCCCGAAGAAATGGGCGATCAATGCAGGTTCTCCGCCGATATTCTTTACAAAAACACCTTTGGGAAGTTTTGCAGGCTTTTTATCAATGGGCAATCCTGCTTCAAAAAAGAAAGGGGCTTTACTGCTCCTGTACCATGCCATAGGCGGACCGGCAATTTTAATTTTATTCTTTTTGATCACATCGGGCAGCTTTACACCGTAAGCAGTTGCCAGTTTCTGGCTGATGCGTTCGCTGCTGGCGGCGCTGTCCTTGATATACAGTACAAGATATTTTGGCGCAATGGTATCTACAACATTGATGATGGGACTTCTTTTGGGCTGCTCTTCTTTTTTAAGTTTCGCAGTATCTTTTCTTACAATGATCTTAGGCTCATCAGGTTTGGGCGGGTCTTTTCTCTTGTCTTTACAGGCTGCCAGCAGGCAAACCAGCAGGAAAAAAGGAGCGATCTTTTGTAAAAACATATTGGTTTGTTTAATGCGGATCATAGTATATGGTGCAACAATTTAATATAATTATCTGCATAAATGAATATAAATCAAGACTAATTTTCCTTAATTGGTAATTTGCTGTAGGTTTGCAATCCCGAAATTTGCAGCATGTATAATATAAAGTTTAAATTTGAGCAGAAAGGTTTGGAGCCCATCATCATCAGCAATGTGCCCGCCGGTGATTCTATTCTTGAGACAGCATTAAAAAATGATATCGATCTTCATCATAACTGCGGCGGCGTTTGCGCCTGCAGCACCTGCCATGTATACCTTGAAAAAGGAGAGGACCTGGTAGAAGAACTGAGCGACAGGGAAGAAGATTTTATTGACAGGGCTGTGAACCCGAGGTTGAATTCAAGATTGAGCTGCCAGTGCGTACTATTGGAGGGCAGCGGCGATATTGAAGTAACATTGCCAGACCAGACGCAGTTTTTAGGAGAATAGATAAATAGGATAATTGCACAATTTGATAATTAGCCAATGTAAACCAGCTACTTTATCGAATTTTACATTCTCACATTATCGAATTATCACATTACTGAATTAGCATTATGACATTTGAACCACCCATTCACTGGAGCGATTATGAAGATATAGCGCAGAAGCTATACGAACGTTTTGGTGATGATTTTTCTGAAAGTAAAATTTACCGTATCCGTTTTACCGACCTGCACAAGTGGGTGATGGAGATCCCGCATTTCGCAGGCAAGGCCGACGAAAGTAATGAAGGTCACCTGGAAATGATCCAAAGCAGTTGGGTATACGAATGGAGAGATAACCAAAAATAAGTCACCCATCTTCATGAATATTTTAGCGTCCTTTAAGCCCATAAAATTGTTTGCCCTCGATGTGGACGGTGTGCTCACCGATGGCAGCCTGCTGCTGATGCAGGACGGGCAAATGGTACGCAGAATGAACATCAAAGATGGCTATGCTTTGCAGCTGGCCATTAAAAGAGGATATCACATACTGGTAATTTCCGGCGGCAACAGCGAAGCGGTTAAAATACGCCTTGAAAAACTGGGAGTGCAAGATGTATTCATGTCGGTGATCAATAAAAAGGAAGTATTGCAGCAATACATGGAGCAGCACGGTTTGCAAAAGCAGGAAGTGCTGTATATGGGTGATGATATGCCGGATATTGGCGTAATGCAAATGGCGGGATTGCCTTGCTGTCCTTCTGATGCGGTGGCGGAAATAAGAGATATCTCCGGTTATATTTCACCGATCAAAGGTGGGGAAGGCTGTGTGAGAGATATCATAGAAAAAGTTTTAAAACTCAATGCCCACTGGCACGATGACGGCAGTATACCTTCAAAGTAATAAGCGCAAAGCATGAAACTTACCGCCGCATTTTTTAAGCTCATCCGCTGGCCCAATCTTTTTTTTATTGCGCTTACCCAATCTCTTTTTTATTACTGCGTGTTTGAGCAGTTGTTGCTTGATCCTTCGCTGCATCCAAAAAATCATTTGCTGTTTTATTTGTTAGTATCAGCATCTGTGCTCATTGCAGCAGCAGGTTATATCATCAATGATTATTTTGACCTGCAGATCGATACGGTGAACAAACCCGATAAAGTTGTGGTAGGTAAGATCATCAAGCGCCGCTGGACAATTGTCTGGCACTGGGTTTTATCAGGCCTCGGTATACTTATCAGCTTTTATGTAAGCAGGCAGGTAGGCAACTGGATCATTGGTATTGCCAATGTATGCTGCGTATTGTTGCTATGGTTCTATTCCACTACATTCAAAAAGAAATTGCTTTCCGGCAATATCATCATCGCTGCACTGACAGCATGGGTAGTGGTAGTTGTTTATTTTTTCAGTGGCGCTTCCTTTAATATATGGGCAAGAAGCAACAACAATTTCAACGAGCCTAAATTTTTCAAATTCACCATCTTATATGCAGGCTTTGCATTCATCGTTTCTTTGATACGGGAAGTGATCAAAGACCTGGAAGACAGGGAAGGCGATGCACAGTATCATTGCAAGACCATGCCGATCGTGTGGGGCGTGCCTGCTACCAAGGTATTCACGGCAGTGTGGATCGTTGTAGCCGTTGCTGCATTGAGCATTGTGCAGTTGTATGCATGGCAGTCGGGCTGGTGGTGGATCGTATTGTACAGCGTGTTGCTTATCATTGTTCCGCTCATCGTTATCCTTAAAAAATTATATGCGGCAACTACGGCCGCAGAGTACCACAAGTTAAGCACCGGCATCAAACTGGTAATGCTTACCGGTATCTTATCTATGTTATTCTTTATCTTGTAAAAAATGGAAAAGATCATCCTTGCTTCAGGTTCGCCCCGTCGTAAACAATTGTTGGAATGGGCTGAAATACCATTCGACGTTATCGTAAGCGATACAGATGAATCCTATCCCCCCAATCTTTCATTGGAAGAAACAGCCATCTACATTGCCCGCAACAAAGCACTGGCAGTGCAACAACTGAATAATCACCGCTCAACCGTACTGGCTGCCGATACCATTGTGGTTTGTAACGATCGCATCATCGGCAAACCCAAAGACAGGCAGGATGCCATTAATATACTCTCAGAATTATCCGGCAACACACACAGGGTCATTACCGGCGTAGCTGTTTTGAAAAACGATACAGAGCAATCTTTTGCAGATATTACTACGGTTGTATTTCATGAACTTACGCAGGAACAGATCGAATTTTACATCGACAAATACAAACCTTACGACAAAGCCGGTGCTTATGCCATACAGGAATGGATCGGGGTGGTGGGCATCAAATCCGTTAATGGTGATTTTTATAATGTGATGGGGTTGCCGGTGAGCAGAGTCGTTCAGTTGTTAGGGGAGATGAGAGATGAGATATAAGATAGGAGATGTGAACGATGAGTGATGAACGATGAAATGCGCCTTAGCGTCTTTGCGGTTAAAATTTGATAAAATAAGGAATAAGAAATATAAAATTAGAAAATAAGAAAGTAGCCTAACAGCTTGTATTCAATTCGTGTAATTCGCTCCAATTCGTGTAATTCAAGGTTTCATTATTAATTATCCCGGGTCTGACCTTCAGTACCGGCCCTGGCCTGAGTCGTATAATAGAATACAAACCTCCTTTTATTTTCCTCCCGCCCATTGTATTTTGGCTTATCCGTCCACAACAAAGCACCCCTATGACAGAAAAGCTGCTCCAGTATATCTGGCAATTCCAGTATTTCAATACAAGAAACCTACAGACCACGGCTTCGGAATCTTTACAGGTCATCCGAAGTGGTCAATACAATACCAACCAGGGCCCTGATTTTTTAGATGCAAGAATAAAGATCGGCAGCACCATTTGGGCCGGTAGCGTAGAGCTGCATGTACGCACCTCCGACTGGGTATTACACAAACACAGCGGCGATGCCAATTACAACAATGTGATCCTCCATGTCGTATGGCAAAATGATTCAATAATAGCTCTGCCATTCCCCACACTGGAGCTGCAACCGCTTGTGTCGACAGTACTGTTAAGTAAATACGAGGAGCTCATGCAAAGCGCTCAATTCATTCCCTGCCAGCAACATATTGCCACAGTGCCGGAACTCGTCATCAGTGCATGGAAAGAAAGATTGCTGGTGGAACGTTTGCAGCAAAGAAGCCAATACATTGCCGCATTGCTTGCAGAAAACCGTTGTCATTGGGAGGAAGCGTTTTGGTGGATGCTCGCAAAAAATTTGGGCATACGGATCAATGCAGATTCATTTGAAAAAATAGCCCGCAGCATACCGCTCACCGTATTGGCAAAACACAGGAACCAATTGATGCAGGTAGAAGCATTGCTGATGGGACAGGCAGGTTTGCTTGACAAAAATTTTACGGAAGATTATCCTAATAGCTTGCGCAGGGAATATATTTTCCTGCAGAAAAAATACCAGTTGAAAAAAGCACATGCGCCACTTTACTTTTTGCGTATGCGGCCAGCCAATTTCCCTACAGTAAGGCTGGCGCAATTGGCAATGCTTGTTCACCGCAGCATACATTTGTTTACAGCAATAAAAGAAGCAGGCGCTGTAAATGATATTGAGAAGCTACTGGCGGTAACAGCCAGCGAATACTGGGATCATCATTATTCTTTTGATGAGGCATCAGCCTTTAAACAAAAATCACTTGGCCGCCAAATGATACAGAATATCCTCATCAACACAGTTGTGCCGGTATTATATGCCTGTGGCCAGGTAAACTCCAACGAAATGTTTAAACAAAAAGCCCTGTGTTGGCTCGAAGAAATTACAGCGGAAGAAAATAATATCACAAAAGGTTTTGATGTTTTACGGCTCAGCAGCAAAACGGCCTACGATTCGCAGGCGCTGTTGCAGCTTAAGAACGAATACTGCAATTACAAGCAATGCCTCCAATGCGCCATTGGCAACAGGATACTAAAAACCGGCTGATCAGGCATCACAATGAATTTGCCGGGATAATAAACCCTTCGCACATGTTTTTAACGTAATTGTAAGGGTATTGCAGCGCTTTTGCATGTAAATGAATCTATCTGTAAAGCAGTGCATGAGTTTTTTTGCATAAATTTACTCCAAGTAAAAAGAATACATGAAGAAAATACTTTTGGTCCTGACCTTCAGCTTAGCCATATCAGCCTTGTGGGCGCAGACGGAAACATCGGAACGCAAAACAAAAAAGGAAATGCGCAAGGAACGCATTGATGCGATGGCAAAACTGGAAGAAGAAGGAGTGATCACACTCAGGAAACATACTGTATTTGGCGGAAAGCTTACTTCTGACGGCTATGGCGGTTTTGTAGAGATAGGAAGGGCAAGGTCTGTAAAAAAAGCCCTGCTGTTCCAGCTGGAGATCACCGAAAAGAAACATGAAAAAGAAGAAAAGATGAGCAATCCCAATTTCGGGGGCGCACGCCCTTATATTTTTGGCAAGATCAATTATTTCTACCCCGTAAAGCTTGGCGTGCAAATGCAATACCTGCTGGGCAACAAAGGAAATAAAAACGGTGTAAGCATCACCGGTAATGTGGGCGGTGGATTGAGTCTCGGTTTACTTCGTCCTTATCTTTTCGATGACCTGAAAGATGGTGAAAGAACCTGGGTGGGCTACGATTCTCCGGATAGTCTTTTATACCTTGATGGCCCTGCATTCGGTGGTCCTGGTCTCGGCACAGGTTGGGGTGGTTTAAAAGTAACGCCCGGCGCCTACCTGAAACCTGCTGTGCGTTTTGACTATGGCCGTTACAATGAAATGGTCAGCGCTATTGAAGTTGGTTTGATAGGAGAGTTCTACAGCAAAAAAATCCCGCAGATGATCTACCAGAAACAAAGGCAGTTCTTTTTCTCTGCTTATGTAGCACTGATGTTCGGTCGCAGGAAATAATGATAAATAATGTTATAATATGTTGAACAGCCTTTGTCATATGCAAAGGCTGTTTTAGTTTTGAATACCGCAATAAAATGAACAAATGAAAAACACTGCTGCAATATTCAGCGTTACTACACTGTTGTTACTCATCGCAGGAAACATTACAGCACAGGTAAAATGGAATAATGTTGACAATGATTTTGGGGCGTTGCCGCAGGGCTTTCATGTATTCAGTTCCACTGATTCGCTGGATGGCAAACCCTTCCGTGCATTTTATGCCATTGCAGATATCAGCGACAAACAATTAATTTTTATAACAGACACTACGCATAAACGCAGGCTCACGCCTTCAATGTTTTACGAAAAAAATAATGCGCCATTACTTGTTGTCAATACTACTTTCTTTTCATTCGCCACCAATCAAAACCTGAACCTTGTTATCAAAGATGGTAAAATGGTAGGCTACAATGTTCACAGCCTGCCGGGCAAAGGGAAGGATACATTTACTTACCGGCATGCTTTTAATGGAGCGATCGGCATTTCAAAAGACCGCAAGGCGGATATTGCGTGGATATATTCCGATTCTGCCCACAGGTATCCATTGGCATCACAGGTTCCTGTAAGCTGGGAAAAAGATTCCATACCAACTATTCCGTATAAAAAAGTAAACGCATTGAAGGGAACGATGTCAGTAAGAGCGTACTCAGATAAAACAGAAGAAGTCGATGATTTAAAAGTAAAGCGCAAGCGCTGGTTCCATAAATGGAAAATGCAAACAGCAGTAGCAGGCGGTCCTGTATTGGTTCAGCAGGGGCAGGTATGGATCAGTAATAACGAGGAACTGAAGTTCAATGGCAAAGCCATCAACGATAAACACCCACGCACCCTTATGGGATATACCAAAGACAATAAGCTCATCGTAATGGTGGTAGAAGGCCGCAATCCCGGCGTAGCCGATGGTGTTTCACTCACACAGGCTGCTCAATTATTAAAAGACCTTGGCTGCGAGGAAGCGCTGAACCTGGATGGCGGCGGAAGCAGCTGCATGCTAATCAACGGTAAAGAAACGATTCGCCCCAGCGATAAAGCACAGCAAAGGCCGGTGCCTGCGGTGTTTATTATTGGAGCAAAAACTAAATGATCATTTTTCTGACGCTTGCAGCGTGCTGATTGTTCTTTTTTGCTTGTCCAAAAAAGAACTAAAAAAAGACCCGCACAAACGATTACACCCCGTTTTTGCAACGGTTCCCTGATGTAGCTTCAACTTCTGTTCCCTGGTGCTGAGCCTGGATAGGAAGACTTTCACAAAACTGAGAAAGCCACTCTAGCAAGTCTATCAGTAACTGTGGCGGAGCCTCAGCCGGTTCGGTTGCGTAGCAAGTGTTTTAATGTGCAGCATATTAAAACATAGAAGCGGGTGAAGTCCCGATAGCTATCGGGAAACAGTTACGCTCCCCAACGGGAGTGGAGTGAATAGAGTGTAACAAGTACGCTGACCAGTATGGTGGATAATTTTAATTGTTTGCTGTTAGCCACCGCTTATCAAATATCACTTTAATTTAAAACTACCTATAGTTAATACTAAACCTATCTATACCAGGCTGTAAGATGCGAAAGATTCCGTAGCCTCCTTCTACGCAGAAAAGGTAGTTGCACAAGCATGTAATGTGAATTATATTTACCATTAATCCTTAATATTCCCTTATTAGTAAATCATCCCTACATGGTTTAATGTTTAAACAATTAAATTTGCCAACTTATTGTAAACCTTTAGATTAATACAGCCGAATATGAGAGGATATAAGAAGGTTATTCAACAGTTTTTTTT
>CAYOLS010000088.1:0-13107 GCA_964404845.1 uncultured Ferruginibacter sp. | reverse complement strand
GCTTTACAGCCGTATCCTTTGTTACTTTTACTTCAGCACCTTTGTACAGCCGTTCTCCTTCTGGCAGGAATTTCTGCACACTACAGGAACTGAAGAATACTAGCAGTACTATGTAACAAAATTTTTTCATCAATTCGTTTTTTGTGTTACGGCAGGTTTAGCCGGCGTTGCTTTCTTTTTCTTTTGAAACAATTCCCGGAATTTCTCGTAATCAAGTGTTACAATAAAGGACACGCCACTTTCAATTACAAAACCATCCAACACTGCTTCATAGGCATTTTTACGATAGCCTCTTATACGGTAGCGGCCGTCTTTCGACAACTGGTATTCCGCAGAAAAATCAGGAATGTATTGGCTGCCGCTTGCTGCATTGGCCTTAGATTCCGCATCCTGGCCCTCCAACCCGAAGTTTTTACCAACGGTAATGGTTAAACGGTCATTCAGGAATTTTTTGCTCACTGCAAGAATGAGATCGGTACGCTGCTGGCTGCCGGTTGTACTGAATGCTTCATAGCTGTTCAATGCCAGGTCAATATCCACGCCCTTTATAAGATCGTTTGCAATATTATCCAAGGCAGAAGAAAGAAACTGGCTCACACTCTGCCTTGCGATATCGGAGAAATCGGTTCCATTGCCTTTAAAGAAATCAGAGCTTTGCTCACCTGCAAACCTGTTGAACAACAACAGGGAGAATACCTGTTTGTTCATGGCCGCTTCATCGCTGGAAAGCTGTGCCAGCTTGCCGTCAATGGTATTCTTCAATTCCGAGTTCACGTTGGCCGTTCCATCAGGCAATGAAATATTGAATTTGATCGTTGGCCTGCTCAATACACCGCTCAGGTTCATCACTACATTGTAAGGAATTTTTTGATTGAGCAGGTTAGAAATGCTGTTCGTGCTGGTGATCTCGCTTCCCAATAAACTCCTGCTATCTGTTTCTACGGTATAAGTTGCCGTGATATTTACCCTGGCTTCCATCGGGTCGCCGGCAAACTGGATACTGCTTCCTTTCTGCAGGTCAAATTTTCTTGACAGGAACTGGTAACTGAAATTATAATGCCCTTTCTCCAACTCATAATTGCCGGACAATACAAGGTTACCACCAGGATCAACACCTGCATTCAAAGAGGCATCGCCCTGCACTTCTATTTCATCGCCGGTAGTAGGATCAATAATAATACTGAAAGTGGCATTCCTCGATACTTCAATATTAAAATTATAATTGAGGTACTGGCCAAATGCGGCCTGCTCTCTTTTTGCTTCTACAAATTGAATAGGCGGCTCGTACACATTGAAGGTATCGGTATCAACAAACTTCACCACGCTTAGTCCTTCATCTTTCTCGTAATTGGCCTGCGGCAATACCATTGTTACATCGCTCTTGTCGTTCAGGCGCACTGTGCCTTCCAGGCTGGGTGCTGCGGAAGTGCCTTTTATTTGTACGTTAGCATCTACAGAAGCAAAGCCATACAATTCATTGTCGATGCTGCGCTTTGCATTCATCACAATAAAATCATCTGCTTTAATGCCGAGATCAAGACCATAATCTGTCATTGATCTTGACTGCACAGTCCCGTTGATCGACAGGTTATGATTTACAGAATCTTTAATAGTGAAATTGTTGAACTGTATCGTAGGGTAATTAAAAACAATTTTCTGGTTATTGATCTTGTAGGGTGCGCCAAAAGCAGTAAGCATAAACTGTGTCGTATCAAAACTGATAGCACCGTTCCATTGAGGATTGTCGAATTTGCCATTCAATTTTACCTGCCCGCTGATATTACCAGCCGAATTTTTAAGCTGTCCCATTGAGAAGCCCTGTAGTGTAGCCACATTCAGGCGACTCAGTACAAGATCAGCATTGAACTGGTCTGCATGGTCGGTTAAAAAATAATTACCGGACAAATGCACATCATTGCCATTTCCTGTCAGGTCAACCTTTCCGGTAATAAGATCATCGCCCTGTTTTTGTGCGCTGCCGTTAATATTACCAACGGGTTGCAGCATCACCACAAGATCAGTGATAGAAGCTGTGCCGGTAAATGCAGGGAAGCTTTTATTCAGTTCACTTACGAGCACATCAGCATCTAATATACCGGAAGCAAACAACGTATCGCCACTTACAAGTGAGCTGATGCTTCGCAGGTTGAAATTATCGATCCTGATATCAATAGGACTATTGGGCGCCTGCGCCTGGCTTTTGGCTGAAATGCTGGCGGTATCACTTTGTATGGTGAAGTTATTCACGAGCAAACCATCAGGCCCGTAGCTGATAAAATTATCAGGCGCAACACTCCAGTCTTCGTAATTGAGCAACAAGGTATCTTTCAATTTAAAATTGAAAACATTGTCTTTCTCAAACATATCTGCATTCAATGCAAACCAGTCCCTTGCTTTATTATCCTGCGTAATGGCGAAGAATGAAATACTGTCTTTTGCAGCAGCGCCTGAAACTTTTGTTCCGTAAAACTGCAGACTGGCATTCTGCACGGTATCAACAGTTACTGCATAATTCAGCTTTCCTTCTTTTGAATTTACATCCAATGCGCCTCTGCTTATCCTGAAATCATTGTACTGAACCAATGGTATGCTGGCACTCAGGTTCAGTGCGCTGTCTGTATTGGCTGATGCATAATTGCCTTTTATTTTAATGCTGTCGTATTGCATAAGGCCGGGCACAAATGCTTTTACCAAAGGATGATCTGCAATGGAAGCTTCAAATTCCATTTGTTGCTCCCTGCCTGCAACATCCGCCTGTGCAGGTGCAACAGGATAATAATTGTTCACATAATTAATGATGGACTGACCAACCTTATCATAATCAAAAGCACCTCTTGCATTCATGTAAGCAAAGGGTGCTTTGAATTGTATATCGTCTGTTCCGTTTTCCGATCTGCCCGTCAACGAAATAGTATCTAACCTAAAAATACCTTCGCTGGTTTGCAGGCGAATGCTGTCTATCACTGCCATTACATCCAATGCACCTGGTGTTGTATTTTTTGCATCAAGGTTAGTATGCAAAGAAAAGTTAAGTGTATCGCTGTAGAGATTCATGGGCTGCAGCCTTGCAGTATCTACATCAATAAAACCTGTAACAGATGGATACTGTGATTGTGTATTAGCTATAATTGAATACTGCAATACCAGGTTAGGATCATTGATATTTCCTTTGCTATCTGCTATGCCATCATTAATATCTGCGATGATATCTGCATTTTGATACGTGTATTTATTGTATTGCAGCGAAGCGATATTGGCAGCAATACTACTGTTCATTGTTTTGATATCAAAACCGGTTCCTTTTGCTTTAAAATTTCCTGCTACTGTTCCGAGAATACTATCCTGGCTTAGCATGGTGCCGATATTAAAGCCTGGAGTGCTGATGTCGAGATCATAGCGGGCCTTATTGGGATCTGTAAAATTTTGCAGGTAACCTTTCACGTTAGCATTACCGAAACTGGTGGCTAAGCGCATGTCTGCGTCAAAGCCATTGGCAGTGCCTTTGAATTTTCCTGACGCACTAACCCTGTCGGGTATACGAATATTTTCCGGCAGCTTACCGGGCGGAATAAACCCTTCGATCATTTTTTTGCTGACAGATGCAGTACCAATAGTAAGATCGTATTGCAGCTTCGCAGGATCCTGCAGGTTGCTCAGGTTCACTCTCCCGGTAAAAGAAAGGTCAGGTGTTGCAGTACTTATATCTGCTGCAATATTATTAGTGGAACCATTCAGTCTTCCCCGCAGGCTGATTACAGCAGGCAGTTGTGCCAGCTGTGCCTGGTTTTCAGGGGGAACAAATTTGAGCAGGTCAGATTTTAAAATACGGCTTTGATCAATATACAGGTCGTAGCTGAATCTTTTTGCATCGGTAAGATTGTACAAAGTACCTCTTGCACTGAGACTGCTTCCATCCAAACCATTTATCTGCAGGAAGGGAAGATATACTCTTTGCAGGTTACCTCTTATCTCTGTATTGAAGTTTACTTTTTTATTGGCGAATTGCTCCGGCTTGAAACTTGTTTTGAGTGATGGCAATAAAATATAGAGGTCATTAAAAGCAATGGATGAATTAACAAGCGTTGCTTTCAATAAACTGTTTTGCGGGTTAATGGTAATGCCTGCAAGACTATCGTAGGTAAGGCTCACCCAATTTTGAATCAAGCTGTTGGGCGTTTTTATATACAGCTCATCCGCCAGCAACATCTGGTCAGTAAACGTAAAATTCACATGTGCTGTATCCAGCTTCAGGCCGCTTTTATCCTGCATGGTCAACTGGTCCAAATATGCTCTTGTTGTATCTGCTGAAAACAAAAATGCGCTGATGCTGGTATTGATATTTTTTATATCCAGGTGCGAAGGATCAAAGCCTTCTTTTGCCTGAGCATTACTATCGTCATACTTAGCTGCAATAGAATTGATGTTTACCTTATTTGCTTTGATGAGCCAGGGCGCAGCTTTTGCAGTATCTGCAGTATTTGTTTTCACAATTGCATCTTTTGCAGCCAGGGCAGATTGAAAATGCACCATGCCGCTGTCCAGCAAAAGACTATCGGCCGTAGCAATAGATTGCTCCATATTGAACAGCACATTCGTGAGCTTTAATTCACGAAGGTCATTTTTGTAGATCATGCCATTTACCGTATTGGCAATATCTATATTGGCATTTTTAACAGCAAACCGGTTAGCGTTGATATAAAGCCCGTAGGTAGGCGTTGCTTTGGCGCTGTCTGTTACTACAATCAGTTTACTTGTATCGGGTGGACTTGCCCTGGTAGTGCGCATGTAATAAAAAACACTGTCTGCACTAAATTGGTCTATCCCAAAATTCAACCTGTCGGGCTGAAATTTTTTAAAAGTAGCATTGAGCTTCTGAATGGAAGCCGCAAACAAATTTCCACCGAGCTGGTCATTCATTTTAAAAACTACTTTGTTGAATACAATCTCATCCAAGGTAATTTTCATTTCAGAAGTATCGGGATCGGCTGTGGTGGATTTATTTCCTGTAAATGCATTTACAATAAATTCGTAGTTGAATGCAGAATCATTTTCTGGCCTGTTGAGATTGATAAAGATATTTTGCAGGTCTACCTTCTGAATATCGGTATTACCTCTCAGCAATTTGAACATGCTGATATTTACTTTCAACCGTTCACCGAAAAGCAGTGTATCTTTTTTCTGATCCTCTACATAAATATTGTTAAGTTCTATCCATTGAGGCAAACTGTAATCAATGGAGCCGATGGATACTTTTGTTCTGAGATGTCCTTCCAGGTAACTCACTACCTGGTTCCGTACCACTCTTTTACCCCAGTTGGTATTGATAAAAATGAGGAGAATGGCCACCAAACCCAAAATGCCGATAAGCAGGTAAAGGAGTCCCTTTCCTGCTTTGCGGAGCATCTTTTTTGGATTGGCCATAAAGGTTTGGTTATGAGAGATGTTATAACGGTATTATAAGTTACACATTTTATACCAAATTGGTATAACGGGTTAAAATTGATAGGGTTAGCATAGAAATGGGCAAAATGGGGAGTTATTTCTATTGTTTAAGAAAAATATTGGGAGAAAAAATAAACGCCCCATAAATGGAGCGTTTAAAAATTATGTTGTTGTCAGGCGGCGACCGTCAGACAAGATTATCGGATGCTGTGCAGGTATTCGTTGTTGGCGAATTGCTTTTTAACGTCGTTCAGATCTCTTAAGATGCTTGCATCAACAAGGTTGCCACGCATTTCCAGTTTAAAGCCACCGATAAGCTCTGGCTTTACAGATGCTTCGAGTTCGATCTTTTCCAAACCGGTATCTGCTTTTACTTTAGCAACGATCGCATTTTTCAACTCTTCGCTGATAGGTGCAGCCGTGGTCAGTTTTACCTGGTGAATATTATTGAGTTCATTGTATTGCTCAGTGAATGCTTTTACAATTTCAGGCAGGTTACTTTCCCTTGATTTTTTTGTGAGCAGCTGTAAAAAAACAGTAGTAACATTATTGATCTTACCACCCAGGATGGCTGACAATATCTTTTCTTTTTTATCGCTGGCAATTACCGGGCTTTTGATAAGATTTACAAAATCGGGATTGCTTTTTATGATCGATTGTATCAGTTTGATATCTGCAAAGACTGTATCCAGGCTGTTGGTTTCAACTGCCAGGTCCAGTAAACTTTTTGCGTATCTGCCTGCTAAACGTGGATTATTCATTGTAGCTATTAGCTTTTAGCCTTTAGCTTTTAGCAGAAGCATGTTAGCGCTAAGGCTAACAGCTAATAGCTAATAGCTAACGGCTGTTCTTAATTTAATTTTACGTCGTTGGCCAGTTCTTTAATATAATTTTCCTGTGCAGCTTTATCGCTTAGTTCTTTGCGCAGTACTTTTTCACTTACTTCAACTACCAGTTTACCAACCTGGTTTTTCAGGTCAACAATGGCGGCCATTTTTTGCTGGTTGATAGAAGCCTGTGCATCTGCAACAATTTTAGCAGCCTGTACTTTAGCTTCTTCCTTTGCTTCGCTGATGATCCTGTCCTTCATTTCTTTTGCTTCTTTCAGCATTGCGCCCCTTTCTTCACGGGCAGTAGCCAGCAACGCTTCGTTGTCGTTTTTCAGCTGTGCCATTTCAAGCTTTACTTTTTCTGCAGAAGCAATAGCATCAGCAATACCTTGTTCCCTTTCATTGATCGCTTTCATGATCGGCTTCCAGGCAAATTTGCCCAGGATGAATAACAGCGCAAGGAAAGCAATTGAGCTCCAGAATACGAGGCCTATCTCAGGCTTAACCAGTGGGTTTAATTCTAAAAAAAACATATAAATGAATGTTTAAATTCTGTTGTGAAATTGTAAACTAAAAAAATGAAATTTCAGGCTCTCCGCCCTTTGCATTGAGCCTGAAATTTTTGAGTGCATTATGCAGGATTGTTACCCAAGAAGGCAACTACCACAGCGAACAGCGCAACCGCTTCCACGAAGGCAGCAGCAACGATCATGTTTGCACGAATGTCGTTAGCAGCTTCCGGCTGACGAGCAATACCTTCTACCGCACCTTTACCGATTTGGCCAATACCAATACCAGCACCGATCGCAGCTAAGCCCGCACCAATTGCAGCAATACTTCCTACCATGATTTTTAGTTTTTAATTGTTATAAAAAGAGTTATTAATTAAGCTGTTTCAGGCTCGTGGTAATGTGGTTCATGATCACCATGGTGATGATGTTCTTCTACCGCCATACCAATGTACATTGCGGCAAGCATGGTGAAGATGAAGGCTTGTAAAAAAGCCACCAGCATTTCAATGAGCCCGATAAATATTGCAAACGGTACAGATACCGCTGATGCAAATACGGTTTGGAATACAAATATCAAACAGATCAGTGTAAGGATAAGAATGTGGCCTGCAGTGATGTTTGCAAACAAACGAATCATTAATGAAATAGGTTTGGTAAATACACCCAGCAATTCGATCGGCGCCAGGAATATTTTCATGGCAACAGGCATACCCGGCATCCAGAAAATGTGCCCCCAGTAGTCTTTATTACCATTGATATTTACCAGTATAAATGTGAAGATGGCCAGCGTCATGGTAAATGCAATGTTACCACTTACGTTAGCCCCACCCGGGAAGAAAGGTACAAGGCCAAGGATATTGTTGATCCATATCAAAAAGAATACGGTCAGCAGGAATGGCATGTACTTAGCATATTTGTGGCCGATGTTCGGTTTTGCAATATCGTCTCTTACAAACAAAATGATCGGTTCCATAAAAGACTGGAAGCCTTTGGGAGCTGATTTAACACCGGTGCGTTTGTACGCTTTGGCTACGCTCAGGAACATGAGCAACAGGATAGCAACGGTCAGCAATAAGGAAGCAACATTTTTAGTGATAGAAAAATCCCACACTTTACCTGTAGCGGCTTCGTTGATGGAGCCGTCTTCGTTGATCACTTTTATTTTGCCTTCAAATGTTTTGTACAGGTAATTTCCCTGGTAAGGGGCCGGTTCGTGATGTTCGTCTACCAGTTTGGAAGAAGAAAAAAATTCGATCCCTTTATCGCTGTATAAGATCACAGGTAAAGGAATGGAAGTATGGCCCCATAAATGCCAGCTATGATCATCACTGATGTGTTCCAGGATGGTTTTGGTAACGTCAAATTTCTCTTCTTTACCATGATCTCCTTCAGCCTGGTGCTGTTCTGCACCTGCATGAGTAGAATCCTGTGCAAAAATTGAATTAGAGAAAAATATAATGCCAAGGCTAAAAGCCGCTACCAGTAATGATTTGAATCGCTTTGCTACCATATAGGTCCTGAAATTTGCCGCAAAGATAAGGGCGGAAGGGGGAATTTAAAAATTAGAAGGGAGGAATTTAATCAATTTGTTACTACACGAATGGGGCGAATTACACGAATTGCAAGAATTACCCTTTCTCTACTGTTTTATGTTTTTTTTCTGGTTCATAAATATCCGCCGGATTTTAGGTTTTTCAGCACTTTTTTACAGGCAATCAGGTATTTATGAACTTATTAAGGTTTACACCAGCGTTTTATTTTCTTCTTCCTTAAACTGCATCTGGTACAACTGGTAATAGAAGCCCTGTTTTTTGATCAGCTCCTGGTGGCTTCCGATCTCTTTTACTTCGCCTTTATCCAGCACAAGTATTTTATCGGCCTTGCGGATGGTACTTAAACGGTGGGCTATTACAATGGATGTTCTGCCGGCGATCAGCTTGTCTATCGCATGCTGTATGAGCATTTCACTTTCGGTGTCAATGGAGGAAGTGGCTTCATCCAATATCAATATAGATGGATCATACAACAAAGCCCTTATAAAAGAAAGCAGCTGGCGTTGCCCCATGGATAAGGTTGCACCTCTTTCCATTACATTGTAATCATAACCGCCGGGAAGGCTCGTAATAAAATCATGCATACCGATCAGCCTTGCAGCATGTTCAACCTGTGCTCTTGTTATTTCAGGATTACGAAGGGTAACATTATCCAGTATAGATCCGCCGAATAAAAATACATCCTGCAATACCACGCCGATCCTGCTGCGCAGGAAATCAATATCGTAATCGCTGATGTTTTTTCCATCGATCCTTACCTCGCCTTTATTGATCTTGTACAGCCGGTTGACCAGGCTGATGACAGATGTTTTACCACTGCCCGTATGCCCTACAATGGCGAGTGTTTGCCCGGGTTCGATGCCAAAGGAAACATCCTTTAAAACATACTGCTCATTAATATATGCAAACCAAACATGGTCAAATTCAAGTGATCCTTTTATTTGTAAAGCATGTTCTTTTCCCAGTGTGCCGGTATGCTCCGTAATATCCGGATTATCGAGCACTTTGAACACCCGCTCACTGGCGATCATCCCCATCTGCAACACATTGAATTTATCAGCTATCACTCTTAACGGACGGAACAAAAGATTAAGACATAATATGAATGAAGTAATTACTGCGCCTGCCCTTGCAGCTGCCGCATCTTCCATCTGCAATGTATCTTTTGCTGCCCACCATACCAGCAGGCCGATGGATATTGCTGACACCAGCTCTACGATCGGGAAGAAAACAGAGTACGCAAAAATGGCTTTGATATTGGCATTACGATGCTCTTTGTTGATGTCTTCAAAATGTTTTTGTTCCCTTTTTTCTGCTGCAAATGCCTGCACCAGCCCCATACCGGTGATATGCTCCTGCACAAACGCATTAAGCGCCGCCACTGCATTCCTTACCCTGATAAAAGATTTGTTCACGGCTTCCTTAAAAAAATAAGTTGCAATGATCATGATAGGAAAAGGTGCCATACAAACCAGTGTAAGCACGGGGTCGACCCAAAACATATAAGTAAGCACAGAAATGATGGACAGCAGGTCGGCAATGATGGGAATTAACCCATCACTGAAGATATCATTCACCGATTCAATATCATTGATGGTCCTTGTAGTAAGTGTGCCGATGGGTGTTTTATCAAACTGAGACAAATTGAGCGTAGTGATCTTTTTGAAAGTGCTCACCCGCAGGTCCTTTACCACGCTTTGCCCGAGCGATGCCGTGCTGAAGGTAAATACGAACCTGCAAATGGTTTCTATGATGAGCAATACGATCTGTATAATGGTGATCTCAATGATAAAGCCGCCGGGGCCATTGATGAAATGCGCCAGCTCATTGCTTTTTGCCCCGATGCCGTCATTGATGGTAATCTGTATCAGCAAAGGCCGTACAGGCGCAATTGCCGCCAGGAAGATGGCCAGGAAGACCGACCAGTAAAATTTTTTACGGTATGGCCTGGCAAAACTGAAAACCCGTTTTAAAACTGATACCCTTGACTGTTTATCCGCTGCTATCTCCGTGCTCATTGTACAAATTTAAGAAGGCATAAATAAATCCGCTGCAAAATGGGTTGAACGGGCATACACAAAAAGCCCTGCTCGTAAGCAGGGCTATATAAAACGAGCTGTATTTACTCTTCGTATGTTTTTTTATGATAGGCTTTTATAAAAATAGCCCCGAGATTTTTATAAGGCGGTACATAATCGTCCCAACTCTCCCTGATGGCGGGACTTGGATCAGTGGCAAACGTTTTACTCAAGGCCTGCCACATCCTTTTCCACGATAATGTATTGCCGGAAATAAACGACGCATTCATATAATTAAGAATGGGGCGGTTGATATCGCCTGCACCAATTTCTTTGGTAGATACGATATGCGCATCAGGGCAGGTCTCCAATATTTGATTCAGGTTCTGGTAACCGCCACAGCTTCCAAGCACCACAATTTTTGCATCGGCTGGCATTCTCTTAATGGTGCCGGGCAGCCAGTAACTATGGCCACGATGAACTACTATGGAAGGATGCATGTCCAGCGTTTCCAAATAATTGGCTAAATGCACCTGTGCCGAATCATCGAGGTTGGCATCGTAATCCAGCGGACGATTGGCATACACATATACATTGCCTTTAAGCGAAACAATTTCCACCCATTCCTTTTTATAAGTAACCTTCCATTCTTTTGGTGAAAAGGAATTAACGAATGGAGGGAAAAAGGTTTTCCCGTCTTCATCTCCATAAAAGAAGACCTGTTGCACGATCCTTCCCTTTTCATCCTGCAATTCTTTATTACTTATTTCATAAATAGATGGGATGCCCACTAATTCTGTCAGGTCAATTTTATTGGTACTGTCTGCAGACAGCATAATCATTTTCAGCAGGCCATAAATTAGCGATCCCCGCTGGTTATTTTCCTGTATGCTTTTTGTTTCGTTCTGCTCTGCGTACGATAAAATAGTAGCCAGTAATTTTTTATCGGTAATGCTGCTGTAAGAGTCCGCTACATCCACTGCATCTTCCAGGTTGCCTGTTTTATCAAGGTTGGCAACAAATGCTTTCATCAGTATCTCTGATTTATCGAGCGGCATTGTTTTTAAGAAAGTGTCCAGCTTATTATAATTCGCCGCCATCTTGATGAACTTTTTAAAGTAATCAAAATGCACATTCTGCAATAAGGAATCACCACGGGGCTTACTACCCATCAGCTGCAGCATACGGTTAAAGCTGTGTTTGTAACTGGATGTGTAGAGATCGCTCTCTCCCATCACCATCATATAATACAATTCTGTAGGCGACAATGGTTGTATGGCTTTCATACGAATGGCCAGGTTGTTTACATCATGCAGGTCGTTGATCGGTTTGATAAAATGTTGCAATGATTTTCCTTTCAGCATATCTCTTAAACCATTGGGACCAAACATAGCCACAGGTGTATCTCTTGTGGGTGGCGCCATGCGTTTAAAATATTCTATCTCAGTATTCACCAGCAATTTGTAATAACCAATGCTGTCATAAGATGCATCGCCGTCGCCTACCAGCGGCCTTATCTGTTCAATAGTTTTTTTACCGCTCAGCAGGTCATCTAAAAAAGGATAATAGAACAATGCATTCGCTGTTTTGCTCAGTTGCACCACGGTTTTAACCATGGGATCATTGTTCTCATTAATAAGCTTTCCTTCAGGCGAAGAAGTGGATTGAGCAAAACTATACAGCTGCACAGGATTGTTTTTGCAGGCGATCACAACAAGGCTGTCTGCAAAATCTGATTTTACATAAGGCCTGATGGTCTTTAAAATATTATCCGGGTGCAACTTTGCATACTTTAAATACACCAGTTCATCTGCTCTTTTGTAATCGGGGTTATCCTGGAAAATAGCTGTAACAATTTTTGCAACTTCGTAAGGTGATGCCTGTATAGTGGGTAAAATGGAACGGCCTTCGGCTACTTCTTTCAGCGCCTGGTCAAAACTTGCATACAGTGTTGGAAAATCCAAGGGCTTGATCTGCCTTTTGGCCCATTCTATCCTGGCGCTTCTTACCAGGTCTTCCACAAGGCGGAGATAACGGATCTTATCATTATTGGTTGCAATGTTTGCATTTTTTTCTACCCATGTCTGCAATTCATCTACCTGGCGAAACATGGCATCTGTAACATGAAGATTGATCTCTTCATTTTTATTAACCTTCAACACATCATCCTGTTTGCCATCCATTTTATCGAGCAGTTGCTGCTCTTTATCTATCTTATCATGGAATACCTGGCGGAACAAGGGAATTTTCACCGTATCTGCTGCTTCGCTCGCTTTCGCACAGGCGCCTGTTACCAGTAAAAATAAGAGTAGAGATATATGCTTCATAAAGTCCTTTTCTTGTGCAAAGATGCTGAAATTTAAGCTATAACACAGCTTACAGCTTTACAATAATAAAGAATCGTACCAATTGCGCTTAACAATTTAATAATATTATAACGCCGCTTTAACGGATGATTGCTGGATATGTTAAAGTACTTTTGCACAACTATTTTTTTATGAGTACAAACCGAAAAGTACTGATTGCAGATGATGAGCCAGATATCCTGGAGATCATACAATTTAACCTGCAGCAGGAAGGCTATGATGTAGTAACCGCAAAAAACGGGGATGAAGCCATAGAAAAAGCGAAAAAAGCAAAACCCGAACTCATCATCTTAGATATAATGATGCCGGGTAAAAATGGCATTGAAGTATGCAACCTGCTTCGCATGATGCCGGACTTCAAAGACACCCTGATCGTTTTCCTCACC
>CAYOLS010000087.1:0-13147 GCA_964404845.1 uncultured Ferruginibacter sp. | reverse complement strand
CCGGCGTAATAAGTAGGTCCCTTTTGCAGCTGCGTGCTGCCGCCCAGCATGAGCCATCCTTTGCCAATGGCACTGCGCTGGATATTCTCATAACGGGCCAGGCTGATCAGCTGCCTGGTGCTCGTAAGTGTATTGCTGCGGATAAGGTCTTTAGTAATGGGCAGGTACTTGCTCGCCGCTTCACTGGTGCCGCTGCTGAGGGCGAAAAATTTTATAACACCCGGCCAGCATACATCCGGTGTTCCTTCCAGGGTCTTGTACCACCAGTCGCTGTAAATTTTGCTGTAATTATAAGTGGGAACGAGCTGTTGAAATTTTTTGCCCACATGTTTGCTGAACAATATATCATCAAACCTGTAGCGTTGCCCAAACTGTGTAAACCTTGCCTTTTTTAATAATTTCTTCAACACTTTCAGCTGCTGGCGCCTCGGATCACTCTGTGGAAGGTTCAAAGCTTTTGCAATCGACTTGGGAAGCCTGATATCAAAAATGGCCATTGACGAAAAAGGTTAATGTTAGGCAACAAATATAGGCAATGCATACGAGCTATAGGCCATTTACCCGTATAATGTCTCACCCGATTTCGCTATTGTATGCCGCTATTGTTTTTTTGAATTTTGAACAGCTATGAATACTCTGCGAATTGTCGCCATTATTATGGTTGTATTAGCAGCAACACCACAATATAAATCCCGGAAGGGCTAAATATTTTATTACTACGAATTACAATATGGCAATCATCTATACCATAATGATCATTATCGGCTTTGTGCCTTTCATTATTACCTTGTTTAAAATGAAGCGTTTCAAACGCATGCGGCAACAAGGTATAAAAACAACCGCCACGGTGAAAGAGATCTACGGCCGTTCTGCCAAAGGAATGAACAGGATAGGGATAGAGTTTAAGCTGGAAACCGGGCAGCTGGTGTCGCAGGAGATCATTGTAGGAGGTATGCCTTACGATATCGGCGATGAATTGCCGCTGATCTACGAAAGAGCTGATCCCGCCAAAAATATACCCGACCCCGGCAATAGCTATATTATTATAGTTGTGTTTGCCTTCCTGCTGGCGATATTTGTGCTATTTGCCTGTTATAAAATACAGCAAGGCCTGGAAACCGGCCAATTCTAAAGATCTGAATAATATGCGTATGAAAATTTTTATAACACTGCTGGTCCTGTTTTTTTCTTCAGGTGCTTTTGCACAGCAAATAAAAATGGAAGGCACACATCCGCCTGATAGTGCTGTGTTGAAGCTGCTGGATGATTATGCAAAAATATTTGAGCAATATAAAGATGTAGGAGAAAGAGATGCAAGGCGAAGATCAATTTTATCGCCCGCTTATTTTTATCATGGAATGGATGGAGCGCCGATCAGCCTGGAAGGGCTTACAAAACGGCAAACAAAAAATGAATTCAGGCTTATTGCCGATTCTGTATACGATGAAGTGCTGTACCAGTATGAAAATACTGCCATTTTTATTTTTAAGGAATGGCAGCGCCTGGTTGATAAGGGAGTTGAAAAGACAGGTGTTAACACTGTGCTGATCGTTTTAGGAAAAGAGAACGGACAATGGAAAATTTTGTCGGACATCATCGGGCAAAAACCTAAAACGCCTTCCGTTATTACTAATAAATAACCGCCTGTACCGGCGTTTAAAAAAATAGCAGGATTTTACAAATGGCCGGTATAGGTGCCGGGTAGATTTGCAGGTATTGAAAACAACTGTCAATTCTACTACAATGAAAAGAATGCTCCTTTTTATCGTCATCAGCCTGCTGGCTGCTTCTTCCGCTTTTTCACAAAAACCGGAAGACCCGATCGTATTTGATAAAAATACAAAGCTGGACAAGCTGCCCAACGGCCTTACTTATTATATACGCAAAAATGCAAAGCCGGAAGACAAAGCGGAACTGCGCCTGGTAGTAAATGCAGGCTCAGTGCTGGAAAGAGATGACCAGCAGGGCGTGGCCCACTTTTTAGAGCACATGGCTTTCAACGGCACCAAAAATTTCCCCAAAAATGAATTGTTGAATTACCTGGAAAAAGCAGGCGTACGTTTTGGCGCAGACCTGAATGCTACCACGGGTTTTGATTATACCATTTACATGCTTCCCATCCCGAGCAATGATGAAAAAATATTGCACAACGGGTACCAGGTATTAAGAGACTGGGCCGGCAACCTGCTGCTGGAAACGGAAGAGATCGATAAAGAACGGGGCATCATCATAGAGGAAAAAAGAATGCGGCAGAATGCAGGCCAGCGAATGTATGCACAGTATATTCCTTATCTCACCAACAACAGCCAGTATGCAAGGCGCATTCCTATCGGTAAGGAAGAGATTATTAAAACAGCGCCACGCAAGGCTTTTTCAGATTTTTATAAAGACTGGTACAGGCCGGATAATATGGCCATTATTGCCGTAGGAGATATTGATGTGAACCAGGCGGAAGCAACCATCCGTTCTCTTTTTTCCGACCTGAAAACCCCGGCAGGCGCACCTGCAAGGCCTGATGTTACGCCGATCAGCTGGCATACAAAAAATACCGCCAAAATTGTAACCGATGCTGAAAATACCAACAATATACTGAGTGTTTATTTCGCACTCGGAAAAAATATACCTGCAACGAAATGGAAAGAATATGGTGATGAGCTGACTGACCGGGTGCTGTCTTCTTTGTTTGCAGGCAGGCTGGAAGAAAATTTTGTAAACCCTACTTCACCGGTTAGTTATGGAAGCATCAATCCTTCCGGCTCTTTTTTGAAAGGCTATAAAATTGGAAGCCTGTTTGCCGTGGTAAAAAATGATCCTGTACAGGCGCTTAACCTGCTGGTGGCAGAAGTGTTAAGGGCGAGGCAGTTTGGTTTTACACAACCGGAGCTGGACAGGGTAAAGAAAAGCATGCTTAAACAGTATGAAGAATCACTACTCGAAAAAGACAAAACAGAATCTGCCAATTATGTAGCTGAATACATTGAGCATTTTCTTAACAAAGAACCAAGCCCTGGCATAGAAGCGGAGCAAAAATATGTGGCAGCCTTTTTGCAAAACCTCAGCCTTGCATATGTGAACACTGTTGTAAAACAACTTGATCTTAATAAGCCCGTATTCATATTATTTAATGCGAAAGATGCAATGAAGAATGCAACCACAGAAGCAGAGTTGACGGCAGTATATGAAAAAGCCAAACTGCAACAGGTAACCGCCTATGCTGAAAGCAAGCTGGATGCGCAGCTGATGGACAAAGCGCCACAGCCGGGCAGGATCCTGGCAACAGAAGCAGATGATTACACAGGTTCAAAAAAAATGACCCTGGCCAATGGTATCACCGTTGTTTACAAGAAAACAGATTTTAAAAACGACGAGATCGTATTAAAGGGAAGCCAGTGGGGCGGGCATACCAACCTGTCTGAAGATGAGATCAAAACAGCCCGTTATTTCCCGCTGGCAGGCTCTATGGGTGTGGGCAATAACAAAGCGGTGGATATGCCGAAAATAATGACAGGTGTGGAAGCCAATATTTTCATGAACATTGCGCCCACGCAATTAATGATCAATGGTAATGCCAGCGCTAAAGACCTTGAAAAACTCCTGCAGCTTTTTTATCTTAAAATGACCAGCGTGAATTTTGATGCGGCAGAATTTGAAGGCATCAAAACAAACTATGCAACACAGGTAGGCAGCCTGCTTAAAAATCCGGCCATCAAATTCAGCGATTCCCTCAACAGGTTCAAGTTCAATTATTCAAGCCGCCAGGCAGGATTCCCCACCGAACAGGAAACGCAGGCCTTGCAGTTGAAAGACCTGGAAACGCTGTACAAAAAGATCACTGCTAATTTAAACGGCCTGGTACTGGTGTTCAGCGGCAATATTGACGAAAGCAGTTTCCCTTTACTGGTAGAAAAATACATTGCTTCCGTTCCTTCCGGTTCACAGCCCGTAACGCTTAACAAGGGCAATATCATTCCGGCCATAACAGGTAACAACAGCCTGGTATTTAAAGCAGGCAAGGAAAATAAATCGGAGATCAATTATTCTTATTACGGTAAATTAAAAGAGACCAATGATAAAGAGGTACAGACTTTTTTATTACTGGGCGAAATATTGCAGATGCGTGCCAACCAGAAGCTGAGGGAAGAGATGGGCAATACCTATGCGCCTAAAGTAAATAGTGTGATCATTCGCCCACCTGTAGCGGACTATAGTATCGCTCTTGCCGTTTCTTCATTGCCTGATAATGCAGGAAAGATCATCAATGCATTTGATGAGTTGGTAAAACAGGTCATTAGTGGCAACGTAGCCGAAGAAGAAGTACAAAAGGCAAAAGCACAACGGGTGAAAGTAGTAGAGAATTTCTTTAAAACAAATATTTACTGGTGCAATATGCTGGACCTGCAGCTGAGTTACCAGTTTAAAGCTCCTGTGCTAAGCGACTATCTCAAAATAGTGCAGGATGTTTCAAAAGAAGATATCATCCATGTCGCCAATAAATATTTAGCCGGCAGCAATGTTTTAAAAGGGATAATGAACCCTGAATAAGCTATCAATGGCAATCACTTTAAAACATGTTGCATGATGAAGAGAAATAACATGCTAATCCTCCTTTTGCTGTTAACGCAACAAACCTTTGCGCAGCACATACAGCGGAAAGGCAGCCTGGGCGTAGGATATTTTCAAAGACTTGCGGACAGTACTGCGGCAAGGCTTCAATACAAACAAGGAGCTGTAGTGCAGTTTGTTTTGCCCGGTACCACGGCAGAAAGTCTTGCTTTGCAGCCTTACGATATCATTACAAAGATCAATGAAACGGTAGTGCAGTCGCCGCAGCAATTGCCTGTAATTGCAAAAATGTTGCGGGAGGGCAACCCGATAACGGTTACGGTTATACGCAATCATAAAACGTTGCAATTAAAGACCAGGGTAGTTGCACGCCCAATGGAAATGAGCAGTACTGCGGATATTTTTTACGATGAATTTGCCTACAACAAAGGATATGTAAGGACCATTTATAAAACACCCAAAGGCAAAAAGCCATTAGGCACTGTTTTCTTCCTGCAGGGATTGCCTTGTTATTCCATGGATAATTTCAAAGATCTGGATATCACCAAACAGGCCATTGATGCCATGGTAGACCGTGGCTTTGCTGTTTACCGGATGGAAAAAGCAGATATGGGCGACAATACCAATATGCCTCCCTGTGAAACCATGGGCTTTGATGAAGAGTTGGATATGTACAGGGCAGGCTACAAAAACCTGCTTACGCTACCGCAGGTAGATAAAAAGACTGTGTTCTTGTTTGGTCATTCCATGGGAGGACTGGTGGCGCCACTGATCGCAAACGAATACCAACCCAAGGGCATAATTGTGTATGGTACGGTGTTCAAACAATGGGTAGATTATCTTATTGATGCCTATCTTATCCAGCTGCAGTATTATGGTGAAAACCTGGCGGTGCTGAGGGATACTATTGAAGCCGCCAAACCATATATCTACGATTATTTTTATTCTGATAAAACAGTAGAAGAAGTGATCAAAAACGAAAAAGGTCTTGCTGCTATGGAGCTGATCATTAACTATGATGCAAAGACCGGCCTTGGTTCTTCCGGCCGAAGCGCCCGCTTTCATAAAGAGATGAACCAGCACAATATCACCAAAGCCTGGGGCAACACAAAGAGCGCTGTACTGGCCATTTATGGTGAAGCGGATATGGCGGCCAATAATGCAGATGATCACAAGGCACTGGTGAACTACATAAATAAAATGCGCCCCGGTAATGCCAGCTTCTGGCAGGCTGCCGGTACCACGCATAATTTTGAAGAGATCGGTACCATGGAAGATTTTGTAAAATGGCAGGCCGACCCTGCTGGTTTTGCAGCTTATGCTTCCACCCGATTCAATACAAAACTATTCGACTATGCCTGCAACTGGATGAAAGATGTATTGGCAAAAAAATAAGCAGCCTGTTAATTTAAAGTTGCCAGGCAGAGCTTGTTGAAGCCGTTCTTAAATAACGTGTAAATACACGATCAAAAATAAGTGGTTAACTCACTCCGTATCCTGCGTTCTTATCCTTATGCCGGCCAACACTGCCTGCTGCCGTAAACTGTGGGCAGCCAGCAATGTGATTGTACGAGATCGTGGCCGGCATATGTTTTTAGTTTCTTTGCCAAAAATTAACAAAACCACCTTGCCACTCATGTAATTCTGTTTATAGGAATCAACCGGAAAAGTTTTCTTTGGACGTATATCAAAACCGCCACCAAAACTTATCAGCTACCAGCCAATGCAGCCATTGTTCAGCGATACCAGCCAGTTGATGAGATCCATTGAGCAGAATAACAACACCGTTGTGTTTTCTTCTCTCAGTGAATTTTACCAGCCCGTTCTTTCAAAAGGTTTTGCTATTAAATACGTGCTGGAAGGTTCTGAACTCTACAACCTCGATCAGCAGGAATACATGATTAATGCCGGCAGTTATTTATTGTGCAACAGCACCAAGCAGGGCCATGTGGAAATTGAAAGCCGGCATAAGGTAAAAGGCATCTGTGTGAACATTGTTCCCGAACTCATGTATGAAGTGGTGTCAAGCATGCGCCGCCCCGACACCAGCTACCCCGATGCAGAGCTGGGCCTTTTTTTCTGCACACCCTATTTCCCGGAAAATAACTACGAGGCAGATAAAACAGTGCTTGGTAAAGCATTGAAGGATATCAGCCATTCTATACAGGAAAAAAGAATGGATGCCATGGACCTCAATATTGAATTTTTCTATTCCCTGTCAGAAAAGATCATTGCCGACCAGTTGCCGGTGTTCAAACAATTGCAATCATTGCCGGGTATCAAGCGCCAGACAAAAAGAGAATTGTACAGGCGGATATGCAGGGGAAAGGAAATGATCGACGGGCAGTTCACACAACCACTCAGCATACAAACCATTGCAAGGGAAGCCTGCATGTCGGAGTATCATTTTTTCAGGTTGTTCAAGCGGATGATGGGCGTTTCGCCACACCAGTATATGGTTCATAAAAGGCTTGAGTTAGCAAAATGCCTGCTTGGTCAGCGCCAGCTGCCTGTGTCTGTAGTGGCCATTGAATGTGGCTTTGCAGATATTTTTTCTTTCAGCAAAGCCTTCAAAAAACATTTTAAGATAAATCCTTCCGGCCTGCAAAGAAAATAGCAGGATTCTACAAAGCATAGTTTTTCTCTTGCCTGAATTTTACAGCATTCGATCAATCATTCAACAAACAACCATGAAGGTGAAAACTACCGGCAGCTTTGTAAAAATATTGGCAGGCATGCTGGTTCTGCTGATGGTATTGCTGCTTTTTAAAAGCGGCTATGTTGCCGGTAAATGGATATACAAAAAAACCAACCAGGCGGAATCCCAAAAATAGTACTGACCATGATAAAACATTGCTTCATCCTTTTATGTAGTTTTTTATTACTTAAAGACGGCTATGCCCAGATCGGTTCCATAAAAGGATCCGTAAAAGCACCGGGCCGGCAAGCTGGCCTTTTGATCAGCCTTGTACATGCAAAAGATTCCTCCTTTGCAAAAACAACTCTTGCTGATGACAACGGAAAATTTGAATTTGAAATGCTGAAGGAAGGTTCTTACAAGGTAGTGATCGCACAATCCGGCCTTCAGCAATACAGCAGTGCTATCATTGTTATCCTGCCGCAGCAGCCGCAAATGCAGCTGGAGCCGATTGTCCTGAACGAAGTTGCTGCCAACCTGCAGGAAGTAAAAGTGGTTTCTAAAAAACCATTCATTGAAAAAAAGATAGACCGGGTAGTAGTGAATCCAGATGCGCTGATCGGGAATGCCGGCGCTACTTCGCTGGAAGTGCTGGAAAAAGCGCCGGGTGTACTGGTAGATATCAACGGCAATATTTCCCTGAAAGGCAAACCGGGTGTGCTGGTGTTCATTGATGATAAGCCTACCTATCTTTCTGCGGCCGATCTTGCGGGTTACCTGCGCTCTTTGCCTGGCGGCTCTATTGAAAGCATCGAGATCATGCCCAATCCACCGGCACGTTATGATGCAGCAGGCAATGCCGGCGTTATCAATATCAGGCTCAAAAAAAATAAAGTAAAGGGTATCAATGGGGCGCTTAACCTGTCTTACGGGCAGGGGAAATACCATCGCACCAATAACAGCTTTAATATCAACTACCGGGTAAATAAATTCAATTTTTTTGGCAATGCCGGTATCAGTGATAATAATTCTTACCAGGACCTTACTATTACCAGGCAGTATTTTGAACCCGGTGGCGCATTCAGTTCAGGGTTTAAGCAAAACTCTTACATAAAAAAAAGAGCAGCAAAGCTTTAATGCAAGGATCGGTGCAGATTATTATGCGAATGAAAAAATAACGGTAGGTTTTGTATTGGCCGGGTTTCTTAATCCTTCTCATTCACCAGTTAAGAATAATGCGGTGATCACGGATCAAAACCATGATGAAGCATCGCTGATAAAAGCTAGCAATCCTTCCAAAAGAAAATGGAGGAATGGCAGTGTGAATCTTAACTATGCAAAAAAGCTCAACAAGCAGGGCCGGGAACTTTCTGCCAATGCAGATTATATTGTTTACCGCTCTTCGGTTTCGCAGAACCTGGTGAACAATGTATACGATGCTGACGGGACATTAAAAAATAGCAGCACGCTTCAGTCTTCACTGCCTGCGGATATCGGCATACAATCCATCAAAGTGGACTATGTGCACCCGTTGGCAAAAGGAGGCAAGTGGGATGCGGGCGCCAAAAGCAGCTTTGTGCAAACAGATAATACTGCTGATTTTTTTGATGTGATCAACAACCAGCCTCAACCCAATTACGAATTTTCCAATCGTTTCAAATACAAGGAAAATATCAATGCAGCCTATCTCAATTTTTCAAAAGACTGGAAATATTTTTCTGTGCAGGCTGGGCTGCGTATAGAGAATACGAATATAAAAGGTCATCAGCTGGGAAATCCTGTAGTAAAGGATTCCAGCTTTGAACGGAATTATACAAATGCTTTCCCAACCATCTTTGTTTTGTACAGGCTGGACAGTGTGCAAAAACACCAGTTAGGTTTTTCTGCAGGGCGCCGGATCAACCGTCCTAATTACCAGGACCTGAATCCTTTTACTTACCCGCTTGACCGCTATACTTATTATGGCGGTAATCCATTCCTGGAGCCAACATTCTCTTACAATTTTGAAATATCCCATACCTACAAAAATAAAATTACCACAACGCTGGAGTATGGTATTGCCAACAACCTGATACAGGAGACCAATGAACAAAGGGGTACTATTTATTACAGCCGCCCGGGAAATTTTGGCAAACAGATATCTTATGGCATTGATGTAAATGCCAATTTTCCCATACAAAAGTGGTGGACACTGCAATTATATACAGAACTGAAAAATCTCACATTCAGGTCTGATGTGTATGGCCAAAAGCTGGATGAAGGAAGGTTTTACTGGTACGTTGGTCCCACCAACCAATTCATCATTACACCAAAGTTAAGCGCAGAGTTGGCGGGCAGTTACCAGACAAGGGTATTGGTAGGGCAGTTCCTGACCATCCCTGTATGGCAGGTAAGAGCAGGCCTGTCGTATAAGGTACTGAAAGGAAAAGGATCGCTGCGGTTGAATGTATCGGATATTTTTTATACCAACCAGCCCGGCGGCGATATCCGCAATATTGCTAATTCAAAAGCTAACTGGCTGAGCCTGCTCGACAGCAGGGTGGCTACGATCGCATTTTCTTACAGGTTCAATAAAGGCAAGTCGCTGAATGCACGTCAATCCGGTGCATCAGATGCAGAAAAAGGACGGGTGAAAACGAATTAACCAGGATTACATTCATTAAAACAGCATGACCGGCTGCCGGGTAGCCAATAGTAAAAACTTATGTAGGTGCATGAGCAGTACCCGCTATGCCCTTATGAAAATAGTATCACAGGTATTTTTCACTATTTAAATTAACGAGAATGAAAAAAAGATTTATTTTTTCGCTGATGGCTGTAGTAAGCCTTTATATCGTTGGTTGTAAAAAAAGTCAAACTAACGATGCTGAATTTTCAAATGCGCCAAAAGACCTGGCTGCCTTGTATAAAAATGCGGGGGCAAAGCTCAAGCCTTATGTAGTAAAAGACGAACAAAGAGCCCCGGGAACAGGCGCTACCGGCTCTACTACTTTTGAGGATGGGTTTACCGATTCTATTGCATCGGATATCATTACTCCTTTGCTGAACCCGACGGTCAATTATCTTTCACAGAACTATGATATTGACCTGAACGATTATTTTGATTCATTGAATGATCCGAGGATCGCCCTGGTAGGCCAGGCCGTAATGAGGGTTGAACAATTGGAAACAATGGGATTCACTATTGATACAACCATGATGGGCGATGAAATAATTGACCCGTTCCGGATACCTATATATGGGCGAACAGGAGATGTGCTTGACTGTGCGCTCCATGCGCTTGGAGTGCATGCAGCCAAGGAATTGCTCCAGGCATTTTCGGATGTTGCAAAAAAAGAACTCAGGAGGGGTGTTATTGTTAAAATGATCAAACAGGTTGCATCAAAATACCTGAGCTGGGTAGGTGTGGCTATTATGGCTTATGATTTTGGGCATTGTATGGAATGGTGGTAAAACGATCATCCTTTATTTGTAATATAATTTTTAAGCCTGTGATAGTACAGCGGACCTTCAAAACATGAAGGTCATTGCTGTGAATAGAAGTGTAAGTAATTTTAAATAAATAGTATGAAAAAAATATTCTTCCTGTTAGTACTGTTTTTTATGGCTCAAAAAATAACAGCCTGCAGTTGCAATTACCAGGGTTCTTTTTTAAAGCTGGCACCTAAAACAACTTTGATAGCGCTGGTTAAAATAAAAGAATGGACCAATTATACTTCTGCCGCAGACAGGAAAAATTTTGCAATGGCCATGAAAGTAAAGATCATTGCTACCTATCAAGGCAAGTCAGGAACAAAGATCATTGAAGTATGGGGCGATAATGGTGCCCAGTGCAGGCCTTATATTTCCAATTTTACCGTAGGCCAGTATTATGTCATTGCCTTTTCCCGTATTGGCAATACTCCCGAAGGCAACTATTATATTAACAACTGTGGTTGTTATTGGTTAAAGGCAGATAAAAAAAGTAAAACGGTAACAGGAGATATCAGCAGCAATAACCAAACCAGCAGCACCCTGTCGTTTAAAGAGTTGGCCCAAAAATTAAGATCGGCTAAATAAAAAAGCCGCAAATTTTAATTTGCGGCTTTACAATTATTATATCTGCTTCAGCTTCCATTTTCCTTTCTTAAAAAGAATAAAGGCAGCAAGGCTGATCGCCGATTCTGCTACCGGTATGGCCCAGAAAACGCCATAAGGTCCCAGCCCGAAAGTCTTTGCCATCAGCCATGCAAATGGTATCTGGAAAAGCCAGAAGCCTACAAGGTTAATGACGGTAGGTGTTTTGGTATCACCGGCACCATTGAATGCATTGATCATTACCATGCCGACGCCATAGAACAAAAAGCCTACACTTAATATTCTCACGGTATCGATCGCATATTTGGCCACTGCCGGATCATTGGTAAAAAATGAAATGATCCATGGTGCAAATGCAAGAAATATCATGGATACGCTCAACATAAAAATAGCATTGTACTTCGCCGTTCGCAATACAGATTGTTCAGCCCTTAATGGCTGACCTGCGCCGAGGTTTTGTCCTACCAGTGTTGCCGCAGCATTGCTCATTCCCCATGCAGGCAGTATGAAGAACATTACGATACGGATACCGATGAGGTAACCTGCCGATGCTTCGCTATGTCCTGTATCTGCTACCAGCTTTGCCAATACGATCCAGCTACCGGAGCCGATCAGGAATTGCAGTGCTGCAGGCCATGCTACATCCAGTATGGAGCGGATAAGCTTCCAGTCTGGCGTTAATTTTTGTGCAATGAATTTTACAGCAGCCTTGCCATTGAATAAATGATACAACTGGTACAATACACCAATACCACGACCAACCGTAGTAGCGATGGCTGCACCCGGTAATCCCATTGCCGGTATAGGCCCAAGCCCCCTGATAAACAAAGGACAAAGAACGATATTGCACAGGTTTGCAAGCCACAAACTTTTCATTGCCATCATGGCATCGCCTGCACCACGGAAAATACCGTTGATCAGGAACAACAGCATGATCACCATGCTTCCGCCCATAATGATGCGGGCATAACTGGTGCCCATTTCAATAGCGGCAGGTTCTGCGCCCATCAGTCTTAAAATATCCGGCGCATAAATAAAGCCGGGCACTGTAAGCAATATGGTAATGAACAGAGAAATGATGATCGATTGCATGGCAGCCCTGCTGGCGCCTTCGGCATCTTTTTCACCCACACGCCTTGCTACCATAGCGGTAGCGGCCATGCTCATACCCATTGCAATGGAATATACAATGGTGATCACCGATTCAGTAAGACCAACCACCGAAGTGGCATGTTTGCCCAAATGGCTTACGAAATAAATATCCACGATAGCGAAAACGCTTTCCATCACCATTTCCAGCATCATGGGAATGGCCAGTAAAATAATGGCACGGCGCATACTGCCCGTGGTATAATCCTGCCCTTCACCGTTGAGGGCTTCTTTGATAACAGAAAATATATTAGACAACCTATAGGATGATCCTGTATTGTTCGACATAAAAAAAATTAAAAGATATACGAATAAATGCAGCGCTGCGCTGCAGAAAGATAATTGGCTATAAAGGGTGTTCCTGTTACAACAGGAACCTTAACAGATATCCATGGACTGAAATTGAAGACTGCAAAGATGGAGAATTTTTTTAATTAAAAAACATCTCTTCTGAATTTCTTGCCTTATGACAATTTTTTAATCTTACAGGTTAATGCTGGTTTCGCTAACCCTGCAGCATACAACTTGCCAGCAATTGCTGCATATAGGTAAGGCCTTTTTCCCTGGCGTATTGGATATTGTTATAAGGCACATCGTCAATACCGGGATGCCCATCAACAGCCTTGCTTACACTTTCTTCCCTTAAAAAGTGCAGCATAGGGTATGGCGAGCGGTTAGTATAGTTGCTGGCATCATCGGCAGTGCTTCCTGCAAACAAGT